>NZ_DEYV01000030.1:0-338302 GCF_002364655.1 Pseudomonas sp. UBA3149
TGGAGTCATTTTTGTTGCACCTTGCTTGATGGCGTACGTGGCTAAGGAATAATCGTTACTTGTTGTACGACATCGTATGACTATAGAAAGTAAAGTGCAACCTAGATGAGAGTCTATGCCTGACTGGAAAGGCGCAACCTAGAGCAAGTGGCTGAAACAACAGAACAATTTCTTACAATTACAGGGCCAATAGGCGTCATGGCTTGGCGGCATGAAGAGCCTAACCGTTTTATTCAAATCGGTAGAGTTGGCTTATTCCCAGTCCTTTTTATGCTTCCAACCGATTGAATATTGCCAAGCATCTTGCCGCACGGCTGTATGCGCCCTTCCCTTCAGAGCATCTCTTCAGTCATCGCATTACCTCGCCGTATTGCCTGTGGTGGCATGCCGAAGCCACGTATAAAGGCCTCTCGCATATGGCGGCGATCACGAAAGCCGGTTTCCTTGGCAATAACATCCAACGAGTGACGGCTTTGCTCGATCATGAGTCGAGCCGCTTCCAGGCGAAGACTCTCGATAGCCTTGGCAGGTGATTGGCCCGTTTCCGCAGTAAAGACACGGCTGAACTGACGCGGGCTGAGGTGAACGGATTCAGCCAGCTCTTCCACGCTCAAAGGGCGGCTCAGGTGTTGTCGGGCATAGTTCAGGGCGTTCTGGATACGATCAGACTTAGGTGCAAGGTTTAGCATTTCGGAATGCTGACTCTGACCACCGGCACGTCGTTGGTGCATGACCAGCTTGTGTGCTACCGACCGGGCAACCTCATTACCCAGATCCTTTTCCACGATTGCAAGCGTCAGATCAAGCCCTGCCGTCATCCCGGCTGACGTCCACATCGGACCGTCCGTGATATAAATACGATCTTCCTCGACACGGATATCAGGGTAACGCCGCTGCAACTCCCGCGCATACGCCCAATGGGTGGTTGCACGCCGCCCTGCCAGCAACCCGGCTTCCGCCAGCACAAAGCCACCGGTACAAATAGCGGTCATCCGGCGCGCCTGGGTACTGGCGTCCTGAATAAAACCAAGCACAGCGTCAGGTGATGGTGCAGCCAGTGGGTTGTTTACCCCCGCCACGATCCAGGTATCCGCCTGGCTATTGGGCCCGAGTGCCCGGGAACCCACCGTCAGGCCAAGCGAGGAGCGGACCTCGCCGCCCTCCAGCGAGAAATTCTCGACTTCGTAGAACGGCTCGCCTGCCACCACGTTGGCATATTCGAAAACCGTTTGCGTCGCCAGTGAAAGGATCTGGAACCCGTTTGACAGCATGTAGCCTACTCGGTGCATGATCGTCTCCCTGACGATGTCCTGAAAACGCACCATAAACGTCATTTAGGTCGCGGTCAATTCACTGCATGATGCCTCCACACCCACCCAAACGGAGCAGCATCATGAACACTCTTCATCAAGGCACTGCACTCATCACTGGCGCCTCTTCCGGTATCGGCGCGGTATACGCCAAGCAATTGGCCCGTCGCGGTTATGACCTGATTCTGGTTGCCCGCAATCGTGAGCGACTCAACACCCAAGCCGAGCGCATCGCCACGCTGACCGGACGAGCCGTGGAGGTCCTGCCTGCCGATCTCAACGATAAATCATCTTTAGCAGCCGTTGAGGCAAAGCTCAAGGAAGACGCCAGCATCACCCTTCTGGTCAACAACGCCGGAATCGGTACTCACACCCCACTACTTGGGAGCGATATCGAGCAGATGGTGCGAATGATTGACCTGAACGTGACGGCACTCACTCGCCTTACCTACGCTGCCGTTCCGGGATTCGTCCACCGCGGCAAGGGCGCCATTATCAATATCTCCTCCATCGTCAGCCTTGCACCAGAGATCCTCAATGGCGTCTACGGCGGCAGCAAGGCGTACGTGACGGCGTTCTCTCAGTCTCTGAGCCATGAGCTGGCCGACAAAGGCATCCGCGTACAGGCCGTCCTGCCCGGCGCTACGGCCACTGAATTCTGGGATATCGGCGGTCTGCCGCTGGAAAACCTCGACAAACGCATCGTCATGTCACCGGAAGACCTGGTGAAAGCAGCGCTGGCCGGCTTTGACCAGGGCGAGCTGATCACTATCCCCTCGTTGCACGCCCTCGAACGCTGGGAAGCCCTTGAAGCGGCCCGCCAGGCCTTGGCCACGCAGCTCTCCAGCAATACGCCTGCCTCCCGCTACGCCTCGTACTGATCACTTCTACATTCAACCAGGAGACTTCACCATGAACACAAGCGGAAACACTATCTTCATCACTGGCGGTACGTCTGGCATTGGTCGTGCACTGGCCGAAGCCTTTCATCAACGTGGGAACAAGGTTATCGTTGCGGGCAGACGCCAAGCACTGCTCGATGAAGTCGCCAGGGCTAATCCCGGTATCGACACCATCGCGCTGGATATCAACGACCCCGAGCAGATCAAAGCCGTCGCTCAAACAGTCATCGAACGCCACCCTACCCTTAACATCATCATCAACAATGCCGGCGTCATGCCGTTCGATAATGCGGCCTCCGGCGCACTGGACGATGAACAGGCGGTGCAGCTGCTCATGACCAACCTCCTGGGTCCGGTCAGGGTCAGTGCTGCATTTGTAGAACATCTAAAGCGGCAGCCCGAAGCGTACATCATCAACAACAGTTCGATTCTGGCCTATGTACCGCTGGCAGTTACCGCACTGTACTCCGCCACCAAGGCGGCGATTCACTCTTATAGCCTGTCGCAGCGCTTCATGCTTCGGGATACGTCAGTAAAGGTGCTGGAAATCGCACCGCCATGGGTCGATACCGATCTCACTCACAAGAGTGGTGATCCACGCGCCATGCCGCTGGATGAATTCATTACGGAGATTCTGGAGAAGCTGCAAAGCGCTGAAACGGAAGTCATTGTCGATCGTGTTGCGGCCTTCCGCGCCAATCCTGGTCCCAATGAGCATGCGTTGGTAGAGCAGTTCAACCAATCCCTGATTGCCAACCCTATTCCTGTCGGCTGAATACGCCCCAGGCTACTCGCCACGGGTGGCCTGGGTGATTCACTGGAGACGCTCATGAAAGGTCTTATCGCGCCACCCACCTTGCTTGCATTGCGATCCTTGAGTTTTGCGTATTTCGTCCAGGCGGTAGGTGCTTTGTCCGTGGTTGGCTGTCTGCAGCAGATTTCCCAGGAATGGTTGCTGACCGATACCCAAAGCGCGTACCTGATCTCCCTCTTCGGCATCACCTTTGCCCTGGCTGCGCCCCTGCTGCAGGTCGTTTTGGGACATCTACCCAGACGGCGGCAGGTTCTGCTTGGCCTGGGCCTGTTCAGCAGCGCTTCGCTTCTTTTCGCACTGGCGCCAAATTACGGCGTACTGGTGCTGGCTCGCGTTCTTATGGGATTGGGCGCAGGCTTTATCGGTCCGGTATTAGGTGCACTGGGCTCAGCCCTGGTTGACCGGGCCCAGCAAGGCCGCGCCATTGCCATTGTATTGTTGGGATTGAGCGTGGCCGGGATGGCAGGCATTCCCTTGGCCGCCTGGATCGCTCAGCATTGGGGCGTACGCTCGCTTTATCTGATGCTGAGCGTCGCGGGCCTCATGACTGCCCTTCTGATTGCCCGATTCGTTCCCGACCATGTGCAAGGTGAGCGCATCGCGGTTTCAACGGTTGTATCCCTGCTCACACGCCTTGGTTCGCTCAGTACCTTTCTGGTGGTGTTTTTCATCACTTCAGGCGTGTTTTCTACCTATGCGTTTCTGTCCCCCATCATCCGCGATGTGTATCACGGTGGGCCAGAAGACGTGTCTGTTGCCCTGGCCGTGCTGGGCATAGCGGGCGTAGCAGGCAACCTGTTCGTGACACGGGCTGCCGGACGTTACAGTGCAGAGCATATGCTTCTGTCCGGAATCAGCCTCCTGGCCGTAACGCTTCTACTCTTGGGATACGGTCCCGCT
The DNA here is from genome assembly GCF_002364655.1 of Pseudomonas sp. UBA3149. NCBI lineage: Bacteria > Pseudomonadati > Pseudomonadota > Gammaproteobacteria > Pseudomonadales > Pseudomonadaceae > Pseudomonas > Pseudomonas sp. UBA3149. Next base: position 3,927 of record NZ_DEYV01000030.1, read on the forward strand.
CGCCTGGGCTGGCTGCTGCCTGTGCTGGTTTTGTGGGCGTTCGCTACGGATGTGGTATGGCCGTCACAGCAACGGCGGGTAGTCGAGCGTATGCCGGAACGACGCGGTATCGCCCTGGCGCTGACGGCTTCCTTCATGTTTTGCGGCATTGGATTTGGATCGGCGGTGGCGGGCTGGGTCTATCCTGCCTATGGCTATACAGGCGTGCTAAGCGCCTCATTACTGTTCTTTGTTATGGCAACTGTCTGCCTTGCAGTGTCATACAGTCGGCCCAGAGCCGCTATTCCAGTAGCGTAAATCCGTATGAAAGGTTGAACAAAACATCCAACCCTGCAAGACCTACCGTGGGAGAGCCGTATGGATACGATGATACTCAAACCGACTTCAGAAGCGGATGTGCCCTTTCTTCTCGATTTAAGGGGACGCGCGCTCGTACCTTACGAAGTCGCAGCCGGTATGCAGCGCTCCGAAGAGGAGCACAAGGCGCGGATACGGGCGCACCTTGAAAGTGGCCAACTGGTAGTGCTTGAGAACACACCCATAGGGCTCATCAAGGTAGTGAAATCGGACCGTGCGTGGAAACTGCTTCAGCTCCAAATCATCCCGGAGCAACAGGGCAACGGTATTGCCACCACCCTGGTGACAAACCTGTTGCATGAAGCGCGGTGTGCATCCATACCGGTGGTCTTGACCGTACTTTAGAACAACCCAGCCAAGCGGCTTTACGAACGGCTCGGCTTTTCCGTAACCGGGGAGCGGGAGTTTGTATACGAGATGCAGGCGGGATAGTACGGTACCGTAAAAGACGGTCAAAAATGAAAAGCCGCCCCGGAGGGCGGCCTTCGCGGTTACACCTTGAACTGATCCATTAGGGTCTGTTGATGGTTGGCCAGCGCGTTCAGCGACTGGCTGACCCGCGCGGATTCTTCCGCCTGCCCTGAAAGCGACTCCGTGACCTCACGGATACCACTGACGTTACGATTGATCTCTTCCGCCACGGCGCTCTGCTCTTCAGCGGCACTGGCAATCTGGAGGTTCATTTCCGTAATGACGGAGACGGCATCACCGATCTGACGCAGGGCCGACACGGCTTTACCTACATGCTCGACGTTACCCTGAGCCTGCCGGTGACCATCGTGCATGGAGTCCACTACGTTCCGCGTGCCCTTTTGCAACCCTTCGATCACCTGACGAATCTCCTCGACCGACTCCTGGGTCCGCTTGGCAAGGCCACGCACCTCATCGGCCACGACCGCAAAGCCTCGGCCCGCATCACCAGCCCGTGCCGCTTCGATGGCAGCGTTCAGCGCCAACAGATTGGTCTGCTCGGCAACACCCCGGATGACCTCCAAAACGTTGCCAATCTGCTCGCTGCTTTCCGCCAGACCCTCGACCTGACTCATGGACGCGCTCATATCAGCTGCCAGCTTTTCGATGCTGCGCGTGGTCTCGGTAATGATGTCCAGACCTTCATGGGTTGCATGGTCAGCGCCACGCGCAGCCTCTGCGGCCTGCGCAGCATTGCGCGCGACATCGTGGGCCGTGGCGCTCATCTCGTGAGATGCCGTTGCAACCTGCTCCACCTCATGGAACTGGTGCTGCATGCCCTCACTTGTACGAGTCGCAATGGCCGCAGACTGGTCCGCCGTTGTGCGCGCATCCTGAACCGAGCGCTTTACGTCCGCAATAATGGGTTGGAGCTTGTCGAGGAACCGGTTGAACCAGCCCGCCAACTGTCCCAGTTCGTCCTGCTTGGCATATCCCAGGCGGCGGGTCAGGTCACCTTCACCACTGGCGATGTCCTTGAGCATAGCGGCAACGGCCAGAATCGGCCGGGTTACGCTGCGGGCAGCGAACCACATCAATACCAGACCGCTCAGCACCGCAATCAGGCCCACCACAACCGAGAACACACTGTCGGAAACGCGCCGCTCGTCCAGCTCATCAGATAGTTGAATGGCACGGGACAGAACCAGCTTCTTGGGCGCCTCAAGCAGGATGCCCCACGGCTTGGCTTCCGGGATGGGCCTGATCGGCTCGATGACACGTACCAGATCATCATGGGACAACATGGCAGACTCGCCTGTCGCCAAGGCCTGCTTCAGCTCACCTGCCTGGCTGGCATAGATCTTGTCCAGGGACTCTCCCAACCGCTTGGCATCCAGGCTATGACCCGCCAGGAGACCAGCTGGACTAATGATGCTGACCTCGCCCTCCCCCTTGTACAGCTTGTCGCTGGCTTTTTCGGCAATCTGCTGAAGTGTGTTCAGGCTGATATCAATGCCGATAACACCGGTCACCTTGCCGTTTTGCTCAATAGGCAGGGCGATGCTGGTCATCAGGACCTGCTGCTCATTCACCTCATCGAAATAAGGGTCCAGCAGACAGGCCTTACGCGTATCACGAGGACAAGTGTACCAAGCGTTATAGGCTGCACCACTCGGCCCGGGAGTCGTCTTGGTAAGCTCTTCCTCAGTCATTGATTCGAAATCGAATGTTCCCGGCTCCCCTTGAGACCAGTACAAGGCAAAACGGCCACTTGCGTTGCTGCTTTCCTCTTCCGCATTGATGAACTGTCTGTCCTGTCCGTCTAGTGCGTTGGGTTCGAAGGCAATGTACAGCCCCAACAGGTCAGGGCGTGCCTTGAGTGCGTTGCCCACTACCTCAGCCAGCTCCTGACGCAATTCACGGGCACTGATAGCCCCTCTTGCCTGCTGCTCACTCAGCAGCTTGACCTGGCCTGCCAGGCCCAGTCCGTAGTGATAGGCACTCATGAAGTCTCGCTGGATACGCAGCGCCTGGGCTTCGCCTGAGGTCTGCAAGCGAAGCTCCGCGGACTGCTCAAGCATGCTGGAGCTGGTCTGCTTGACCACCTCACCGCTACGCTTGGCCTGGTAAAGAGACGCACCGACCAGCAGTGTCACAATAGCCAGCAGGCATAAGCCTGCCAGCGCAGTGATCTTCAGCTGGATTGAAAGACGGTTGAACATAGTAAAGGCCTGATTAAATTGATGCCTTTGCTATCGGCCTACTCCCGCTGCGCTTGATTAGATTATTCCTATGAAGGATTTAAACATTCCTGTTGCAGGGTTACGGTCTAACCTTGATGGCCCGAAGACTTCGGCCATCCACCGGCCAATACCTTGTACACCTGCACCAGATCCGTCGAGACGCGGGTGGCACTGTCCACCAAGGCGCTTTGAGTCTGGATCAGCTCACGCTGGACATTCAGCACGTTGATGAAATCAATGGCGCCTTCCTTGTAGCGCGCCTGGGCTGTTTCCAGCGCGATACGGTTCTGACTGACCGCTTGTGCAAGCGCCGCATGGTGACGTTGCTCAGCACTGTAGGACGTTAGTGCATCGTCTACTTCATGCCAGGCAGCCAATACGGTGCGTCGGTAATTCAAAGCCGCTTCCTGTTGCTGACGTTCGCGCAGCTCCAGCGTGCCGGTTAGGCGTCCACCTTGGAAAACAGGCAGGTAAAGGCTGGGACCGATCGAGAACTGGCGGGCGCTCCATAACCCGAGATTAGAGCCTTCCAGTGCCTGGAAGCCAAAATTGCCGCCCAGGCTGATGCGTGGATAGAAATCCGCTTGGGCCACGCCTACGGCTGCTGTAGCCTGATGCAGAGCTGCTTCGGCCTTCTGGATATCCGGACGACGACGGGCAAGCTCCGACGGCAACCCCACCGGTACGGCCGACGGCGGCTCTGGCAAGTCTCGCGGCTGCCCCAACTCCTGGCCGAGCGCATGGGGTTCCTGGCCAAGCAGATAACTCAAGGCATTGATGAGACGGGCCTCCTCTGCCTCCAGCAACGGAATACGGGCTTCGATCGTGGCCACCTGGGCAGCCGAGTTGGCAGTGTCCAGGTTGGTTGTTACACCATTCTCAAAACGGGTTTTGGTAAGTGCCTGACTTTGCCTGGCAATATCCAGGTTCTGCCGGGTAACCGCCAACGTTGCCTGAATACCCCGCAGGCGCAGGTAGTCCGCTGCGGTTTCTGTCGCAATGCTCAAGGCGACGCCATTCCGTTCAGCCTCGCTCAAGGCAACGCCTGCGTTGGCAGCCTCCAGGGTACGCCTGACATGGCCCCAAAGGTCTACCTCCCAGCTCGCCTTAAGGCCGTACTGCCAAAGGTTGAAGTCGGACTTTCCATTATTGCCCGAGGCATCCATAAGGCCTTGCTCGCTGTTGCGTGCACGCTGGTAGCCTCCTGTGGCCGAGACGTCTGGCAGTACATCCGCACCGGCAACCTGCAGCAGCGAACGACTCTGCTCGAAGCGGCTGCTGGCAAGGGCCAGGTCCAGGTTGGTGGAGGCGGCCCGCTCAACGAGTGAGCTCAGGAGTGGATCGTTGAACTGTGTCCACCACGCCTTTTCAATGGGATGGCTAACCGTCACGCTGCCAACGGCCTGTGACGGGCCTTGCCAGGCCTTGGGCAGGACCGCCTCAGGTTTATGAAAATCAGGTCCCACGCTGCATCCGGAAAGCACGGCCAACGTGATAGCCAATAGAGAGCGGCGCATCAGTGGACCTCTCCCTGAGTATCAACAGTCGCCACCACCGACAACCCTACACGTAGATTGGCAACGGCTGGCTGATCAGGCTCGAATACGATCTTGACCGGAACCCGCTGGGCGACCTTGGTAAAGTTGCCGGTGGCGTTATCGGGTGCAATCGCTGAAAACGTAAGGCCTGTAGCGGGTGCGAGACTGTCGATATGGCCATGCAGGACCTGATCCGGGAAAACATCAACCCGCACATCGACTGGCTGATTGGCCTGCATCCTTCCCAGCTGTGTCTCACGGAAATTCGCAACCACATAGGCTTCACTGACCGGTACCACGGCAAGCAACGGTTTGCCCGGAGCCACGTAGGCACCTACCCGAACCGAGCGTTGGGCAATCACGCCATCGCGAGGCGCTACGATATGAGTGTATGACACATTCAGATCGGCTTGTTCGCGTGCGGCTTCGGCCTTTGCCTGAGTGGCCATCGCGACATCACGCTGCGCCTTGAGTACAGCCAAGTGCTTCTGGGCAGCGACGCGGGCCGCACTGTCACGATCCCTGGCGGCCTGCCATTGCAGGAGTTCGGCCTCAGCCTTCTGCTGCTCCTCGACGGTACCGGCCCCTGCCTTGGACAGGTTGCGATAGCGCTTGGCATTGGCCTGGGCAAATGAAAGCGACGCATCGGTGGCACGTACCGTCGCCGCCGCCTGATCGATGATGGCAGCCTGACGATCGATTTCAGCGGTCAGGTTGGCCACCTCGGCCGCAGCAGCCTTCACCGCCGCCTGAGCCGAAGCCTGCGCCGCCACGAAATCACGGTCATCGATACGGGCCAGCAACTGGCCGGCCTTGACCGGCTGATTATCCGAGACAAGCACCTCGGACACCATGCCTGCGACCTTGGGCGCGACCAGTACTGAATCAGCGGTGATAAAAGCATCGTCTGTGCTTTGCGTCCCATCATTCTGGGCGACATGGACACAGGCATACAGGGCGCCAAGCACAACGGCGACGCCGACAAGAGAAAACGCGGTTTTATGACTCATGGCATTACCGGAGGTTGAGGTGGATAAGCCCGCTTGGGCAGGGTCAGCAGGACCAGCAGCATGAATGCCGCGACGCCGATCAGCGCCAGATAGGCGTCGCTGAACGACAGAACGAAGGCCTGCTCGCGAACGCGGTGGCTCAAGGCCGACATCGAATCGTTGGTCAGCAGAGGTGATAGCTGGGCCTGCGCCGACCCGAGCCGGTCAAGCAGGACATTAGAATGAAAGTGCTCACGCACCGTGATGAAATGCTCCAGCAGCGCCGCACCGATTACAGAGAAAAGACCCCGTACGGTATTGACGGTGGCGGAGGCAAAAGGACCTTCAATAGGCTGTACCACACCCGTGGCGCACATGAGCAGCGGAACCACAATCATCGGCTGCGCCAGGGTCTGCAGGATTTGCAAGGTATAGAAATCGTCCCGAATCCAGTCGCTTGTCAGCTGTGAGCCACCCAGGCAGGCCAGCGTCATCAGGCCAAGGCCACAGGCAATGACCCAACGGGAGTCCACCCAGTTGCGATTGATGACAGTGGCTACCAACGGCGCCATAAGAAGCTGTGGCAAGGCGATCATCAGAGCAATCGGCATGGTTTGCAGAGGGCGGTAGTCATGCACGTGGGCAAGATAAGCGGACGGAATCGCCACACCCGACATGCCCAAGATCAGAAAACTGGCCAGCGTAACGATGCCGAACGAGAAATTGCGTCGACTGAGCAATTGCAGCTTTACCAGCGGAAGCGGGTGAAACCACTCGTTGATCAGAAACAGAGGAAACAGGATGGCAGCGCCGATGAACAACGTGCGGATCAGTGGCGAAGCCAGCCAGTCCAGCCGCTCCCCCTGCATCAGGGCAATCACAAACATAGCCACACTGCCACACCCAAGCAGTGCACCCAGCCAGTCGGCTTGTTTGAAGCGCTCAAGGCGCAGCGGGTCCTGCGGCAAGCCATAAGCGATACAGGCGGCGGCGATCAGGCAGGAAGGCACCACCTGCCAGAACACCAGATGCCAGTCCAGATAATCCGTCCAGACGGCAGCCAGCGGTACAGCAAGGTTTGGGCCGAACGTCGCGGTCAGGGCATAGGCTGAAAGACCATACAACTTGATATGCCAGGGCAGGAAGCGTAGCGCCGCCGTCATCAGGAGCGGCGGCAATGCCCCTCCGGCCAATCCCTGGAGGACGCGTAGAAACAGCAGCGACGGCAGATCCGGTGCAAACGGACACAGCAATCCCAGGAAGGCAAACGCCAGTGTTACCCCGATAGCAAATCGGCGCAGCGAGAACGTGACCGCCAGCCACGGTGAAATGAGCATCGCCGACACCTCGGCGGCTCCGTACAATGCGCTGATCCAGGTGCCTTCGTCATGACCGATTCCAAATACGCCCCGTATATCTGCAAGGGCGATTTCCGTTACGCGGTCGTTGAGACCTGAAGTCAACGCTGCAATCAGGACGCCGATAAGTCCAATAGCCAAACGCCAGCCAAAGGGTGCTGGAGCTGGCGCCGGTGGCGCAGTAGGAGACATAGAATTTCCAGAAACGAAAAGGGCTCGAAACTGAGCCTATGGTGCAGAAGCAATATGCGGTACAGTGTACCGAACAGTGATACACAGGACAATATCCATGACGACCTCTGAGCCGGAACGTGGTGCCATTCAGGTCATTTCACGGGCCGCAGCCATCCTTCGCTGCCTTGAAAATGAACCCGCAGGGCTAAGCCTTGGCGCTATCGCCAAACGCATCGACCTGCCCCGCTCCACCGTGCAGCGGCTGGTGGATGCACTGGCATTGGAGCAGCTGCTCGAGGTTCATGGCGCTGGCGGCGTGCGGTTAGGACCAGCCCTGATCCGGTTGGCGTCCCGGAGCCATGGCGATATCACCCAGCGGGTGCGCCCCTTTCTGGAAGAGTTGTCCAAGCACACCGGCGAGACGGCTGTACTGGTACATGCCAATCGCGCTGAATTGATGGTGCTGCACTCGGTTATATCCAGTCAGGAACTACGAGTAGCACCCACCCCCGGTAACTTTCTGGCCATCCATGCTACTTCGGGTGGAAAAATGCTGCTGTCGGGCATGACGGACAGCGTAGTAACCCAGCTGCTTGGACCCGAGCTAAAAGTGCTTACCCACAAGACCCTTTCCACCCTGCCCGCCTTGCTCGATGAGTTGCAGCAGATTCGGGAGGATGGCTTTTCCTATGATCGCGAAGAGCACATGCTGGGTGTCCATGCCATGGCTATCGGCATCGAAACGCCTCAGGGCCGGTATGCCATTTCCCTGGTTGGCCCTGCCTGGCGAATGGAGGCAAATGACGAGGGCCTGCGCCGCGCGTTAACAGATTGCCGTAACGCACTAGCCGACGCGCTGCGTAGCCCTCAGGTCGATCATCCGCCGGCTGGATGAGTCAGGCGAGTTCTGTACCTTCTGCAACCAATGGATCGACTCCAGCATTTTTGTCGGCCAACTGAAGCACCTCGCTGATTGCCTGACTGACAATGCTCGGGTGGTCTTCAGGATTGAAATGTCGCCCGCCGGGAATGGATACCAGAGAGGCGTTCAGCTCAGCTGCCAACTGCTGGCCCGAAGCGAACGTAATGGAGTCCGAATCTCCCCAGACGATCCGCTTGGGCCCACGGATGATAGACAGTTTCCCCGCCAGTGCCTGGGTGTCTTTCGAGTCCAGACAACTGATCTGATGCGCAAAGGCCTTGGGGCCGATGGTTCGCGAGTACGGCTGCCAATGCAGGCTGATCGACTCCTGGCGGCGAGCCTCATTATCGTGTCCCAGGTTGTACACACCGCTTAAAAAGAGTGGCTTGAACAGACTGGGTGGAAGCTGTTCGATGACCGACGCCTTGAGTTTGGCCAGGCGCACCGTAGGAACGGGCCAATTGTCATACGCGACGCTATCGACTAGCACCAATCCGCTACTGAGCTCAGGATGCCTGACCAGGAGCTCCTGAAGTACGCCCCCGCCGAGATCATGTCCGACGAAGACGGCTTGGGTGATGTTCATGTGCTGCAGCCAGTCGTACAGGTAGTCCGCTTGTTTGGGGAGCGAAATGTCGCGCTCAAGGCCCTCTTCCATCGACCAGCCAAAGCCCACCAGCTCCCAGGCAAGACAACGCACACCCGGCTTGCAGACCTGCGGAATCACATAACGCCACAGACGTGGATGAGTAGGAATACCATGTACCATGATGACGGGTACTGCACCTGGGTCGGAATCACCGTGCTCCTCCCACCGCATAGTGATGCCATTGACGAGGGCTGTACGAATAAGCTCGGGCGCTGCCTGCTCATTCGCATCGATTGACGCCTCATTGGCACTCGGCTTGAGCAACGCGCTACCCAGCCCCAACGCCGCTGCAGCCGACACCATACTGCGCAGCCCTCCACGGGGCATGGCCAGTGCACAGGCCGCCGCCACGCTACTCAAGATCAAGCGTTTCTTGTCGAAATTGAAAGATGACTTGTTCATGTGACCTCCAAACCTGTTCAAGGTGTGGGCCACAATATGAGACCGGAGGTTCCGGTCAGAACCAGGGAGACGACAAAGGGCGTGTACTGGCAAGGCAGACAACACCCTCTGAATAATTGGAGCCTAACGCTGAAGGGCGCCGTGTAGGGCCTTACTGGTTAGGCGCGTGGCCATATTTCTTGATGAACTGCTTTTCCATTTCCTGGCAGGACTGCTGGATCGAGAGACGATCCCCTGAGCCAGCGGCGGCAGCATCAGCACGCTGATGACAGGCTTCGATCGTACTCCGTTCGTTGGCTTCAACCTGAGGCGAAGGCCCGCGGGTAAAGAGATAGATCATGCCGCCAAACAGTGCGAAGGCAAAGGCAATGGCACCGACGGTCATCCAGAGGCAGCCGGCCTTACTGGGCGGCGGCTCGGGCTCATCGGTATTGAGATGGGTATGGGGGCTTTTATCTTCTTTCACAACGGGACCTCTAGCCGTGGGAACGCGAATCTAGCATGTCTTTAACGCTTCGATAACTGAAAGGATGTGCAGGTTCTCCTTATCCTGTCCTGGTCAGCCCATAAACCAGCGGCTGATGACTGTACGCTTGGGCCTGGAGGCGTTTGCGATGACGAAACCACATCCTGCAGAACGCAACGGCCAGTAGCACCTCTGCCAAATCACCACCGTAGTACATCCATTGAGCGGCAGATTCGATCTCGGTACGCGCATAACCAAGCCCATGGGGATAACCAAACCCATACATGATCTTGGCCAGCCCTGCGTGGGCGGCCATAGCGATGAACAGCACGACCAGTCGCAGGCGCAGCGTAGGCCGATGAGGCGCGGAATCAGGTCCGGCAATGGCCCAGGTGAACAGATACCCCGACAGGATAAAGTGCAGATGCAGCCAGGTATGAACCCATGGGCTGGTCTGGCTTAGCGCAAAAAATAAGGTCAGATACAGAACATACATACCGCCTATATCCAGAAGCGCCGCCGTAATCGGATGAGTCAGCACACGCATGAAGCGCGTCGCCAACAGGCGAACCAGTACCCGTGCCGTATCAATGGGTATAGTACGCAGAACCAGCGTACCCGGTGCGCCAAATACCAGGCCCAGCGGCGCAAACATGCCCAGCAGAAGGTGCTGGAGCATATGTCCGCGAAGGTCCTGATGAGCAAAGCTCGATACCGGTGGCATGAAGGCGACCATGATCAGGACGATGCCAACCGCAAAGCTGAGCGTACGCCAGCCGGACCATGTCCGCCCTTGTCGCTGCAAGCAGATTACACCGAAGCAGTAGAACAACCAGACGATGATAGCCAGCAGGATCGGGAATACCGCTACGTGGCCCGGCCCCAGGAAATAGGCATGCATTATCAGCAAGGCTCCTAGGGGTTATGGGCTGACGTAGGTGCGTCGGGCTCTTCTCAGGAATAAAAGGCCAATCAGCAGCAATACGATACCTGCGAGGTTCCAGAGCAGGTCATACAGCATTAGATTGTCGACGTATCGGACCTGATGCAGGCGCAGGACTTTGTGATCGATCAGGCCATCGAACAGTTGAAATGCCCCCATCCCCATGAAGAAGCCGGCCCAGGCCTGAGGTTTGGCAAAGGCTTTACGCTCCCGCAGTTCGGCCACCATGAAAAACCCGACAATAATCAGAATGAGTTCGGCCGAATGCAGGATGCCATCGGAAAGCAAGGCGAAAGCACCCGTGCCACGATCCACAAAATGATGCCAGGCCAAGACCTGGTGAAAAATGATTTCATCGATGGCGGCCATGAAGCCGATCCCAATAAGCAACGCAGCTGTCAGGGATCGGCGCGCCAGAAGCGTGGCTGATGTTCCGGTAGCCATGGGCATTCCTTCTTGTCTCGGTCACTCACTCGTCTTATCCAGTGGTCTGGACAAGCCTCTATGAAGTAAGACGCAAGACGAGCGGGATCGTTCGAGGAAAGCCAATGGTTCAGCGCAGGCAGCAATTACCTGTCAGGCAATTTATTACTCTACTCGTATGGCGGAATGCACATCCTTGCTTTCAATCCATCCCTCTACCGGCTGCTGATCACCCGTAGAGATCTGGATCTTTTTCCAGCGCTTGTATTCACGCGTATCCACTATCCGTACGGATGTGCCAGCTGCCAGACGAGTCTGCACATTCCCCCGCCGAGCCGCTGCCGTGTCATACACAACAGGCCATTTACGCACCAACACGTTGTCTGTCTGCACATGCCAGGTTTGCTCGGGACCTGCTTCACGAAACGAAACTTCAGCCGCATGCACTGTGATCGAGGAGAAAGAGGCACCCAAAAAAGCCAGGCTTAACATGAGGGTTTGCGCGGCCTTCAGCCTGTGATTCGGGTGTTTCCTTGGGGTTGCCATTAAGTCGCTCCATGCAATGATGGCGCTATGACAGTGTTCGATGCAGCAGGTTCGATGCAATTAATCATTATTTGAATGAATTAAGAAAGGCGGTACGGATCATAGCCGTAAGAACGCTGGCATCGAGCCTGGCCCTGATCCTGCCAAGCTGCCATGATGAGTCAAAACAACAAGGACGCAGCGGTTACCGTGCTACAGATACTGTCCATCACGACCCCTATCTTCATCCTGATTGGTCTTGGCTTTTTTGCTTCCAAGAGCGGCATTCTGGTGCGGGAGCAGATCCGTGGTTTGGGTAGCTTCGTCATCACATTCGCAATGCCGGCCCTGATCATCCGGGCGTTATCCGAAAGCCCGATCGATCAAGTGTTCAATAAATCCTATCTGATCGCCTACGCGGTAGGATCGCTTCTGGTATTCACCGGCGGCTTTTGCTTTACCCGCTACAAGCTCAAACAGACCCTGGATGTAAGCGCCATTACAGGCATGGGCATGTCGGTGTCCAACAGTGGCTTCATTGGCTATCCGATTGCCGTATTGGTACTGGGACAACCGGCTGCGGTAGCGTTGGCCCTCAACATGCTGGTGGAAAACATGCTGATGATTCCATTGGCGCTGGCGCTGGCTGAAGCCAGTCGCTCTAGCGAAGGCGGTGTGTTGAAAGTGCTCTTGGACATCGTCAAGCGACTGGGCAAGAACCCGATGATCATTGCGATTCTTGTCGGGCTCCTGCTGTCGGCGCTACAGATCAAACTGCCTATCGCGATCTATACGGTGATCGACATGCTGGCCCACGCCTCGGCGCCCACTGCGCTCTTTGTAATTGGCGCCACGCTGTATGGCCTGAAGGCAAAAGGCATGCTGGTCGACGTCGGCCGGATTGCGGGTAGCAAACTCATTCTGCATCCGCTGGCCGTCTTTGTGATGACCCTGATGCTGCCCTCCATTGATCCAACGCTCAAGCTCGCAGCCGTTTTGTTCGCCAGCGCGCCGATGATGAGTATTTATCCGATCATAGGACAACGCTATGGACTGGAAGGCCGTTGCGCGGCTGCGCTCATGGTAGCCACAACCGCCTCGTTTTTTACAATTAGTGCTTTGCTCATGTTTATCAGCCCTGCACCGTGACGCGGGGCCGCAGCGGAAAATAAAACGCCTTGGGGATATCCAGGAGCCAATGCAGGTCTCATGTGTAGACTCGATCATTGGAGGACGAGATGAATATCAAAGCACTATCGGCCGTTGTAGCCATCAGCGCATCCCTTGCAAGCGGTGCCCTCTTCGCCCAGCAAGCCGCTGGCGATCACCAGCCTTCCAACAGCAAGTACCAGTCCGAAGTAATGAAAAAGGCACCTAATCAGTCAGAAGATGCCACCGTCAAGGACCCGAACAGCAACAACGAATATAAGGTAGGCAGCGAAGCGCCTGATAAATATCAGCGTGATACCTACCGAATCAAGGATTGGAAAGCCCACGGCCTGAGCGCTCCCGAAGAGAACCAGCACTGGGTCAAGATCGGTAACGATTATGTGCTCCTGAAAGACACCGAAGGCGCGATCATCAAGATCGTCAAAGGGCAGGACTCGAAGAAGTAACAGCGGGCTGATCAAGCCTGTCAGTACTACGCATAGGGGCCGGAACAGTTACCGGCCCTTATTGTTTGCACTCTTCATACGTTTGGCCTTTATCGACATACTCCTTAGCCTGCGCCCGTGTCTATCAGCTAAATCAGGCGAGCACCTACCAGAATGTCCGCCACGGCCTGAAAGGTCGCTTCCGGCACCCCTTCTCCGGCTGTCCGCTGGGCAATGCGCTCAGCCAGTCCTCCGTTGACCGCATAAGGGAGCCGCTGCCGCTGCGCGTCCTGAATCATCTGGTGGGATTGCTCGGGTTCTGCACGGCAGACGATGACCGGCACCGGTGTCTCGCCCCTGACATATCTCAACCCTACGACCCACTGCCCAGGCGCACCAATAATGAGCGAGGCATGCTGCAGGCCACGCTTGGCTGAAAGGCTCTGCATGTCGCGGCGTAACCGCTGGCGCTCACGCTTGACCATCGGGTTGCCGTCAGTGTCCTTGAGTTCGCGCTTCTGTTCGCTCTTGGTCATGCGCATTTCCCGAGCAAAGAGCCAGCGCTGCATCAGCACATCGAAACCGCCTACGATCAAAAAAGCGATGATAGCCGTGATGACCAACGGTTTTAGAAGCCCCAGGAACGTGGCATACAGGCAGGAGGTACCGCAGTAGGAAGACTCCATTAGCCGTTGCAGCCCCAGCCGGTAAACGATGATGAACGCCACCGCCATTGCGCAGAGCTTGATAAGCGCCTTCAGAAATTCGATAACGCTGCGCATGGAAAAAATACGCTTGAAGCCAGCAACCGGATCGATCCGCTCATACGTTGGCTTCACCGGCTCGGCCGAAAAGACCATACCGCGCATGACCACAATATTAGTCAGAATCACTGTGACTACCGTGACAGCAAACAGCGGTAACGTGGCGGCCATCAGGACATCAAGCCCCAGCATTTGCAGCCTTGGCCAGACCTGGGTGAATGGCTCGACGTAGATTCGACCTGCCTCAAGCAACAGCGCCTCCACACGCGCCTCGATATCGGCCGCTATCACGACCACGCACAGGGTGCAGGCCAGGATAACCATACCGGTTACCAGATCCTGGCTTTTGGGCAGTTGTCCTTTCTTGCGTGCATCACGCAGTTTCTTGGCTGAGGCCGGGAGGGACTTTTCTTCAGTCTGCTGACTCATGACACCACTGCCTGAAAGCACCTGTTCATTGCCCTAACCCTCAGAGACGGCCTGTTCCAACCAGTCGAACACCTCATACAGGCTACCCAGCTCCGATAACATGAGCGGCACAAGGAAGGATGCGTAAAGCACCATCAAGAACGAAAACAGCAGATTCTTTACCGGGAGAGACAGATCGAATACATGCAGCTGGGGCGCCATACGGGAGAGATAGGCCAGCATCATGTCAGCCACTAGCAGCGCCACGACAATGGGTGCGATCAGCAACACCCCGATCTGCATCACACGGTCCAGTATCCGCACGATCTCCAGCGCCGTGTTTTCTACCACGATCGGGCTAAAGGTCAGGGTCGGCCAGAGGCCATAGCTGCGGTAATACCCATCCACCATGAGCGTAAAGCCCCCAGACATGAAAAACAGTGTGATCAGGGTAACCGTCAGAAGCGTGGAGGAAATGCTCGTCTCACCGGCGCCCAGTGGGTCTACCAATTGGGCCATGGTAGACCCACGCTGAAGATCGACCAGCTCACCTGCAACCTCTGCAGCCCAGAACGGAATACCGAAGGCAAGACCAATCACCAAGCCAATCGCCATTTCCTTGATCAGCAGCCCTGCAATGGCAAAACCAGTCGGTGCGTCTGCCAGCGAAAGCCCGGCATAGATGACTGGCGCCACCGGAATGGCCAGCACGACGGCTACCGCCGAACGGATCATGCCGGTCAGTCCCAGACGATTGAATGCCGGACTGATGATGACCATGCCCAACGCCCGCGCCACTGCCAGGCCAAAGGCCGCGAGGAAGGGGTAGACATAGTCCAGAAGCGCCTGGGCAACGGCAAAATTCACGTCAGTGCCTTACCGTGTCCAGGCTGCGAAATTATCGAGCATCCGTTCGGCCAACTGCCCCACTTGCCCGGCTAGAAGCGGGCCGACCAGGATAAGCACAAGCAGCACAGCCACCAGCTTAACGGCCTGCGGCAGCGTTTGATCCTGAATCTGTGTAAGAGCCTGCATGAGCCCTACCCCAAAGCCGATCACGATGGCGACGATCAGGGCTGGCGCCGACAGGAGCAACACGGTAAGCAGTGACTCCTTCATCAAGGAAAGAAACAGATCTTGTCCCACCTCAGCCTCCGTAACTCATGATCAATCCGTGCATCAGGCGTGACCATCCTTCAACCGCCACGAACAGGAAAATTTTCAGGGGAATGGAAATCAACGTAGGCGACACCATCATCATGCCCATGGCCATGAGGGCATTGGAGACGATCAGGTCAATCACCAGAAACGGGATATATAAAAGAAAGCCGATCTCAAATGCGCGGGTCAGCTCCGAACTGACAAAGGCGGGAATGAGTACAACCAGATCATCGTCCCGTAAGTCTGCCCGCGCTTCCTCCGACCAGATGCTCTCTGTCGCCTGCATGAAGAATGCGCGCTCATTATCATTGGCGAACCTCGAAAGATGGTTCTGCAATGGCTGGCGAAGCGCTCCAGCGGCTGCTTTGACACCGTCCACGCTCTCCAAACTGATCGGTTGATGCTCCAGCTGCCGGTACATCTCACCTACCAGCGGAGTGGTCACATACACGGTCAGAATCAAAGCAATACCGTACAAGACGAGGTTCGGCGGCGTTTGCTGAATGCCCAAGGCATTGCGGATCAGAAACAAGACGACAGAGATCTTGAGAAATCCCGTCATCGTGACGACTGCAAGCGGAACCAGCCCGATCGTCGCAACAACAATGATGATCTCAATCAGGTTGGGCTGAAATTCATCCATGTGTTGATAGGCTCGTGATCCGTACGCCTAGCCCTTCGCCAATCCTGACCAGGGTACCGCGGCCGAGTCGGCGGCCGTTCACAGTGATCTCAACGGCCTCGTCAGTCGAGTCCGGAAACGCAAGGATGCTTCCCTCCGACAGCGCCTTGACCTCACCTAGCGGCAACTCCAGCCGCCCCGCCTCACATACCAATGTAACAGGCACCTCCCCTAATGGATCGTCCTCGGCGGTTGTTTTATGCATGGACGTATCACTCATGTCCCATTCCTTACTGACAGACGTTAAAACCAATCCGGTTTGCAGCTGGTATCCCGAGGCCACTACTGCCAGAGGCGCCCTGAGCCGGTTTTCAACCGATATCCAGGCGCCCTGGTTCGAGCGCAGCATCACCACATCACCAGGCTGCAAACCTTGCAGTTCACTCAGGCGCACCTGCTGGCTGCCGATGCAGAGCGTTACGGGGAGCCGCAGCTGAGAAAGAGGCAAATCACTGGCAGGAAATGTTTGATCGAGGCATGGCAAGAGCGGACCAAGGGTTATGGCTGAAAGATCCAGCATCACGGGATAGGTCTTGTCCCGCAGCGTTACCTGAAACAAGAGCCGTATGGGATGAGGAATGTCCACGGGACCGGCTGCGAACCGAATGGAGAATCCGGCGGATTGCTCAATGGGCTGAATAGAGGTCAGGAGCGCCTGCTCGATCAGCAAGGCCCGGAAGCGCGCCGGAGCGCCGATGCCCTCCAGTAGCGCTCCGCCAAGTGCCTGAGCCAGCGATGATGGCAGCTGCAGACAGGCTGGCTGCTCATCGAACATGAGCGGAAACGATAAGGCGGACTGGATGGGCTGGGAGTTCCATGCAAGCCGAACGCTGACGGGATGACCTGTAATCTTTCCCTGCCAGTCTTCACGCGAGCGATACACACGATTGGCAAGCCTGACGTCTTCGAGTGTGACAAGGGGAAACACCAGAGGGGCAACCTCTTCACTCGTGCAAAACTCATCACCAGCTGATGTATCGGTCATCCACATCACGGGGCCTTCCTGGCTTGCGGGCGATCTTCCGTCTCGATATCAGCCTGCATCTCTTCTGCAAGACGCACGTTTTTATGCTCATTGGCCAGTAAAAGGCTGACGGCCTGCCTCGCTTTCCAGCACTGGTTACGCGTCTGCAGGGCTTCGCTACGCCTGAGCAGCGCCATGGCATGCTGCTCGTCCAGTCGGCGGAGTTCGTCCTCCAGATCCATCCGACGTCCGGTCAATGCCTTGAGCGCCTCGTCCACCTGCTGTACTTCACGATGCCCAAAGGCTCCATGAGCCAGAGTAGCCATCAGCTGCGCCTCCTGCTGATGCTGGTCGACGCAATGGGCGTGATGCTGTTTCCGGGCATTTGCAGCAGCCTCCTGCGCCTCGCTGGAGCGCTGTGTAGCAGCTGCCAGTGCTGCCATGGCACGTTCTTCACGCCGTGTGCGCAACGCAATCAACACATTCAGACGGCTTCTGGAATGGGTCATGATGCAAGGCTCGCCAAGCGCCGCACGGTTTCGGCGAACGCCGCGCGTTCCTCGGTAGGCTGCCGTAAAAAGGCTTCGATCGCGCCCTGTTGCGCAATGGCCTGATCTGTCATGGCGTCGCTGCCAGTCGTGTATTCACCCACCTTGAGCAGCAACTCGATGTCGGCATAGCGCGCCATCAGTTCACGTACCTGGCCCGCCCATCGGCGGTGCGCCTCGGACGCAACCGTGTCCATCAAACGGCTACGACTACGCAACACATCGATGGCTGGAAAATGATTGCGTTGAGCCAACTCTGCACTCAGCACGATGTGTCCATCCAGAATGGACTTGGTTTCTTCGGCGACGGGATCAAGGGTGCCGTCCCCTTCAGTCAGGACGGTATACAACGCGGTGATCGTTCCGTGCTGCCCGGGGCCGGCCCGTTCGAGCAGCCGTGGCAATGCGGCAAAGAAGGATGGCGGGTAGCCTCGTCGAGTAGGCGGCTCCCCTGCCGCCAGGCCGATCTCCCGCTGCGCACGGGCATACCGGGTAATGCTGTCCATGAGCAGCAATACATTCTTGCCCTGGTCACGGTAATACTCGGCAACGCTGGTCGCCACGTAGGCGGCCTTGACGCGCTCAATGGCAGGCCGATCCGAGGTAGCCACCACCGCTACGGTACGCGCCCGTGCCCGCCTGCCCAATTGAACATCCAGCAGTTCGCGCACTTCGCGGCCACGCTCGCCAATCAACCCCAGAACAATGATGTCCGCCTCGGTGCCTTTGACAATACTGGCCAACAAAGAAGACTTGCCGATACCGGGTTCACCAAAAATCCCGACGCGCTGACCCCGGGCAACCGTCATGAGTCCATCAATGGCGCGAATACCTAATTGTAAGGGCTCCTTGATCAGGCTTCGCTCGAACGGCGCTGGCGGCTCGGCCTGAAGCGGATAGCGGCGCGTATCATGCCCATCAACTGTTCCTTCGACACGATCCAGCCGCTCGCCGGTCGGACTAATAACCGCGCCGAGCAAATGATCACCTACGGTGATTGTCATCGCCTGACCGGTGGAGATGACTTCTGTCCGGGTCGACATACCCTCCAACTCACCCACCGGTGTCAGCAGCGCCTCGTCATGCTCGAAGCCGATGACTTCAGCGGGAATCGTGCGTCCCGTGAGCGGGTCGCGCAGGTAGCAAAGCTCGCCAACCCGCGCCTGGGTCAACATGGCGTGCACCATGATCCCGCGAATACACTTCACACGTCCGCGTACCGGACGCGACTCTGCCCGATCCAGGCGCGCTTTCAAGCTGGGGATGATCGTCTGGAGATCTAATACTTCCAACACCGACTCCTGCATTACACCGCCTCAGACTCGCCAGGGCTGACCAAGGCGGTACGAAGCGCGTCCAGCTGCATGTCCAGGCTGGCATCCACCACAGCGACAGGACTGGCGATAACGCATTGAGTCGCTGTGAGCTGGGCATCGGGCTCGACGCGAAATGAGGCTGATGGTCCAGCCCCTTCCAGCAGCATTGCTTCCACGTGGGCCACATGCTCTGGCGCTACCCTCACGGTTATCGTGTGCTGACCACGAAAGGTCATCAGGGCTTCGCGAGCGAGACGGGCCACCAGCTCGCCGGGCTCAAACTGGCCCAGAACGCGGCGGACCACATCCAGAGCGAGGTCGGTCAAAGCCTCCGGCAGACTGGCCAAATACCGGTCCATCTGGTGGGTGGTATTCACCAGGATCTTGTTTGCCGCCTCGATGCCGGCGCGCTGGCCTTCAGCGTAGCCTTGAGTGCGGGCGGCATCGACTTGCGCCTGTGTACTGGCCAGCAGGGCATCCGCTTCCTGTCGGGCCTGCTCGAGAAACGTGTAGCCATCCATCCATTGGGCGGCCTCAGCTTGCCGAAGAATGGTTTGGGTAGGTTGACGGGGCAGTTCGCTCAAGAAGCCTTCCTCACTGTTGCATAGGCCTGAACATGCGGCGCTATACGCCTGACGATGGCGGGCCCGCGTTGCAGCAGGTCCGTCGAAAGTGCGCGGCTGTAAACAGGCTCATCCGTCACCTTCAGTCGCAGCCAGGCGGCGAGCGAGGTAGGTTGAGCAGCCAGCCAGGCGGCGATACAGGCCTCTCCATCCAGCTGAACGGCCCGCTCCAGTTCATCGAGATCGGTCAGAACGGTGGAGGTGCTGGCCAGATCGGCATTGGTTACGGCCAGGGCGAATAAGTCCTCACCAAAGCGCGCTTTCAGCGTACGCAAGGCCGACGCTCTGATCTCCTGGGTGAAAGAGCGTCCATGAAGGACCACACCACACGGCACCACCAGGGCAGCAAAGTGTTCCGGCGCCAGTAACGCAATGGCCAAGTCCTCTTCAACGGGCGGCTCTACCTCATTTAACGGTGGCAGCGCGAAGTGATCCTGGAACAAACGCTCAAGTCGAGACTGAAACCGTTGTTCGGCCTGGATGGCGGCTACGATGGAATACTCGCCCCACTCACTGAAGCACTCAGCAACGTGCTTGCCGTGTACGAAGCGCAAAGGGTTGGTCCTGAAGAGGTTCCACCCGTTTTCACCACGAAACAACGGCAGTTCTGCAGACTGTGTCAAGCTCATTTCAATGGCACCAATTCGTAGGGTTGAGCACGCCGGGACTGCCACACCACGTAAACCAGTGAAGTGGCCAGCGCCAGCACGAGGAAAAGCAGCCCGCCCATGATCCAAGCGGCCTTGCCGACGTTCGATTGAAGCATCCAGACCCCCATGAACGAAGCCAGGGGTTCGCCCTCTTGGGAGCCTTCGACCCGCTTGACCGCCTCGACCGGTACGACTGAAACGTTCTGATAAGTCAGGCCCGAAATGCCATTGGCGACCAGGGTCTTGATCTGTGGAATCAGCGGATTGATATCGAGCCCCGGTTCATAACGGATAAAAACCGATGCGGAAGATGGCGTGACATTGCGTTTAAGCAGGTCATTATCGGGCAATACCACATGCACCCGGGCCGACAGCACTCCATCGACCTGCGATACGGTATGCGAGAGTTCTTCGCTCAGGGCATAGATCATCTGAGCACGCTCCTGAACAGGCGAAGACACCAGCCCATTGCTCTTGAATACATCGCCCAGGTTGGCAAAGGATTGCCCTGGCAAGCCGGCTTCGTCGAGGATATGCATGGCCTCGGCAAAGCGTGCCTCGTCTACCTTGACGGTAAGACGGCCGTCCTTCTGAATGACGCGTTCAGCAGAAATGCCGCGCCGCAACAACTCCGCCACCATGCTGTTCGCATCGCGTTCTGAGAGGTTGGTATACAGGTCCGTTTTACATCCCTGCAGCAACGCCACCAGCGTGAGCAGTACTACCGTTTTTGCAAACCATCCGTTCCAACCGGTCATCTTATTGACCACGCAGCAGGGTGTTGGCCGCCCCGGAAACCTGGGTCGCGCCTCGGACAACCATCTGGGTTTCGATCGAATGATCGAACATGCGGCTCAGTGCGGTGACAACCTTGTCCATCTGGCTGTCCGGAAGCGCCGCGCCTTCGGCCTGGGAGCTACGGATCACCGGGCTGAAGGTCTGCGTCTGATCGACCCCGCCGTTGGCCCGTTCAGCGAAGCGATGGGAACGATCCAGAAAGCCATCCAGCCGCTCCATCAATCCCTGGCTCAGTTGAGCCGGGCTTGCTCCCTGAGGAAGGCCCTGCGCATGCATCGCCATGTGCTCGAAGAGATTCTGGGCAGCCTGCGCGGCAGGTTCCGGCATGGGCTGCGGGGCTACAGGAGGAATACTGACAGTCATGAATATCTCCAGACACACGTCGATAATGCACAGGGCCGCCAGACTTACTCGTCCGACATCGCCTCATTCAGGATTTCGTTCGCACGGGGCATGATGATCATCTGCCCGGCGACGGTCACCGCACCGTCCACTAACTGCTGGGTGAACTCTTCATCGGTCATGCCGGTATCGGACGACTCGAGCGCAGCGTCGAATGTCTGCTCACTGTTAGTGACGCTGCCGGTACTGCTGTTATCTATGGGTGCTGTTGCCATGTCCTTCTCCTTGTCTGTGAGGGCCAAAAGGCCAGATGTTCAACCCTGTCCGCTAAAGACTTCGGTTTCCGCGCCACCCCTAAAGATACGAATGCCCTGGCTTTTTCCCCTCGAAATAACGGGCCTTTCCAGGCCTTCGAGACTGCGCTGCACATAGCCAATGTAGGCAGGCGGCCCGGATACGCTCAGAACCGAGCGGCCGGGGTTGAGCTGTATCGATACGTTCTCGCCTACCAGGCCCAGCTGGTCGAGCACGCCTCTCAAAGCCTTCTGATCGAACCGGCGGGTATCGATGACCTGACTGATCAGCTCGCGGTTGGCGTTCACATGCAGGGCGCTGCCGTCGTAGTACCAGACCAGCCCCTGGGTGGCGCTGATACGCGAGAGAAACTCACCCGCGTGCTCCGCCCGCACACGGCCCTGTACCCGACCCTTGACCTGATCGGACAAGACCACAGGCAATGACAGATTACGACCGAACTCCATCAGTACGCCGCGTACATCCTGATCAATCACAACGTAGTGATAGGGCTGGTCCAGCCAGGCAGGTTTCTCTGTCTGTGCCCAGCCATCAAGCGCCACCCCTGCAAGCGCAAGCAGGCAACACAGTGAACGTAAACAGCGAGCGGTAAAAACAGGCAACGGCATGGCTTGCTCGTTCTTCTTCATCTCTTCCATACCCGGCTCGATGCCACATACGACTCGAACCGATGGCAGACAGTGATCCATCCCTGTACGAAGCAAACCAAACGACGACTCCGGCTCATCCTTTATCCGGAACGTTCGGACACTTTCTCGATGCCCCGAGTATGGTGAGGCTTTGTGACAAGCCCGTTGCAAGTCACCCAATGAGTGTTGTCTGTATCACAGAACCAGGGCGGTACAGGACAAGCCTCAAACACAGCCGGGCGCTGTCATCGCGCTGTCATGTTTGTCCGGCCAAATGCGCAGGATGTGGCTCTTTGCAGTCAAAACATGGAGTGTGATTTTGCCTACCTCCCGCCCTACCCGGCTCGTCCTGGCTGTTGTGTGCTCCTGGCTGGCCGGTTGCAGCTCTGCACCTTCCAATCCTCACCCTGATCTTCAGCTGGACAAACTGGCATCCGACATCGAACGCCGGGGCGACCCTGCCACCGCGTCGGCCCTGTATGCACGCGCGGCTCAACAGCAGCAGGACGCTCCCGCGTTCATTCGCCTGGGTAATGCCCGGCTTGGCAGCGGAGATGCCAACGGTGCCGCCCAGGCCTTTCGCGAGGCTTTGATAAAGGAACCCCATAACCCCGACGCGCTGTTGGGATTTGGTAGTGCCCAGCTACGGCTCGGCAATGCCAGCAGTGCGGCCAATGCACTGAAGGAAGTTGCCCCGCTCAAGAAAACGGCCAGTACCTATAGCAAGCTGGGCACGGCCTACAGTCTGTTGGGCCAGTCAGCCGCAGCGGAAACAGCCTTTTCCCAGGCGCTTGAATTGGCGCCCGACAATCTGGACATCCAAAGCAATCAGGCCGTCGCCATGGCGTTGGGAGGCTCACCGGATCGTGCCATCACACGGCTGCGTGAAGTCACCCGTTCCCCTCTGGCCATGCCAGGCCATTACCGCAACCTGCTTCTGGCACTGGTACTGGCCGGTCACGAGCAGGAGGCTACGGGCCTGGTCATTCCCCAAACGACACCGGCTCAAAAAGCCCGGCTGCTCAAACAGGCCCGGCAAATCAAGTCCCTGCGCGACCCGATGCAACGCGCCCAGGCGGTAGGGCTTATCGCCACTCATCCCAATTAAAAATGTTCGCCAGACCTGATCTGACGAACATCATCACATTCCGGCAGCGTTACGGTTTGCCGCTTCCTGCTCGAGCCGTTGCCGCCTGATGTCATCGGCGGTGTGGCCGGTGATATAAGCTTCTGCCGCACGTGCTACCGGAGCGGCCATGGCGGGTCCCATCGGACGACCACGCTGTAGGTCAGTAGGTCGCTCGATCATTCTGGCCAGATTAAGCGCATTGGCGCAGCCCATGGGTAAACGATCGGGCGCTGCCGCTGTTTCGGGACTCAAGCACACACGGGGCACCCATACCGCCTGACCGTTGCGATCAGCCAGACGGACATAATCCGATGCATAGGACACCGGCTCCAGTGAGCACCCCGCCAGCAGCATGACAGCCGCGCCGAGCACAGCAAGGGAGCGTCTCGAATCAATCCACATAAAACCCGAACTCCGAGTAAGGCTTGGTGGGCGCGGTAGACGTTCGCGCCAAGTGCTGTGCAGGATTGGACGCGCTCGGATCAAGTGGCGTAGCCAGCGTGTGGTCTGACTCAGGCTCGACAAGGTACGGCGTGATCAGAATGACCAGTTCGGTTTCGTTGCGCTGAAAGCGTTTGGACTGGAACAATGCGCCCAGGATCGGAACGTCACCCAGCATGGGAAGCTTGTCCATGTCCTGCGCGCTGTTGCGCTGGAAAAGACCGGCGATGGCAAATGTCTGACCACTGCCTACCTCAACACGCGTATCGGCCCGCCGGACCTGGAACGTTGGCACACTGGTGCCCGCTATCTGCACGGCACTGGTCGTTGAAAGACTGCTGACCTCGGGGCGAACCTGCATGGCGATACGCCCACTGGGAAGCAGCGTAGGCGTAAAGAGCAGCGATACACCAAATGGCTTGTATTCAATACCTACCAAGTCACGACTTACAGGAACAGGTACCGGCACTTCGCCCCCTGCCAGGAAACTAGCCGTTTGCCCCGTTACCGCCGTGATGTTTGGCTCTGCCAGAATTTCGAGAATGCCGTTACTTTGCA
Source organism: Pseudomonas sp. UBA3149 (assembly GCF_002364655.1). NCBI lineage: Bacteria > Pseudomonadati > Pseudomonadota > Gammaproteobacteria > Pseudomonadales > Pseudomonadaceae > Pseudomonas > Pseudomonas sp. UBA3149. The sequence goes on from NZ_DEYV01000030.1 coordinate 28,250, forward strand.
GCGCATCGAGTAGCACATCGATATTGGCGCTGCCGGAGCTGTAACCTGCCGAGATCAAATTCGTGGCCCCGGCTACTGCCGACTGCGCCAGCGGACCGCCTGTCACCAGCCCGAACGAAAACGAACCACGGGTAATGAGCGCATTCCAGTTCACCCCATACCGCAGCAACTGCTCGCGTGATACCTCGGCGAAACGTACCCGGATATTGACCTGGGGCGATTCAGGGTAAGTCGTGGTGTTCAGGGGTGGCGGGCCACCGGCTGGTGTCTGGCTATCGAGTAATGCATTTATATCCAGCGCCGACGCAACGTCCTGGGTGGCTCCCTTGGCTATCAGCCGCTTGCCGGATTGCGCCACCGAAACGCTGCTGCCTGGCTGCAATGCCTGTACGACCTCCTTGATCGGCCCGACATTGGGCTGGACCTTGAGCTGCCAGGTGCCTTGAATGTCCTCGTTTGCATTCAGGGCAATCAGATTAGTTTCGCCGCTGGACTTGCCATAGACATACACCACTCCCGGCGAGACAACGCGCAGATCGGCAATGGCAGGATCAGCGACAAATACCGACTCTACCGGCGCCTTGAATTTCACAATCTGGCCCTCCCCCGTGGCGAGGTAAAGCACACGCCCTTCAGGACTCGCCCCCTCAACAGGTTGCGCAACGGCCCACCCGGGAGCCAGCCAGCCGCCGAACAGTAAAAGACAACCGAAACCGATAATCAGCCATTGCCTTAACGTCGGTCTCGGCACACACCCTGCCTGCCGGTAATCCTCAAACACCCTCACCATCCTTTCTGTTCCCTTACAACGGTTGTGGAGCCGTCAACGATTCCGTTACGGTGTGTGGCAAGGCCGCATTGGCCTCCGGTAGCGTGAGCGTCGTCAGCGACTGCACGGTGAATTCCCGGGTCAGGTCCTGGTAGCACAGCACGGGAACATCCAGATCATGCCGGGTCAGCAACTGCCGGAGCGGGCGACGGATGTCCGCCGTCACCATGACCACCGGATTCAGATCATGACTGGCAGCGTCATACGCGTGCTGAAGCTGGATCGTAATGGTGCGGGTCAATTCGGGTGGCAGTACCGTAGGGCGGCCTTTATCACTGCGGCGCAGTGGCGCCCGTAGTGCCTCCTCCAGGTCTCGGGAAAAGACATAGGCTGAAATGACGCGGTGACTGTCGGCGTACGCATAGCAAATCTGCCGGGCTAGCGCAGCACGGACGTGTTCGGTCAGAATGGGCGTATCCAGATCACGCGGTGCCCACTCCACAATCGCCTCAAGAATGGCGCGGCGGTTGCGGATGGAAATATGCTCACTGACCAGCCGCCTCAGCACATCCGCGATTCGCTGCAAGGGCAGCACACGGAGGGCCTCCTTAACGAGCTCGGGATACTGCTCTTCCATCTCGGTCAGGATCTGACGGGCCTCCTGGATACCCAGGAATTCAGCCGCATAGCGGCGTAAGGTCTGATCCATGCAGGCGTCAAACGTCTGCGCCAGATCCAGATGCCCTACCCCAGCCTCTACCAGCGTGGCAGCCTGTTGTGCATCCACCCACAGGGCAGGCTTACGGCGTAACAACGGGGCCGAGGCTGTATGCTCGATTGCCAGCAGTTCGAGATGAACTTCATCGTCCTGCAGCAATACCGCATCAGGGCGGATAGCTCCCTCCATGACGGGCACGCCCTCCAGATCAATCCTGAACCGCTCCGCCACGGCGTTGCGGTCAATGCGCAAGCCAATACGGGGAAGCTCGACGCCCAAGTCCTCACTGATCTCGTAACGAGTACTGTCCAATCGCTGCCTGAGCGTATTGAGCGAGACCTGTGACACATGGGCTTCACTGATCCATAGCGTAATGCGGAAATGACCTGTGTCCTCTACATCTTGTACTGGCTCGGCCGTAACCTCACGTGTTTCCGGCTCCTCCTGAGCAGCCGGAACTTGTTCCGCGGTCTGTTTACGCCGATGCATGTAGAAGGCCGTTCCGCCCAGGACCAGCGAAATGGCGATGAATACAGGCGCCGGGAAGCCCGGAATAAACGCAACGCCCAGCAGAATGGCAGACGTCAGTGCCAGAGCCCGCTGGTTGGCGCTTAATTGACTAATAATTTCCGTGCCGAGATCTGTCTCTGCATCGGTTGTTACGCGCGTGACTACCGTACCTGCGGCAACCGCAATCAACAGGGCAGGAATCTGGGCGATCAACCCATCGCCTACGGTTAATAGCGAATAGGTATGCACCGCCTCGCCAAAGGGCGTGCCCCGCTTGATCATACCGATCAGCAAGCCACCCAGCAGGTTCACGCACAGGATGACCAATCCGGCGATCGCATCTCCTTTCACGAATTTCATGGCACCGTCCATGGCACCATAGAGCTGGCTTTCCCGCTCCAGGCGTGAGCGACGCCGACGGGCTTCGGCCTGATCGATATCACCATTACGCAGATCGTTGTCGATACTCATCTGCTTGCCTGGCATCGCATCCAGAGTAAAGCGAGCCGCCACCTCGGCCACCCGCTCGGCGCCCTTGGTGATAACGATGAACTGCGCCACGGTAATGATCAGAAAAACCACCAGGCCAATGACCACCTCACCGGCAATCACGAAATTGCCAAATGCCTCGACAATATCCCCCGCTTCTCCGTTGAGCAGGATCAACCGGGTCGTGGTGATGGAAAGCGACAGGCGAAACAGCGTACTGAGCAGAATTACCGGCGGGAGTGCCGAAAAATCCACTGAATGCGACACGTAGAACGCAACGACCAGAACCAACAGACTGAACGCGATATTGGTGCCGATAAGCACATCGACCATTACTGTGGGGAGCGGGATGATCATCATCACGATGGCCAGCATCATGAACAGTGCAATGACGATATCGGTACGCTGTGAGGCCATTACAGCCAGGCGGTTCAATCTGGCGAGCACGTTACGGCCCTCCGACTATCCAGATAATCACGAAAACAGCGTCGTGCCTCGTCTTTGGCACCCAACGCCCATAATGCGCGGCTACGCAGAAACTTGAGCGGCATGCCTGACCCTTCAAGCTGCTCCAGCCTTCCGATAGCAGCCAGTGCCCGCTCCCCATCACCAGTGGCAATAAAGCCATTGGTGAGCGTACGCAGCAAAGCGGTATCTGCCGGGTCGATCTGAATAGCCAGAAGCAGATAGATCAGCGCTCGTCGCTGTTGTCCGCTGCGTAGATACAGAGCGCCAAGCGAGTGCAGCAGCTGTACTGCCTCGCGATCCTGTACGTTCATAAATCGTCGATCTCGCTCAACCGCATCCCAAGCTCCCGACGTTGCTGGATTTCCTGCTCAAGCAGGCTGGCAGCAAGTGCTTTGATCTCCGGCTCGGCGTCCAGCCGAGGCAACACCGTATCAATGATGTGTTCCAGCACCTGAAGCGAATGGCCAGGGCTGAAGATGCCAGGGTCGTTAACGGGAGGGCCGATCAGCTCCGCCAGCTCGTTACGCAGGGATTTGAACGGAGTCCGGCTGCGCAGCCGCAGCAGCGACTCGAACACCTCACTCTGCCTGGCCCTGGCAACCGAGCCGGTCCGACGCAGGGATTCGCTGGACGCCTCTTCAGGCCGCTGCAGGTCCAGCGGTCGGCTGGTATCGATTCTCATCGAAAAGGCCTCCCACCCAGGGGTTGTGTAAGCAATGGCAGCGTCATAGGGTCAGGGCAAACTCGTGGCCGTTGCGACTCAGGACAATCCGCTGCGGCTCTATCCCCTTGAGCACCCAGCCGTCGTCCAGCGATGCGCCGGGGTAAAGACGTGTACCGGACTCACTAACCACATAAGGATCCTGTCCCAGCCATACCGCCTGAAACCTGACACGAGGAGAAACCGGCGCCTTGCTTAGCGTGACCGAGCTGACCAGTACATGGCTGCTGCCATACTCACCGTCGAACCACTTCTGGATATCGACCCAGGCTGGCTGCTGAGCAGTGTCAATTTCACCGGAAAGCATGAAATGGCGGCCTTGTGATTTCACATGCAGCGCGGAAAGTCCAGCGGCCTCAAGTCGGGACAGCAATTGCCGGGCAACCTGATCGTCCCGCACTACGAGCTCCTGACCAGCGCCGCTGTCGAGTACCGGGCTAACTGGCGCGTTGGCAATAGGCAATAAGCGATCTTCGGCTTCGCTGGTGCCGATCAATGTATACAGGCCTAGCAATACCGCCGCGCCAAAAAGTGCCATCATACCGGCGTGGGTAATAGGCCATCGCTTGGGAGGCGCAACCAACTTTGTCAGCGGAGCAGATAAGCGGATTCGAGCCTCTCCAACGGATAACTCGACCGGTAATGGCAGGCGCAGCCCCTTGCCCAAAGGAATTCGTTTTTCAGCCGTGAATACATCGCTTCCAATTGCCTCAACGGCAACTGTATTTTTCTCCAGACGCAACACGGCATGGCGAGGCGCAACGCCTGCATCCCTGAGCACCAGATCCACCTCGTCTGAGGCGCCCAGGCAATAGGCAGGTTCATCCAGCGATACCGATACGCCGGTATGCAGTCCCGCAATGACCTCAAGAGTAGGCACTGCAGGTTTTGAGCCGGGAAGAGAAGACATTGCGGACATCATTGTTTTGCCTGACCCGGCACGCATGGCAAGGCCAGCCTGCATGCAGGTCCAATCTGGAAAGCTGTCTGAACAAACAGACGGCGCCATAAGGCGCCGCCCGTCCACACCTTAGTTCTGAGGACGCTGTTTGGTCGCGTCAAGCTCAGTTTTCTTCTCGGTGGTGATCTCAGTGATCTTCGCGGATTTTTCGATGGCGGCATCGAAAGCGGCAGTCATTTTGTCGATAGCAGCGTCGGAAGAACTGGTGCTGGTCGGAGTAACATTACTCATATCAATATCTCCTTATTGAAAGAAATTAGACATGCGCCAACTGCTACTACACGGCTGCAGAGAAGAGCATATTTCCAGCAACGTCCTGATTCTTTCGAACCCCAATCGCTGCCAGACGAGTGAATGTTGCCCCGCAAGGCATGAACATTTAATTACACGAATATTAAGAATTATAAATAGCTGCAAACCGACCCTTCATATAATGAGGTTTAATGTCTTAACGCCATGATTTCCAAGCAATTAAGAATTCTTTTCCACTTTATCGGTCAAGATTGCAACGCACTAATTATGCGAACAGATTCACTAAGCAGCATATTCAAACAGTTAATTGAGTAAATATTTGTAAATAACCGCTAACAAGCAGATGCTTATATATGAGCTGAGCGAGTATTGCTTTGTATAAAGCATTACTCGCTTAGCAAACAGCATATGAATAAGATTTGGCAATGCCCCGCATATGAATTGAAAATAGAGTCTTTCAGTCATCGAAACGGAACATATTCCATTCAACCAATGCGTTAGTCTGTTGACCCTTATTTAATCCCCCTTCTGCGTACATATTGTGAGTGTCCGTTTATCACTCAACGCTTTTGATAAGTAGACGAGACTAACGCTCGCGCCACGGCGGTCGAGTCCCCACGGGCCGTCCTGGGGCTGCGCTTACGGTCGGGCGCGGTTTTAAGGTACAGCCCCAGGCGCGGAATGATTTCCTGGCGGGGCACCTTGTCCGAGCGCTCAGCCTGAGCGTTTTCTGCATCAAATTCTTCGAGCGCATCGACCCGCGGCCACGGCTGCTTCTCATCCAGTGAAACAAAAATCGGCAGATTGGCGTGAGGCATGGCGTCATAACGAGGGCTTTTGGAGAAATACAGCATCACGCGCGGATGGGGCGCAATAGGACGGTAGCGATGCAGTTCGGCCTTCGCATCCAGAAACCCCAACGCCTTGAGCTCAAGCCTCAGATTGCGTTCCTTGTCCATATCAGCCTTGGCCACGGCATCAGCCAGCTGCGTTTCGATCTTTTCGATCACATCCTTGACAGGGATGCTTTCGGGGGCCGCCGTTTTGCCCGCCCAGGTGAACAGGATACGCCGTGGCACCCCTTCAAACACCTGGATATGGCGCTCGATCTGCTTGATGACGATCGGCAGCTTGAGAATGCTCCGAAGATGCTTTCCCTTGGATAGCGATTTCAGGTTCATGGAGGCCGTTTCCTGAGCCAGAACCTCAAGAAAACGATCACGCGCGGCATTGGCCTCGCGGGCGTACTCCAGCACTGACTGCGAAACGCCGATCCACCCTGGGAGCCGCATGACGGTACTAGGGTGCTGCCCCTCCTCCTGCTCGAATTGCAGGATGGCCTTTTTCGCAGCCTCGATGGCAGGCTCACCCACTAGCTCCATCGGTGTGATTTTAGTCTGGCCTTTAGGCTCCTTGTTGATGGGAAGCAACCAGACTTGTGCATGAACCACCGCCGAAGGCCACGTTGCGTTGAAGGCTCGCTGAGCTTCTACCATTTCCTGCCACGCTTCGCGCACGTCAGTGATCATGAGCACCTCTTTCCTCAATAAGTAATACCAACATTCATTATAGCCGTCTCATCCCAATCTGACCGATTAAACAGATTCACAATCAGATAAAGCCCTTGTCGATGCGCCTATTAAACCGCATTAAGCTGCAACAGGCTGGAAATGCGGCTCGCTTACTTATTATTAGGCTGGTATTACAAGACAGGGTTCCGTCTACCTCTCTAGTCAGCTTCAACGTATCGTTCGATCGGCTCCGTCATCGTTTTGCAAGGGATAAAAAGTACTTACGTTCGTCGCTTCCAAGGCACTTTTTCTTTTCCAAACTATCGGTCATTAAGCAAGGCATATATTTGCTGACCTTGCCCTTTTCACATTCGAATCGGTACGAGCTTATGCTCAGACCGATGGTGATACGCCGTGACATGAGGAGTCTTGAGATGTGCAGCCCCCTTTATTTCAGCCGCTATTCACTGCGGAACCTGCTCATCATCACTGATTACTTCCCGGCAATAACTTCCCCTCTGGGCCCTTGATGGAACGGGCCCTTTCGCGGCAGCGAGCTGTTCAAAGCTCGTTTTGGCCCGCTCTGCGGGCCTTCTTTTTTCTGCATGTTCAGACGACATTTACAATGCTCACGCCCAGGAGCCCGCGCATGCCGCATGATTGGCTCATGATGCCTTCAGGCACGCTGCGACCTGGGCAAGGCTCGATATACATGGGAGCTGTCCCTTATGTTCAAACTCGCTTACGCCCCTTACAAAACCTGGACGACTATTCCTTCGCTCGGCATTCGCATGCACGCCCGCACCTGGCTAGCCCATGAAGACGATCCACATCAGGTTCCAATCATCCTGATTCATGGCCTGGCGCTTTCAAGCCGCTATATGGTCCCGCTGGGAAGACGTCTCGCATCGATGGGTCATGACGTCATGGCACCCGATTTGCCCGGTTTCGGGCGTTCGCCTGCGCCGCGGATGTCCAAGTGGCCGGCAGGCCCGGATGTCAGAGAGCAGTCGAATCATCTGCTGGCCTGGATGGATGCCAACGGAATCCACAAGGCGGTACTGTGCGGCAACTCCGTAGGCGTACAAATCGCCGTTGAAATTGCGGCACGCTTTCCGGATAGAGTCGAGCGCCTGATCCTGATCGCACCTACGCCAGACCCGGCCTATCGGACACCGGCGCGGCAGTATGCCCGCCTCGTCTTGAACATGCCGTTCGAGGCACCTTCGATCAACCCGCTGATGCACATGGAGTATCTTTCCAATGGCCTACCGCGCATGGTTCAGCAGCTTCGCAGAACGGTGGACGACCCCATAGAAAACCGTCTGTCCCACGTGCATGTTCCTGCCCTTGTAATCCGTGGCCAATACGACAAGACCCTTACCCAGCAGTGGGCAGAGGAATTCACCAGTCTACTTCCCAACGGAAAACTGGTGGTTGTAGAAGGCGCGGCGCACAACGCGCACTACACCGCCGCGCCGCTCATGTCGCAGCTGGTCCATCGGTTCATCACCGGTCGTTTCGATACCCGGGCAACCGACATGAGTAATGAAATTGTCGTCTCCGGAATGGATCAGGGTCGTGATCGGCTGGCGCCAGCCAAGTTATTATCACCTCGCATGCACGGCCTCCTGGACTATGCCTCAGCAGGCCTCTGTCTGGCGTTGGCAGGTGTCAACGAGTGGGGACCGCGCACCCGCCAACTGTTTGCTGTTGCAGGTCTTTCAACCGCAACCTACAGCCTTCTGACCAACTACGAGTATGGTCTGGTGCGCAAGCTGCCCATGACGGTTCATCTCAATATCGATACCTGCAGCGGATTGAAGCTCCTTCTGGCCGCCGCTACCTTGCTTCGCGGCGAGCCCGTAACCGGACGCTGGGCCGTTGCGGCTCAAGGTACGTTCAATCTGCTGGCTGTGGCGGCAACACGAGTTCCAATGGGCCCGGCTCGCCTGGTGCCGGTGCAAAACCTGAGCCTCTGCGCTCCTACGGACTACCACCCGGCTACCGCCGATGAGAACACCTACTCCCAATGACGTAAAACGCAGCTCACAACTTACAGGGAGACATGGCGCCTGCGCCTAGCCACAACAGGCATAGGAGGCGCAACCAGGCGAGCTGAACCGTGGAGTTGCCCAACGATAGGCGTTGGGCAACTCGTTACCTTCGAACGTCATGAACTCCATACGGGCCGCAAGGGAGCCATTTACCAGGCGCATCCACAGCTCGGCTGGAAGCGTGTTGAAGTAGCTGTCCATATCCGACTGCGACTGCCATTGGCCATACACCAACCAGCAGTTTTCCTCTTCCGGCGATGGCATGACGGTAAAGGTGAGACACGTCTGCCCTGGATAAGGCAATCCCCTGAGACATGCCCTGAGGGCTGCGGAGCGCCCGGTGCGGGCATGGATCAAGAGCAACGATGTACAAGGCGATGCGGACATGAGTCCTCCTCCGAGATGAAGTGCCACGGGTTGAAACCGGAAGCCCTTAATAAGGGCTCGCGGTCGGCCTGACGATAATCTCGCTTACGTCCACTTCAGCAGGCTGTTCAATTGCAAACGCAATGGCGCGCGCGATGGACTCCGGTGAAATAGCCCCTCGGCGAAACGCGTCCATGGCTGCCTGAGCGGTTGGATCGGTGATGGTGTCAGCCAGCTCAGACTCCGTTACCCCGGGCGAGATCACAGTGACGCGGATATCGGCTCCTACCTCCTGACGCAACCCTTCGGAAATGGCCCTGACGGCAAACTTGGTTGCACAGTAAACCGCGGCAGTAGGACTGACAGCATGCCCGCCAATCGAAGACAGATTGATGAACTGTCCGCTACGCTGCTGTTGCATGACCGGCAAGCCCGCCGCAATCCCGTGGAGCACGCCCCGAATGTTCACATCGATCATGCGATTCCATTCGTCAACCTTGAGCGCTTCAAGCTTGGAAAGCGGCATCACACCCGCATTGTTGACCAGCACATCCAGACGTCCGCCCTGCTGCTGAGCAAACTGCACAAACGACTCCATATTTTCCAATGCGGTAACGTCGAGCCGGCGGTAGTCAGCCTTGCCGCCCTGCTCCCTGATTTCAGCTACCAGGGTCTCAAGCCGCTCTGTACGACGCGCCCCTAGAATGACGAAGCCGCCCTGTGCCGCCAGATACCGTGCGGTTGCTTCGCCAATGCCACTGCTTGCGCCGGTAATTGCGATGACCTTGCCTTCTAGACCTTTCATACGAATCTCCTTGCCTGTCAGTGAGGGCGGCCGGTGTTGCCGCGTTAGTGACAAGGCTAGAGCCGAAAGGCATTCAGACGTTAGACGGATCCTGCTCGCTTCTTGCCTGATCCTGCACGGAGAAGAATGCAGTGGGCCAGGGAGCGCCTGTCCAACACGATTATTCGCGCTCTGCAGGCAAGGTTGGACTACGCTGGCTTTCACAATCCTGCGGACCGCGGGCGTACCATGACAGGATCAGGCAAGAAGTCAGCAGAATTGATATAACCCTGCATTGCCACTTTTGGTTATCGTGACGCCTGACTTGATCGGTACGCCTGTGCACGCCGATACAATGGGAACCGCTAGCTTCAGGGGATCAGCATGGACTGTGTAACGCATGAATCCACGCATAGTCGAGACACGCTTCAGCAGCAGGAACTGGCAGCGCTGATCGATCAGCTTACGTTGACGGATGGCGCTCATACCACCCGGATCGACGGTCTTTGCCTGATGCGTGCAAGCCAGCCCTCAGACCCTGTGCATGGGATCAGCAACCCCAGCTTTTGTGTCATCGCACAAGGTCGCAAGCAGGTTACGCTTGGCGATGAATGCTTTACCTATGACCCGCTGTATTACCTGGTGGGCTCCGTCTCGCTTCCTGTAACTGGCCAGATTATCGAGGCTACCCCCGAGCGCCCCTATCTCTGTATTCGGATCAACCTGGACCCGGCAGAAATTACCCGCCTGATAGCCGACGCCGGCCCAACAGGTGTCCCCGTCGTACCAGCTCACCGGGGCCTGTACGTCGAGCGCGTGGATAATGCCATGCTCGATGCCGTGACTCGACTGGTTCGTCTCTTGCACACCCCGCGTGACGCGGCGATGCTGGCCCCTCTGGTGCTACGAGAGATCTATTATCGGTTACTGCGTAGCCCCCAGGGATATCGACTGTACGAAATGGCAATAACGAACAGTCAAACCCACCGCGTGAATCGCGCCATCAACTGGTTGAATCAGAACTACATCGAGCCGTTGAAGATCGATGAGCTGGCCCGGCGCGTCAATCTGAGCCCTTCAACGCTGCATCATCGCTTCAAGGCGGTGACTGCGATGAGCCCACTGCAATATCAGAAGCAGCTACGCCTTCAGGAAGCCAAGCGCCTGATGCTCCATGAGGGCATCGATTGCTCGTCGGCAGCGCACCGGGTGGGTTATGAAAGCCCCTCTCAATTCAGCCGCGAATACAGCCGGTTGTTTGGCGCGCCGCCCATGAAGGATATGGCCCGCTTAAGAGCGAGCGCGTAGTAACACCTGACGTCCTACCGCCCGCACTTAGAACCTTGCGCGCACCTAGCACGACAGACTACCCCGGCGGGATTAGACCTTTGTCTAACCAACAGCAATGACCTATCGGTCAAACCCAGCATTTCTCTGCTCCGCTCTTATCAATCAGGTCATTACGCCACTATAGGGCGCTTGTACCCTGGCTTTGAGCTTAATCGACACCCTTAAAAGCTTGTAAGAGAATGTTTCCAGTGAAGGGTTTCCTTACAGGAGTCTTGGCGAAACTCGTAAGATACGACAACTTACCGCCTCCAAGAAAAAGGCGTCGTTGACATCGCAGGTAAGCACTGTTAAAAATTTCGCCATCTAGTCGTATGATGTCTTACGACTCAAAATAATACTAATAACCAGGAAACTGACATGGCGACCAGTTCTGTAGAGAATCAGCGTTTGAACCGTATCCTTCTCACCGGCGCCGCAGGCGGTCTCGGGAAGGTACTCCGCGAAGCCCTCCGCCCTTACGCTGAAGTGATTCGGCTTTCCGATATCGCCAACATGGCACCCGCCGAAGGCCCCCATGAAGAAGTCGTTCCATGCGACCTTTCTGACAAAGCCGCCGTCGATGAACTCGTCAAAGGTGTAGATGCGATTCTGCATTTTGGCGGGGTTTCGGTTGAGCGTCCTTTCGAGGAAATCCTGGAAGCCAACATCAAAGGCGTCTTCCACATTTACGAAGCGGCACGCCGCCATGGCGTCAAGCGCGTCATCTTCGCCAGCTCGAACCACGTCATCGGCTTTTACAAGCAGACCGAACGTATCGATGCTAGCTCGCCGCGCCGCCCAGACAGCTACTACGGGCTGTCCAAATCCTATGGTGAAGACGTCGCCAGCTTCTATTTTGATCGCTATGGCATCGAAACCGTTAGCATCCGTATCGGCTCCTCCTTCCCCGAGCCGCAGAACCGCCGCATGCTAGCTACCTGGCTGAGCTACAACGATCTGACCAATCTGATCGCCCGCTCCCTGTTCACGCCCAATGTTGGCCACACCGTCGTGTTTGGGGCCTCCAAGAACCGTGACGTATGGTGGGATAACCGCCTGGCCGCTCACTTGGGCTGGGAGCCACAGGACTCCTCCGAGCAGTTCCGCGAGAAAGTCGAAGCAGAGCCGGCTCCGGCTGCGGATGATCCGTCCATGGTGTATCAGGGCGGCGCTTTCGTTGCCTCGGGTCCGTTTGAATAAGTACGCCGTTGCTTGCGATGGATCAGGACGATCGGACTGAACAAGAGAGATAAGAATGATGCAAGCTGAACTGATTCTGGATGCCCGCAACGGTACGGGAGAAAGCCCGGTCTGGAACCCACGGGAACAGGCGCTCTACTGGGTCGATATCCCTGCTCGTACCCTCAACCGCTGGAGTGCTGCCGATGGCAGCACCCGCGCCTGGCTGGCTCCAGAAATGATCGCCTGCGTGGCACGCTATGACGGCAGTGACACTGCATGGTTGGCAGGCCTTGAGAGTGGTCTGTTCAAGGTAGAGATCACCAACGGAGACACCTTGCAAGCCACAGCCCTGGCCAACGTGACGCACCCGACCGGAAACATGCGCTTTAATGATGGGCGCTGTGACCGCCAGGGTCGCTTCTGGGCGGGAACCATGGTCATGGATATGGCAGCTGCAACACCGGCGGGAAAGCTATACCGCTTCCCTGAGCAACACTCGACTGCAGCCGATGGCCTGACCCCAATTCTGGAAGACCTTATCGTACCCAACGGCCTGGGCTTCAGCCCGGACGGCCGGACCATGTATCTGTCCGACTCCCATCCCAATGCACAGCTGATCTGGGCATTCGACTACGACACGGATACCGGCACGCCCCACAATCGCCGCCTGTTCGTTGACATGAACAATCATCCAGGTCGCCCTGACGGCGCCGCGGTGGATGAGGACGGTTGCTATTGGATCTGCGGTAATGATGCTGGCCAGATCCATCGCTTTACCCCGGATGGGAAGCTGGATCGTTCGCTGACCGTACCGGTAAAAAAACCGGCCATGTGCGCCTTTGGCGGACCGGGCCTGGATACGCTGTTCGTCACCTCCATCCGACCTGGCGGTGATCTATCTGATCAACCTCTGGCGGGCGGTGTGTTTGCCTTGAGGCCTGGCGTGAAAGGCCTGGAAGAGCCGACGTTCAGAGGATAGAACAACGCCTTCTACTACCGCTGTACTCCTCATAACAAAGACAAGATGTACTAAGGAGTTATCTCATGAATTTCAAACGTAACCTGTTGGCCGCTGCATGCTGTGCGCTTCTGACTCCCGCGATCGCACTGGCTGATATCACCCTGAAGTCTTCGGACGTTCACCCGGCGGGCTACCCGACGGTCGTTGCCGTCGACAACATGGGCAAGAAACTCAAGAAGGAAACCGACGGCGAACTCAGCATTCGCATGTTCCCCGGCGGCGTCCTGGGTAGCGAAAAGGAAGTAGTCGAGCAGGTTCAACTGGGCGCGATTCAGATGGCTCGCATTTCCATCGGCTCGGTAGGCCCGGTAGTGCCGGAAGTCAACGTGTTCAACCTGCCCTTCGTCTTCCGCGACGAAGCGCATATGCGCAAAGTGATTGATGGTGAGGTAGGCCAGGAGTTGCTGGATACCGTAACCAACTCCAACTTCAATCTCGTGGCCCTGGGTTGGATGGATGGCGGTACTCGCCATCTGTACACCAAAAAGCCGGTGCGCAAGATAGAAGACCTTGGCGGCATGAAGATCCGTGTAATCGGCAACCCGATCTTCATTGACACCCTGAACGCCATGGGCGGCAGCGGTATTGCGATGGCAACCGGTGAGATCTATAGCGCCTTGCAGACCGGCGTGATCGATGGCGCGGAAAACAACCCGCCTACCATGGTTACGCAGAACCATTTCCAGGTAGCCAAGTATTACACCCAGACAGGTCACCTGATCCTGCCGGAAATGCTGGTCATGTCCAAGGCCACCTGGAACAAGCTGACGCCGGATCAACAGGCGCTGGTCAAGAAAACTGCACGTGAAGCGCAGATGGAAGAGCGTGAGCTGTGGGACAAGTACAACGCGGAAAGTGTCGCCAAGTTGAAAGCTGCCAACGTTGAGTTTATCGAAGTTGACCGCAAGCCTTTCTATGACGCCACCGCGCCGGTACGTGAAAAATATAGCCAGCAGTACGGACCCAAATTCGCCGAGCTGGTCAAGCGTGTTGAAGCGGTGCAATAAGGCCTGACGGCCATTACAACAACAACCTGACATGCCCTGCTCGCTCCGAGGTCCTCTCGCAGCGAGCATGCGGCCGCTCGGAGCTTTTCATGAAACATGCTCTTCTGCGTGTCAACGATGTCATCTATACCCTCTGTGTCTGGATAGCGGGCCTGTCAATTCTTGTCATCTCGCTCATCATTCCGTGGGGTATTTTTACCCGTTACGTAATGGGAACCGGTTCATCCTGGCCGGAGCCTATCGCCATTCTGCTCATGTCCATTTTCACGTTCATTGGCGCAGCGCCCAGCTACCGTGCCGGTGCGCACATGGCTGTAGCAATGTTTACCGATCGTCTTCCGCCACTGCTCAAGAAATACGATGCCGTTCTGGTCAATCTGCTGATGACCGCCATCAGCCTCTTCATGACGATCTGGGGTATCAAGCTGTGCATGGCGACCTGGTACCAGTTCACCAGTGACCTGGCCTGGCTCCGGGTAGGGATTGCCTATTCGCCTATCCCAATCGGTGGCGCGCTGACCCTCTGGTTCGTGCTCGAAAGAATCATTTTTGGCGATCAAAGCCAACGGCGCGTCGTGCAATACGATGCGGTAGAAGAAGCGGCCGAAGGAGTTGCCTGATATGGATGCGTTCGTATTACTAGGCAGTTTCATACTGCTGATTCTGCTGGGCATGCCGGTTGCCTACGCACTGGGCCTAGCGGCGCTCGTCGGCGCCTGGTGGATCGATATTCCGTTCGATGCGCTGATGATTCAGGTGGCTGGGGGTATCAACAAGTTTTCCCTGCTGGCCATTCCCTTCTTCGTGCTGGCGGGGGCCATCATGGCCGAAGGGGGTATGTCGCGGCGGCTGGTGGAGTGTGCCAACGTACTGGTAGGCTTCATCCGCGGTGGGCTGTCGCTGGTCAACATCCTGGCCTCGACCTTCTTTGGCGCAATTTCCGGCTCCTCCCTGGCGGATACCGCCTCGGTAGGTTCGGTGCTGATTCCGGAAATGGAAAAGAAGGGCTATCCGCGTGACTATGCCACTGCCGTTACGGTCAGCGGCTCGGTTCAGGCGCTGCTGACTCCACCCAGCCACAACTCCGTCCTGTACTCGCTGGCTGCGGGTGGCACTGTTTCCATCGGCTCGCTGTTCATCGCCGGCATTGGACCGGGGCTTCTGCTCAGCTCCATTATGATGCTGATGTGCCTGTTCTTCGCCAAGAAGCGCAATTACCCCAAGGGTGAAGTCATTCCCATGAAGCAGGCGCTGAAGATCTGCGTCGAGGCGCTCTGGGGCATGATGACCATGGTGATCATTCTCGGTGGCATTATCTCCGGCATCTTTACAGCAACGGAATCTGCTGCGGTTGCCGTGCTGTGGGCATTCTTCGTGACAATGTTCATCTACCGCGATTACAAGTGGAATGAACTGCCCAAGCTCATGCATCGAACCGTACGTACGGTCTCTGTGGTGATGATCCTGATTGCCTTTGCCTCAAGCTTTGGCTACATCATGACGCTCATGCAGATTCCGGCACAGATCACCGGCGCCCTCATGACCATTTCGGAAAACCGTTATGTAATCCTGATGTGCGTAAACATCATGCTGCTGATCCTGGGTACGGTAATGGATATGGCTCCGCTGATCCTGATCCTGACGCCTATCCTGTTACCGGTCATGATCTCCATTGGCGTAGATCCCGTGCATTTCGGCATGATCATGCTGGTCAACCTGGGTATCGGTCTGATCACCCCACCGGTAGGCGGCGTGCTGTTCGTGGGCGCAGCTGTAGGCAAGGTGACTATCGAGCAAACCGTAAAGGCGCTGCTGCCGTTCTATGTAGCCCTGTTTGCAGCCCTGATGGCCGTAACCTATATCCCCGCAATCTCTCTCTTCCTGCCCAGCCTGATGGGTAACTGATCCATCGCATGACTGCTGGTCTTATCGAGACCAGCAGTCCCTCTCTACTGCCGACTGGCAGCTCATCGGATCACCCCTGCAATTCGCTTCGTTTCCCCGCAATTTTTCCTATAGTGAACGTGCCATTATTGATAGCCTTTCAGTACGTTACTGCCTGCATTAATGGCCTGAGCCTGTTGAACCTATAAGAACGATAAAGCCCCACCTGGAGGATGCCTTGATGCAACATGCCGAACGGCTGCCTGCCGCTCTCATCGATGAGGGGCAGTATCGTCTGCTCGTGGAAGCCGTTTCTGACTACGCGATTTTCATGCTGGATCCGGACGGTTTCGTAGCAAGCTGGAATCCCGGCGCTCGCCGCTTCAAAGGGTACGAGACAGCAGAAATCCTCGGTCATCACTTTTCGTGTTTCTATACCGCTGAGGACTTGCTGACCGGCCTGCCCGGTCGGGCACTTGAGCAGGCCCGCTGTGAAGGCCGGTTCGAGCAGGAAGGCTGGCGTGTACGCAAGGATGGCACACGCTTCTGGGCGCATGTCGTAATCGACCCTATCCGTAACGCACAAGGCACGCTGTTGGGCTTTGCCAAGGTGACGCGCGACCTTACCGAGCGAAAGGCGGCGGAAGACGCCTTGAGAAAAAGTGAAGAGCAGTTCCGCCTGCTGGTTCAAGGCGTCTCCGATTATGCCCTCTATATGCTGGACCCGACCGGTCAGGTGACCAGCTGGAATGCCGGTGCCGAGAAGATCAAGGGCTACACCCCACAGGAAATCATCGGTCAGCATTTCTCACGCTTCTACACCCCTGAAGATCGGGAAGCAGGCCTGCCGCAACAGGGGCTGGAAACGGCTCAACGTGAGGGTCGTTTTGAAAAGGAAGGCTGGCGAATCCGCAAGGACGGTACACGCTTTTGGGCCAATGTTGTCATCGATGCAATAAGGGACGACAACGGCACCCTCCTCGGCTACGCCAAGGCCACCCGTGACATCACCGAGAAACGGGAAACCCAACTGGCTCTGGAGCAAGCCCGGGAGGCCCTGTTCCAGTCACAGAAGATGGAAGCCCTGGGCCAGCTGACCGGTGGGATTGCCCACGACTTCAACAACCTGCTCATGGTGTTCATTGGCTGCCTTGAGCTGGTTCGCAAGCGTCTGCCGGATGATCCCAAGGTCACACCGCTGCTCGACAATGCCATTCAGGGCGCACAGCGAGGCGTTTCTCTGACCCAGCGCATGCTGGCCTTCGCACGCCGTCAGGAACTGAATCCGGAGACCATTGAACTGCCTACTCTGGTCCGCGGTATGGCCGAACTGCTTCAGCGTTCCCTGGGCCCGTCGATCAAGATCGAAACCCGCTTTCCGCTGATTCTCAGACCTGCCCACGCCGACACCAATCAATTGGAGCTGGCCCTGCTCAACCTGGCCATGAATGCACGAGACGCCATGCCGGAGGGCGGCTCCATCATCATCTCGGCCCGTGATGAACTGATCTCCCAAGGCCATCCCAGCCACTTGAAACTGGGGGCCTACGTCTGCCTATCGGTACAGGACACCGGCCAGGGAATGGATGAAGACACATTGTCCCGTGCCATGGAGCCTTTCTTTACCACCAAGGGCATCGGTAAGGGAACGGGGCTTGGACTGTCCATGGTGCACGGCCTTACCGAACAATCCGGTGGCAGGCTCATCCTCAAAAGCCGGCTGGGCGAAGGTACTACAGCCGAAATCTGGTTACCCGCCGCACACGTATCTGATGCAGGCATGCAGACCACTGACGACCCCCTACCCGCGCCTTCAACAGACAAACCCGGAAATACCTTTCATATCCTGGTGGTAGACGACGACCCACTTGTTCTGACCAGTACCGCCGCCATGCTGGAGGATCTCGGAAATACCGTTTACAAGGCCTCTAGTGGTGCCCAGGCGCTCGATATATTGAGGAAGGCATACCCTCTTGTGGACTTGGTCATTACCGACCAAGCCATGCCTTACATGAGCGGCACTCAATTGGCAGAGGCCATACGGGCTCATTGGGCGGACCTTCCCATAGTGCTCGCATCAGGGTATGCCGAGTTGCCAGCAACGCTTTCGGTTGATCTGCACAAGCTAGCTAAGCCCTTCCGCCTGGAAGAGCTGGCCAAGGCCATTGATCAGGCCATGCGTCCGGACGCCATAGCCTCGGCTTGATGCTCTCACGCCGGGTGGCCATCGCGCACCCGGCCTTCCATCGGCTCGATACCTTTCAATAGAAACTCCACACCAGCGAAACAGCTCCTATAAAACGTATCCGAATCAATAACCTGATCTGGATTACCACCCCCTTCTCAGCTCCTACCTCATTCGCCCTAACCTGATATGGCAGGTATTGCCTCACATTCAGCAGGAAGCCGCACAGTCGAATAGAGCAGTAAATCTGTCTTGCGGAGTTATCTATGGATGCTCAGTGTGAAGTTTGTTATTCAATCTTCCCTCCCATCGAGAATCCCAACCGAAGCGGGATGCTTCAGGTTGACGACACCCATCAACTCTATTGGGAGGAGTCCGGTAATCCTGAGGGATTACCCGTCGTCTATCTGCACGGCGGACCTGGCGAAGGGGCGCCGCCCTCCAAGCGCCAATTCTGGGACCCGGACTATTACCGCATCATCCTCTTCGATCAGCGTGGCGCGTTACGCTCCACTCCTCTGGCCGAGGTTAAAAACAATACGACCCAGCATCTGATCGATGACATCGAGACCCTGAGGGAGATGCTCGGCATTGACAAATGGCTTGTCTGTGGCGGCTCATGGGGAACCACCCTGGCGCTTGCTTATGGCGAAGCCCATCCTGAGCGTTGTCTGGGCTTTGTCCTGCGTGGCATCTTTCTGGGCACAACCGATGAGATCAACTGGTTCGTTTACGGTATGCGCCTGTTTTTCCCAAAGGCCCATGAAGACTTCGTCAAGTGGCTGCCGGAGGAGGAACAAGGCGACTTGTTGGAAGCCTATTGCAAGCGGGTGACCTCCGAAGACAAAGACGTTCGGCAGGAGGCCGCCCGTTACTGGGTAAAATATTCCGGGAGATGTGCGCTGCTGCGCCATGATCCTGAAGGCGTTGAAGAGCAAGCCGCTGACGATACGACCATGATGGGCATGGGTATCCTGGATCCGTATTACTTCAAGCACAGCATGTTTCTGGAAGACGACCAGTTGCTTCGCAACATTGACCGTATCACCCACCTGCCGTGCGCCATTGTGCAAGGTGGGCACGATATGATCGCAACGCCTCATGCTGCCTATCGGCTGCACAAATCCTGGCCTGGCTCCGTGCTGAACATGGTGCCTGATGCAGGCCACTCACCAATGGAACCCGGAACGCTGAGTGGGCTGATCCAGGCGTTTGAAGTCTTCAAGAAGACCGGCGACTTCCACCAGCCTTGATAGCTCTGTCACGACACAGATACCGCTGGAGCGCTTGCAATAGACCACGCCACACAAAACCTGTGGCGTGGTCGAGGCTGCTGGCAGGGTTTGCCACACCGGCAACCACACGGCAAGCCTTTCCAGAGAGCAGTTAGAACATTAATCCATACCCCATCGGATACAGAGGTTTGCGGTTGTCTTCCTGGCTGGTTGAGTGACGGTTGATTACCTGTTCCATGGAAAGCGGCAGATCAAACGGGAGCTTGCCTTTGAAGCGGGTCGGATTGACTACCGCGTCCAGAAGGATCTCGTCGGATACACCAAAGTTGCCGATCAGGGCACCTACCTGCCCCTGAAGCTTGGTCAACACGGCCGGACGATCCAGATACACACTTACAATGGTCGGCACACCCTTTGCGCTGGCAGCCTTGATCTGGAGAAGGTCTGGATTGTCCTCCGGGTAGTCCAACGAACCCTCATGCTGCATGCTTCCGAACAGATAATTCGGATGTAACAGCTCGTAGGGCGCTGTGGAACGCATGATGGCAACGTCCGCCTTGTCCAGCGAATCCACGACATTCAGGTCGGCCTTTTGCGCCGCAGTGGCATCGACGTTATAAAGATAAACGTTTCGGCCCTGGCCAATAGGCAGCAACTTGCGGTTCTTGAGCAGTACCAGCGAGTTCTTTTGCGCGTCATCTGCCAGTTGCTGATGCTCTGCACTGCCTACAACCTCAGCGGCCTTGGTTTCATCCACATACGGATTCTCGAAGAGTCCCTGCTCGAACTTCTGCTTCATGATGCGGATGACCGCCTCGTCTACACGACGCTCGGACACAAGCCCCTGCTTGACCGCACTTACTACAAGACTGCTGTCATCCACTCCGCCAAGCTGGTCGACCCCGGCGTTGATGGCCTTGGCGGTACGCTCAAGCTCTGTCAGCGACTCGACCCCCCAGGGCATTCCCAGCGAGAACGGCTCACCCGGCTTGCTGCCGTTCTGGCAAGCCTCGTTACAGTCTTTGGTAATCAGCCAGTCGCTCACCACGACGCCCTTGAAGCCATAGCGGTCCCGCAGGAGATCCTGTAGCAGGAAGCGGTTGAATCCCGCCCCCACCTGCTCTTCGATCGGCCGTCCTTGGTGAGAGGCGTTCTGCAGAATCGAATAGGTCGGCATGACGGAGCCTACATTCGCCTCGAATGCCCCTATGAACGGAACAATGTGCTGGCGAATGTCCTTGCCGTAGAAGTCCGCGTATTTGCCATAGGCATTGTGGCTGTCCCAGCCATCCTTCGCTTCTCCATAGCCTACCCAGTGCTTGACCACCGTCACCACACTGCCAGGGTTTAGGAAATTGCCATTCTGCATGCCTTGAACATAGGCGCGAACCAGACGCTTGGCCAACTGGGCATCTTGTCCGAAAGTACCACTGCCACGGGGCCAACGCGGCTCGGTATAGAGATCCGCCTGCGGAGATAGCGCCACGTTGATGCCTACCGCGCGATACTCATCGCGTACGACCTCGGCAAAGGTCTTGACGACCTTAGCGTCCCCAATGGCGCCCAACCCCAAGGCTTCCGGCCATTTGGAGAACGAACCGGACTGGTTGCTGGCACCTGGTGTGTAGAGGAAAGAGTTGCGGGGGTCGGTGCTGATGCTCAGGGGAATCGCCAGCCGCGATTGTTCAGCCAAGACTTGCAGCGCATTGTTCTGTTTGGCGAAATTCTCGGGGTCTGTATCCAGGCGCGTGATATAGGTGTTTACCTTCTTGGTTTCGATCGTCTTGGCAATCGCCTCCTGATCATAGACGGCACCGCCACCCAGCCCACCGGCATCCGCTACGGTCGGAAAGGTACCATGCATCATGGCTCCTGCCTTCTCCTCAAGCGTCATCCAGGTAACCAGATTGCGGGCACGGTCCTCGGCAGGCAGTCGCCAATCCTCATAACGATCCAGCCGACCGTTACGGTTCATGTCCTTGAACTGCAAGCCGCCCACCGTTAGTACAGGCAGGTCTTTCTGCTCAAGCGTTACACCGTGCGAAGAAATACCTTGCGCCGAGACTCCTGTCGCCAGTGTGGCTAAGCTGATTAAAGCAGCGGCCTTTTTCATCGAACCCTCTCTTTTCCTTGTTATTGGTTAACGTAGCGCACTAATGATCTAGGGCACTGGAACTATAGAGCAGGTTTTACGAATCCGCTTGCTAACCGCACCGATTTGTCTGGCGCAGGTATTTCAACAAGCTTATCTATGCCTTGGCGCGCCCCAGAATCTGGTCCATTACCCTGTCCGTCTTGACGGCTTCCCGCGCCAGCGCAGCGTAGTCACGCTCACCTCGAATATGCGCATTCATACCCAACACGTGGTACCACTGGATATGCTCAGGGTGCTGGATGTACTCGCTGACAGTTTCTTCAGCGTCCAGCCGGACCGGCTCATCACCAAATACTGAAAAGAGAATACGCCCCCGACTGCCAATGATTTCGACTCGATCTTCATGGCGGTCAGCCACAAAATTCCAGCACCCCATGCCGAGCGCGCCGGATGAGAAACGCCAGCTTGCAACTACTGCATCTTCCGCCGCATAGAGCCCTGCCTGTCTTGCAGTGAAACCGCTTACGGCCACGATATCGCCCAACAGGTACTGAAACAGGTCAAGGCCATGACTGGCCAGATCGGCAAAGTATCCACCCCCTGCGACAGCTGGGTCGGTTCGCCAGTTGGCCTGCTGCTCCAGATCTTTTTGCGAAGGCGGCTTTATCAGGCTCCAGGTCAGCTGCCTGACCTCGCCAATATGGCCCTGCGTCAACCATTCGCGTATCCGCTGAAACCGGGGCAGTGACCGACGGTAATACGATACGAAAAGATGGCGACCCGCCTTGTCGAATGCCTGCTGCATCTCCTCGCTCTGCGTACTGCTGAGCGCCATCGGCTTTTCGACACAACAATGTTTGCCTGCGGTGGCCACCTGCATGCTGTAGGCATGATGGCTGTCGGGAGGCGTTGCGATATAAACAGCGTCCACGTCTGGATCATCGATCAAGGCTTGCGCATTGGTGTATATCCGCGCAATGCCATGACGCGCCGCATAATCGGTGACAGCCTCGGCACGGCGGCCCATCACCGCTACCAGCGCAGAGCCAGGCGCCTTATAAAAGGCTGGCCCGCTTTTCCGCTCCGTCACATCCCCACAGCCAATCATTCCCCAGCGCACAACATCCATGAATTCTCTCCCGTTCAAGGAATCAATAGGTTCGGCACCTTTTCCCTTGTCTTCGTGCGATACGACCACGCAGACTTAGGACTACCGTACAAAACAGGTGTGTCGGAATAGTAGTCACTGCATCCTATGCTGCGAACTGTTAGTTGGTAACGGCGCGGTGACA
Organism: Pseudomonas sp. UBA3149; assembly: GCF_002364655.1. Classification (NCBI taxonomy): domain Bacteria; kingdom Pseudomonadati; phylum Pseudomonadota; class Gammaproteobacteria; order Pseudomonadales; family Pseudomonadaceae; genus Pseudomonas; species Pseudomonas sp. UBA3149. Next base: position 51,086 of record NZ_DEYV01000030.1, read on the forward strand.
AACCATCTGCCCAGGCATACAGCCCGTTCGGCATAGACAATCCATCCGCAACAAGAAGCGAGCCACGATGACCAGCAGCCAACGCCCGGTAGCGGGCCTCTCCCTACCTAAACCCATTATCGAGCGGGCCGAAGCCCTTTTGCAGCAAGGTGGTCGTCGCCTGCTGGGAATCGCTGGCCCACCGGGTGCTGGCAAGTCGACCGTGGCGGATCTGCTGGCGGCTGAGCTGGGCACGCGAGCATTGGTCGTACCCATGGACGGCTTTCATCTGGCCAATCGGGAGTTGGCTCGCCTTGGCCGCGCGGAGCGCAAAGGGGCACCGGATACGTTCGATGTGTATGGATACCGGGCCCTGCTGGAGCGTCTCAGGCACCAGCAGGCAGACGAAACGGTCTACGCGCCCTCGTTTCATCGTGACATCGAGGAAGCCATTGCCGGATCGATTCCAGTCTCATCCGAAGTATCGCTGATCATCAGTGAGGGAAACTATTTGCTACTTGATGAAGGCCCCTGGCAACCCGTGGCCGAACTGTTCGACGAATGCTGGTACGTTGCTGTCGACCCTGATGAGCGCCGTACCCGGCTGATCGAGCGCCATATGCATTTTGGGCGAAGCCGCGAAGCTGCTCAGGCCTGGGTTGAGCAGACCGATGAGCCCAACGCTCTGCGTATCGACCAGTACAAGGATCGAGCCCATCTTCAGATTCCCTGGTCTGATGGACCGGCCCGGTAAGTGAGCTGCGTAATGAATCAAGGACCTGGCTGATGCGTTTCAGACAGGCCCTTGAGGCAGTAGTCACTAGAATAACATCCCCAACAAAGACGCTTTGACCGCCGCCTCCGCCTTATTGGATGCATGAAGTTTCCGCATGGCATTTACCAAGTGAAACTTAACGGTACGCTCGTCGATATTAAGAATCAGTCCAACTTCGATATACGTCTTGCCTACGGCTGTCCATTTGAGAACTTCCCGCTCACGGCAAGTTAGTTCACTCGTACATTCAGGCATGGTTTTCGGAGCCAGAAAACGCACCATTGAAGAATGAACAAGCGTAGTCAGCCATATAAGCTTGGCTTCTTTTTCGTCGAGTTCTGTAACGGTAAGTTTTTCCGAAGAACGAACCAACGACAATAGCCCCATCGTCCCAAACTGCCCTCGCGACGACAGGCACCAGCCATGACGAATGTCATGCTGCATCGCCTCTTCCCAGAAATCATGCTCCACCGCTGGTTGCTCCGCTGACCAGATCAGAGGGGACTGTTCCCGGATACCGTGCCGTACGGTTGGGTCGATGCAGTAATAATTATTAGCTACATACTTACTTTTCCAGGCATCAGGAAATGTTGTAAGAAGTTCTATTTTTGGGCTAGAAACAGGAAGTGGCGCCTGAAGGCCATAAGAACAGAATTGAAACCCCAGACCTGAAATGATCTTTCCAAGCTCACTGAACAATTGATGTTCGGATTTAGCCGCGGAGCATAAAGAGAGATAATCCTCACGCCAGTCTTTCACATTACTTCAACCTTTGTAAAAGATGCCCAAATGGGCAGTGGTTTGTTTCTAACAGGCTCCGTACCATCATCTATTGGTGATGACTTAATTATTGCGAAACAACTTGTAAGGTGATGAATCTTGGTCGATTTAGGTATTCTTTCGTCGCATCCCAAGGGCGCTGCCATGTCTTTATTAGCACCAGATCATTTCATCCGCATGTCTTACAAGGAGTTCAGCGACGTCACCTTTTACCAATACATGGCCTGGATGGACATGGATCTCGTCGAAGAGCTGCACAGCCTTGGAATAGACGCCGCTTCTGCCGGATTTTGCGAATGGGCCAGCACGACCCATTCACCCTCTATCAGCATTGGCTGGACCTGGTTCAGACAAAGTTCAATTGGAAGCCCCTACCTTGCTCCCGGTGGAATCAGCACCAATCTGATGCTGCGATGTGCAACCGGTTACGATCTGGGACCACGGGCTACAGAAGAACTACTAATATCCTGGCTCTCTCGACAAAACTGGCAGTCCGGAATTCCAGTCACCTTATAAGCAGACCTGTCCAGATGGGCAGCTGTCCAAAAAAACGTCGCTCTCTTGTAATGGAGTAAAGACACTTACGGAGATGCGATATGCTTAATATGGTAACAGGGACGGTTAAAGATTTAAAACCGGCCATGGCACAGGCCCTTTCGGTATATCGATACAACATTTTTGTTGAAAAGATGGGTTGGCCTCTCGAGTGTCAGGAAGGTAATGAACAAGATGAGTTCGACCGTGAAGACACCCTTTATGTAGTGGCACATGACAGCAACAACGAAGTCTGTGGCTGCGCCCGCTTACTGCCCACCCATAAACCGTATCTGCTGGGTGAAGTCTTCCCCGAACTAATGGAAGGCGCGGCCTTACCGCATTCTTCCGATATTTGGGAACTGTCTCGCTTTGCCTTGAGCACCCCCAAAAATAAAGTATTAACCGCTGCGCAATCATGGCAAAACAATATCGCCTTGATGTCAAAAGTAGTTGATGCTGCAAGTGCTCGGGGAGCGCGCCGCTTGATCGCTTTTTCCGGCGTGGGCAACGAAAGACTGCTCAAACGTGCTGGCCTGAATATTCACCGTATTTCCAAACCACATCTTATTGATAACAAACCGGTCGTCGCTTTCTGGATAGAAATCGACAACCAGACAAGAAATGCATTAGGTCTTCAATAAAAGGACCTGATTGCCATGCGTGCTTAATAAAAAGATGGATAGACCAATCAATAAAAGGACGTTGATAAAAAGGCCCTAGTTTGGCTTTAAAAACACATCAGGTGATCCCTGCCTTTCAACACCTGAAAGCCAGCTTGACCTTGAATATACGCTTCCCAATCATTTAGATGACTTAAACTCATGACTCAGGCAATCAGATCTTATTCCAGCCGTACAGCAGACAAATTTGTCGTCCGTCTTCCTGAAGGAATGCGCGATCATATTGCGGATGTAGCCCGTTACCATCACCGGAGCATGAACTCCGAAATTATCGCTCGCCTTGAGCAGAGCTTGATCCAGAATGGTGAAATGGACGGTAGCGCCAGAATGCGGCTGGATAGCCCTGAGCTGAGCGCCCATGAACGCGAACTGCTGCAGCGCTTCAGGGGCTTGTCAGGACGTCAGCAGAACGCCTTGATTTCATTGATCGCCGATAACGCAGCGACAGCAGCACGCGAATAGGCACTCTTATCCGGGCCTGCCTTCCGCCATAAGGGCGGGTCCGGATCTTTTCAGGTACAGCCCAAGGCTTACCCCTACACCCCCAGTACCCCCGTCCCTCGTTCATCCCCTCTAAAAACAAGCGAACCGCAGATGACAACAGCGCCGCATTATCTATAATTGGATTCTGCCTTTGCTCTCTTCTTGTCATCTTTAACAGGCTGCAATGTTTGCTTGCTTCTTCGCCCTTGCGTGCCTGTATCTTCAGAGGCTTTCGCCATGCGCGTCTTTTACTTTCTCTTGATTCTTACCACGGGTCTTGCATTTCTCTGGTTATCACTCCCTGATATCCCCGGCCTTATCACGTTCTCGTGAATACTTCTGGTGCCTGGGCTTTATCAGGCGCCAGGCTAACCTCACCTTAAGCACCACCTGACCGTAGCGCACGATGTTGCTGATAGCGCCCCAGCAACGTACCTATCGCGACAACGATGAGCGCGCCTGTTACACCCGCTGCGTAATGCGCCCATGAAGGCAAGGCAGGCAGGCTGGTATCGGCCACCGCCATTCCACCCGCAATCCAGCCCAACAGCGCCGCGCCCAATTTGATGATGATTGGAAAACGCTCCATCAGGCGCAACACCAGCTTGCTCCCCCAAATAATGATCGGGATGCTGACCACGATTCCAAAAATGACTAGTTCGAGCTGGCCATGGGACGCCCCTGCCACCGCCACAACGTTATCCAGGCTCATAAGCGCATCTGCCACGATAATGGTCCAGATAGCGCCCAGCAGTTTCGGGCTTGCCTTCAAATCAGCATGTTCGTCCTCACCCTCGGGCAGCATTAGTTTTACACCGATCCAGGCGAGCAGCAGCGCACCAACTAGCTTGAGATAAGGCAACGTCAGCAATTCAAGAGCGAAAAAGATCAATACGATCCTGAGCAGGATGGCACCGAGCGCACCGCCCAGAATGGCTTTATTTCGCTGCGCCTCGGGCAGTTTTCTACAAGCCAATGCAATTACCACGGCATTGTCGCCACCCAGGAGGATATCGATCAGGATGATCTGTCCAACAGCAAGCCAAAGATCAGGATTATTCATCAAATCAGTCAACACTATCTCCCTTGAAACAGAGACAGCCGCAACGTGCTGAGTCAGAACACGCAAAGTCTGCCGGTGAGGATTTACACCCCTTGTGGAGCCTCAATGTATCCAAAGGTTTCATGAAGAAGTGCAGACGACCGGAAAGAACGCCTGCTGCCGAGGTCATACGCCTATCCCTACAACGCATCGTGGATGACATTACCGCTACAAGGAGCTCTTGTGGAACCGCTGAAAATCGCCACATTCAATGTGAATGGCCTGCAGGCACGACGTGCTCATCTGCTCGAATGGCTACACCATGAATCCCCTGACATTGTGTGTTTGCAGGAATTGAAAATGGCTGATGCCAGTTTTCCTGTCGATGAGATCCAGAATGCCGGTTACGGTGCGTTATGGCAGGGCCAGAAGTCCTGGAATGGAGTGGCTATCCTGGCAAAGGGCGAAACGCCCCTGGAAAGTCGACGCGGCCTCCCAGGTAATGAGAACGACCCCCAGAGCCGTTATCTGGAAGCGGTCGCTCATGGAGTCGTCGTGGGTTGCCTGTATCTTCCCAATGGCAACCCACAACCAGGCCCTAAATTTGACTACAAGCTGGATTGGTTTAGAAAGCTAAATACTCATGCTGCCCAGCTGCAGGCAAGTGGTCATCCGGTCGTTCTTGCAGGCGACTACAATGTCATTCCTACAGATGAGGATATCTATAGCACGCGCTCCTGGCAGAAAGATGCGTTATTGCAACCGGAAAGCCGAGCCTGCTTCGAGCAGCTTCTGGAGCAAGGCTGGACCGATGCCCTGCGCACCTGCCACCCTAACGAGCGCATCTATACATTCTGGGACTATTTCCGCCAGCATTGGCAGAAAAACTCGGGCATGCGTATCGATCATCTCCTGCTCAGTGCATCACTTGCGCCACGCCTGCTGGATGCCGGTGTAGACCGCTGGGTACGTGACCAGCCCCATGCCAGTGATCACGCTCCCACCTGGATTACGCTCAAGGCCCCATAGACGAAGACACGATTCGGTCATGGACACCATGCTACATTCGGGATCTGTCCATCGCCACAAAACAGACCGTGACTCAGCCTACCCTCCTATCGGACCGTTTGCTATTAAGCCCGCTCCTGCCAAGTGATGCGCCACGCATTCAGTTGCTGGCCAATTCGCCCTTGATTGCCGATGTAACGGCGCACATTCCCCATCCGTATCCCGACGGATTGGCCGAATCATGGATCGCTACTCACACCGCTCGCTGGGAAGCCGGCGAGCTGGCTGCCTTTGGCATTCGATTGAAACAGACAGAGCAGCTGATTGGCGTCATTTCGCTGAATCACATCCGTGACCGACGCGCTATCGTTGCCTATTGGATCGGCGTGGATTACTGGAATCAGGGATACGGCTCCGAAGCCTGCAAGGCTATTACAGACTTTGGCTTTCAAACGCTGGACCTGACCGAGGTGCGCGGTAATCACCTTGCGCGCAACCCTGCCTCAGGCAGGGTTCTGGTCAAGAGTGGCTTCGAGTATCTGTTTTCCAAACCCGCTTCGCTAGGTTTGAAAACGGAAGACGAAATGATGATGTTCTATCGACTCACCCTTAGCCCACAAGGTGAGGCAATCAGCGTCTGAACGGATGCCCTACGGGGCAGACCGGACGGCATCCGTGTTAGAGGTCAATGCGCTACTTCGTCGAGCTCATTGCTTTTGATCTGCGTCAGCCGCCCTTCGAACAGGCGATACACCTGATCGGCCACATCAATCAGTGCAGGCCGGTGCGATACGGCAATTATGGTAATACCAGGGGTCAGCGCTTTCAGGGTATGGCTGATCGCGGCTTCGGACTCAGGATCTAGCGCACTGGTGGCCTCATCCAGAATCAACAAACGAGGGTTATGCGCCAGGGCACGGGCAATAACGATACGCTGACGCTGCCCGCCCGAAAGACGTCCGCCCCGCTCCCCTACGACAGCATTCATACCGCCGGTGAGTTTTTCCACGAACTCCCATGCTCCGGCTTGCTTCAGCGCCCGCTCGGCATCAGCAGCCGTAAGCTCGGGATCACCCAGCGTAACGTTAGCCAGAACGGTGTCATGCAACAGTAAGGTTTCTTGCGGCACATAGCCAATCAGACGACGCCATTGGCGTTTGTCGAGCTCCTCAATCGGAACACTGTCGATCAGGACGCGCCCAGACTGCGCAGCCAGCAGCGCACATATCAGATCCAGAATAGTGGTTTTTCCCGAGCCAGACGGCCCTATAAGGCTGGTGAATGTTCCGACCGGAATAGTAAGGTCCACCTCGCTCAGGATCGGTTTGCTTCCGTAATGAAAGGACACCTGCTCGAACACGATAGCGCTTTTCAGAGACGGTGTGCGGGTGCCGCCATTGGGCTCAGCATCCGCCAGCGCCGCGTTGATGGAATCCTGTAACGCCCAATAGGCGCTCTCCTGTGCGGCCATCCGATGATAGCGCTGCTGTGCCTTGTGAAGCAGACCCAGTACCCGCACCACTAGAAAGATGAGCACCATGACAGACGACAGAGGCAGCTTCCAGACCACCAGCGCCGCATACAGCCCAGCGGCTGCCAGGATGGCAAGCATGGGCTCCTGAAGCGCACGCAACGCTTCACGGCTCATGACCTCACGTTCCATCGCCTTGTTGAGCTCGGCTGCCTGATGGCGAAGCAGCGAATCGGCAATGTCATAACGCGCCATGGCTTTGAGCGGCTTGACCGACCCCAGCGTATCGGTCAGATGAGCCAGCAGCTCGCGCATGAGACTGGTCTGACTCTTGCCGGCGCGCCGGGACGTCTTTACCAGACGCTGCAGGGCCATCAGGAGAAAACCTCCAAGGATGAGCGAAACCAGCGTTGCCTTCCACGAAACGATGAACGCAATGACGGCATACACAACCGCCTGGATGACCAGCGCCAACATGTTGGCCGCATGCTCATACCCTGTCGAGGCACGATAGGCTTCGGTCGCTACAGCATTGGCCAGCGCACCGGCAGGCTGACGCAGGTAGTATTCCCAGCGACTCCCCAGCAACGCACGAATCAGATCGATTCGAAGGTCAGTGGCCACATGGGCTACGGCATAACCGACCTGACGGTTACCCAAGAGTACCAATGTACTGCTCAGCGTCAGCCCCACAACGATCACGACCAGCATCGTTACCAGCGTAGGCTCAAGACCCACCAGCCCAAGGACATGAATGACCTTATTGGCCAAGTCAGAATGCGCCTGATCACCCAGGGCAATGGAGAGTAGCGGCAGTAAGGTCGTCAAGCCGACCCCTTCCGCGATACCTGCCAGCAGCAGGCTTATCAACATCAGAAACGTACGCACCGGGTAAGCCCGGCCGTAAGCAAAAAGAATCCGCATGGTATATCCGTTAGCGATGGGCTCGGTTAACTGGATAGGGAGCGCACGGCTCAACCTATCGCCAGACTACAAAGGGGTAATCCAGCTCCGTATCCCTGTGAGCCTATAGCTTGGTTCATAAACTCTTGATCTGCCTTACCCCTGTGAAAGCGGCGTAAGGCAGACACGTCAGCTGACTTGCGCCGCGGTCGAAAACACATCACGTAGCGTTGCAAAGGCAGCAATGATCTGGTCGATCTGTTCTGGCGTATGCGCCGCGCTAACACTGCAGCGAACCAGCGCATCCCCGTTGGGGCTGGCCGGAGGCAGCACTAGATTCACATAAACGCCCTGCTCGATCAGCGCTTCCCAGAAGGCAACGCCCTCCTTGGGCGAACCCAGCATGACCGGAATGACAGGACTCGGTCTTGAACTTACCCGATAGCCTAACGCCGACAATCCCTTGTGCAGCTGTCGTGCATTGTCCCAAAGCTGCGTTCTAAGCTCGGGACGGGTACGTAGGCTACGTAACGCCGTACGCACGGAAGCAATCACTGAAGGCGAAGGTGACGCTGTAAAGATATAAGGGCGACTTGCATAACGAAGCAGATCAAACTCAGCGTGCTGGCTTGCTGCAAAGCCGCCAATCGCACCCAGACTCTTGCTGAACGTACCCAGGATGACATCTACTTCGTCCTCGACGCCCAGCTCCTCGGCCAGACCGCGGCCGTTGGCACCCAGCACCCCAACGGAATGCGCTTCATCAACCAGCAGATATCCACCCAGACGACGCTTGATCTCGACGATTTCCTTGAGTGGCGCCTGATCACCCATCATGCTGTAGATGCCTTCTACAATGATGATCGCATCACGGGCCTTTTCGCCCAGGCGAAGCATGCGCTTTTCCAGGTCGGCGGCATCGTTATGCCGGAAGCGAATGACCTGTGCCCCACCCATGCGGCAGGCATCATAGATACTGGCATGGCAATCGGCATCCAGCAGCACGATGTCGTCCGGCCCCGCCAGGGTGCCGATAATGCCCAGGTTGGCCAGATAGCCTGTCGAGAATACAATGACCGAGCGGCGCTGAAAGAAATCACCTAATTCCTCTTCAAGTGCCATGTGGCTGCCGTAGCTGCCATTGGCCATGCGCGAGCCGGTCGTACCAGTGCCTTCATGTTCCAACGCCTGCTGGGCAGCCTTGATGCATTCAGCATCGAAGGTCAACCCCAGGTAATTGTTGGTTCCCGCAAGCACTACACGCCACTGCCCAATACGTCCTTCAGTAGGCGTATAGATTTCGTCGATGCGTGTACCAAAGGGACTGGGCTCCGCCTGGATCAGAGCGGTACGTTCCTGTGCCAGCTTGTTGAACTTATCGAACAGTGCCATCTGCAGGCTCCAGCAAGGCGATGACAGCATGTGCCAGTTGCGCGGGGGTTCGGACATCGGTCAGGACATTGAGCGGGATGGAGATATCGAACTCGTCTTCCATTTCCATCAGAAGATCCATGACCTTGATGGAGTCCAGGCCAAGCTCCTGAATCAGATCGATGTCGGGATGAATAGGCGTACCGGGAGGCGCAAGGCGATTGAGGTAAGCAAAGATCTTTTCTAGTATTTTTTCTTGGGATGTCATGACTAAGTCCCTAAACGGAATGAATGCCCTAGGCCTTTCAGAAACTACGCTCTTGCAAAGCCTTCTCCAGCAGGATATTTGGATGCCATCCCAGTGCCTGCTCAACGGCTGCATTACTGCATGACCAGTCAGGATGTCTCAACTCACCTACCTTGGCGGGTGTCAGCATGGGTGCACGTCGTGTCAGGCGGGAAAGGGACAGATTGACCTGTGCCATTCCCTCAAGCACTGCGGCAGGCACAGTAACCTTACGCACCGGCCCTTGGCGAACTCTTTTAGCAATCTCGGCAATGCTCTGCCAGTCATAGCCGTCAGGATGACCATCACTGAGTTCATAGGTAGCCGAGTGTACCTGCGAGGCACCGACCCAGGCCACCACAGCGCGGACGAGATCTTCCACATGAATGAATGACAAGCGTGCGGATTGCTCACCCAGCGTCAATAGCCAGCCACGCAGCAACCACTGGAAGAGTGGCCGCATCTCCTTGTCGCCCGGCCCATAAACTGCGGTAGGTCTGAATACCGTAACCGGAAGGTCGCCGGCCCGTTGCTGGATAGCCTGCTCTGCCTCACGTTTGGAGGCTGCATACCAGGACAACTCTGGATGCCGAGCCGCTAAAGAAGACATCAAAAGAAACCGCCGGCCTGCACCAATCCGCCGTACAGCCTCCATCAGATGGGCGCTGCCGTCGACGTTGATCCGGTTGAACTGATGGGGCGTGCTGCCTCTAACGGCACCGGCAAGGTGGATAACAATGTCCGCCCCGTCTACCAGATGCTCAAGTGAATCAGGCTCCTCAAGGGAACCCTTGATCCAGGTGACACCGTCGCGGGGGCCGTCTTCGCGTCGGTTTAGAGCGCGTACCGTGAGATTCGCTTCAACCAGACGCTTGCGCAAGATGGTTCCGATAAAGCCTGTCGCCCCCGTGAGGGCGACAACCTGAGCGGTCAAAGGCTTATCCAGCAGCAAGAGAGAGGCCGCAATCAGCCTCGATCTGCTGGATAAACCGCTTGCGTGCCTCGGCTCGCGAGGGCTTGCCGGAGGACGTACGCGGTAATGAATGAGGCGGCACCAGCTCCACCCGGCAGGTAAGGCCAAACTCGCTGTTGATGAGCTTGGTCAGCGATTGAGCAAAATGCTCACGCTGTTCCAGATCCATGATACGGCACTGAACCTGGACGACGACCTGAGGCTCCTCTTCGCCTGGAATAAGAAAGGCAATGACGTCGCCGGGGCGAATATCCGGCTGGCATTCGGCCAGGTACTCAATGTCTTGAGGCCAGATATTACGTCCGCGCACAATGATCAAGTCCTTGCGGCGACCGGTAATATAGAGCTCACCCTTGGAGAGATAGCCCAGATCTCCCGTATCCAGCCAATCACCTTCAGGGCTCATGACTGCCTGGGTAGACTCTTCGTCGCAGAAATAACCCGACATCAGGCTCGGCCCTTTCAGGGTAATACGACCGATTGCACGCTCAGGCAAGGCATGTCCGTTGTCATCACGGATTTCAAGCGTATGTCCGGGCAGGGCCGCACCACAATTGACAAAGCTGCTGGCGTTGCTGTCCGGCCCGTCGAAAGGAATGGCCTGGGAATGGTGCTCAAGCTCCCAGCGATTGATACGGTCCGTCTGGATACCGGTATCACGACGCGCGAAGCTGACGCCCAGGGTGCTCTCCGCCAGTCCATAACAGGGCAAAAACGCCTTGCGATCAAAGCCCGTCCGTTCGAACTGCATGGCGAAACGGTTCAACACCTCTGCCCTGATAGGCTCGGCTCCAATACCTGCGATGCGCCAGCTGGACAAATCAAAACGCTCCATATCGCTTTCGCGAACACGGCGCGTGCAAATGTCGTAACCAAAAGGAGGTGCAAACGAAATCGTACCGCGGTTCTGGCTGATCAGACTCAGCCACTGCCTGGGACGCATGGCAAAGTCCTGAGTCCGCAGATAGTCAACGGACAGTTGGGACGCCATCGGGCCAAGGACAAATCCGACCAACCCCATGTCATGATAGAACGGTAACCACGAGACGCAGCGATCACCCGGCTGAACGCCCAGGCCATCTCGCGTAATGCCTTGCAGATTCGCCATCACAGCCCGCTGCGTTACAACGACACCACGCGGGAAACGGGTACTGCCGGAGGTGTACTGCAAATACGCGACCTCATCGGCACGGGAAGGCGCCAGCTCGACTGCTATAAGCGGGCGCAAGGAGAGCTCCTTGGCCGTACCGATGAATCGCATCGGCTGCTCAGCGGCCTCCTCGGCAAACTTGACCAACTCGGCCGGTGCGAATACGGCAGAGGCTTCGCAACTCTTGAGGAGTCCCTTGAGTTTCTTGACGTAGATATCGTGACTGCCTAGCCCCGAGGGAATCGGCAGCGGAACGGGCACAAAGCCGCCGTACTGACAGCCGTAGAAAACCTCCATGAAGGACAGATCGGTGTCGGCGATCAGGGCAACCCGATCTCCCCGCTCAAGGCCCAAACCATGAAGCCGTTTAGCGACCTTGAGAGCCTCTCTTCTGAGGGCACCGTACTGTACAACAGCCGTCAGGCGGCAACGGCCATCATAGAAGTTCAGCCCTGTTTCACCTTCAGCCGCATAATCAAGCGCTTCCGACAACGTCGAAAAATCAGCCAGGCGCTGAGGTAAACCGTGTTGAGTTAGTGTTGCAGACATGTACAGTTCGGCCATCCCTTTGGTCCTGCTTTCAGCACATCGCATGCAGCGGGCCGATCAGCAAGGCCAGCAGCGCATCAGTTCATCACGTAAATTAATGTTGTCGACCTCCTGAAACTCAATCGATGAATTCAGCTGAGGGGGTCCTGGCCAGGCACTATCACTGAACTCCCGGTCAGCCCAAGTACGGGGACTCTTGTAACGAGGTATTACATGAAAATGGACGTCTGGATCGACCATCATCAACATTAGATAGTTCAGTTTGTCGTAGTTGAAGATAGTTTTTAAAGTGCTTTCAATGTCGACAGTAACAGCTTTGAGCTCTGCAAATGCTGCCGGACTCAACTCGGCAAAGGTCGTTACCTGCTCCTTGGCAATCAATACCAGAGAGCCCAACGTTACCTGCTGGGGTCGCAACAGCACCGCCCAATAGCGGTAATCACGAATCACCGTATCAGGAGCGCCAAACTTCTTCATGGTGGCGTTCAACGCATCAGTCGATTCCATCCAGACCCCATTGATCATCGTATGATTAGGTTCGGCTACGGAAGTTAAATGTTTATGCGCTGCTTTGAAAGCCTATTCGAATCACTAATGCTTGTTATTTTTTGAAACATTCGTAAACCATAAGCGCATAATCGTGCCGTGGGAAGAAGTAATGTGTGTATGTAAGGAAGCATGTTTCTAGTGCAACGCGAAGCATCGTTCAGCTAACCAAGCCAAAGGCCTTCATGTGGACCAACTTACTTCCGGGATCAAACGAACAATTGAAGTTAGACCTGTTGTCAGCAAGACGGATATGGCGACCTTTATCGGTTTCCCGGGCCGCCTCTACAAGAGCGACCCGAACTGGGTCGAACCTTTGCATTTCGAGCGCCACGAGCACCTCTCCCGAAAAAATCCCGTATTCGAACATTTGAAATGGCGGGCCTGGATCGCCTGGTCAGGCCACGAGCCGGTAGGACGTATCACGGCGCAGGTGGACACGCTCCATCGAGAGCGTCATGGTCAGGACACCGGTCACTTCGGCATGCTTGAAGCTATTAATAATCCGACCGTCTTTCAGGCACTGATCGATACGGCTGAAGCCTGGCTGCTCGAGCAAGGCGCTCGTCGTATTACAGGCCCCTTCAGCCTGACCATCAATGAAGAGAGTGGCCTTCTCGTCGAAGGCTTCAATACACCGCCGATGTTCATGATGGGTCATGGCCACCCTTACTACAGCCAGCAGTTGGAGAACAATGGCTACCGGCCCGCTGCCGATCTTCTGGCGTACTGGATGCGTACGGACGAGCTCAACTTTACGCCGACCATGCGCCGTATGATGGATCGCTACCGTGGGCGTGTTCGCATCCGAACGCTGGACCGTAGCCGTTTCGCCGAAGAAATGCAGACGCTGCGCGATATCTTCAACGATGCCTGGGCTAACAACTGGGGCTTCGTTCCCTTTACCGAAGCCGAGTTTCGGGAGATGGGTAACAACCTCAAGCTGCTGGTGCCCGATGACCTGCTGTACATTGCTGAAGTAGATGGCAAGCCCAGCGCATTCATCATTGCCCTGCCCAACCTGAATGAGGTGATCAGGCCACTCAACGGCAAACTCCTGCCCTTTGGCTGGCTGCGTCTGGTGTGGCGACTCAAGATTCGCAAGCCAACCACAGCGCGCGTACCGTTGATGGGGGTACGTCAGGAACATCAATTCAGCCGCCTCGGTCCTACGCTGGCGCTGCTCCTGATCGAAGCGCTCAAACCACCCTTCGTCAGGCACGGCCTTGAAGCCCTGGAGATGTCCTGGATTCTGGAAAGCAATACCGGCATGCGCACTATTCTCGAGCAGATTGGCACCCACCAGTACAAGCGATACCGCGTCTATGAAAAGCAGCTCTGAATCCAAACCTTTTTCGGCACTGGTTCTGGCCGCTGACCGACATGACGGGGACGCAGTGGCAATGGCGGCCGGTGTGGACTGCAAGGCATTGGCAACCGTAGGCGGCATTCCGATGGTTCGCCGTGTAACTAGCACTCTGCGCTCAAGCCCTCTGGTGGAGCGCATTACGCTCATAGGCCCTACCCGCGCCCTGTTGCGCCAGGAACCTCAGGTAGAAGCATGGCTGCAAGCCGGTGAAATCAACTGGCTGAGCCATGCGAATTCCCCCAGCGCCAGCGCCGCGCTCGGCCTTGAGGGGGAAGATCCAACGCAACCGGTGTTATTGACGACTGCCGACCATGCACTGCTGACGCCGGACATGGTTGAGTACTTCCTGACCGAGGCCCGGCGCAGCGGATGTGATTTTGTGGTGGGCGTCGCTCGCCTGGAAACAGTCAAGGCGCGCTTTCCCGGAAATCGCCGCACGGCAATCAAACTCAAGGACGGCCCTTTCTGTGGCTGCAACCTGTTTGCGTTTATGACGGAGCGCGGCCATCAGCTGGCTCCCTTCTGGAGACGGATCGAGCAGGAGCGCAAGCGACCATGGCGAGTCATTACAGGTGCCTTGGGCTGGACGGCAGTGCTTCGCTACCTGGCGGGGACGTTGACCTTGGAGCAGGCACTGGAGCGGTTGTCACGCAAACTGAACATGCGAATTGGCGCGGTGGTGCTGCCCTTTGCCGAGGCCGCAGTTGATGTGGATACGCCAGCGGACCGTCAACTGGTAGAGACGATCCTGTCAGAAAGAGTCGGGCGTGAAGCGGCTCAGTATTGAGCCGCTGCTGATGTCGCCATCTGCCACGTATGCACCTTGTGCTTGGCAGCTTCGAGATCCTGAGGGAAATCCAGCTCGCCCCAGCTCAGTCCTTCGATGGACTGTACGAAAACCTGGCCGGTCTGCTGAGCGATTTCATCGATAATGCTCAGATACCAGCGCTGCAGGGCTTCAGGCTTGCGCATGTTGTCCTCAAGCGCCTTGCGAAACAGAACGGCCCCCTCCGGCTGGAAGTACATCATGCCAATTGATTCGCCATTGACCGTTGGCAACGGCAACGTCTTGCCCACACGCATCAGCTGATCGCCTTCGAGACAGACCTTCATATCATCGCTGTCATAGGAGGGCTTGCGGTCGATGGCCAGTGTGATAGGCCGCGGCGACGTACCCAGAAGACGCTTGAGTACCGGTAGATCAAACAGCGTATCGCCATTGAGTAGCAGAAAATCATCACGCATGGCTTCGCGCGCCATCCAACAACTGGCCAGGTTATCCGCAACCTCATAAAAGGGATTGAACAGCGTGTGGATGACGCCTGCACCATAACGGTCACTCAATACACGCTCTACCTGACCCGCCTCATAGCCTACGACAACCGTAATGTCTTCTATTCCTGCGGCCATTAGGCCATCGATCTGCCATTCGATAACCGTACGCCCCTCAAGCTCGATAAGGCACTTGGGCTTGTTTTCAGTATAAGGAAGAAGCCGACGTCCTTGCCCCGCGCTTAAAATGATCGCCCGACTGGGCTCATTCCGTTCAAGATGATTCAATGCCGTCTCCTAACAGGAAGGAACTTAACCACCTCGAAGCAGCCAAACCCCGGCCAAACATTTAAGGATGGTTATTCAGCCAGTTACGTATGAATAAACGGTATAGTAACCGGCGGGTGTTTTGGAACCACAGAAGGCTCCAGAGTTCATGCGTCTAATTGAGCGTTATGTTATTTCCGAGGTATGCCGTCCTTTACTGGCCATGGTGGGCATTCTTACCTTCATTTTTGCCAGCTACTCCTCGGAACGCTATCTGGCTGAAGCTGCGAATGGCACGTTGGCACTGAGTGTCGTTCTGGATATCGTCTATTACAAGGTACTTATTGCGCTCGAAGTGCTTGTCCCTGTAGCGCTTTATGTCGCGGTCGTCCTGAGCCTGGGACGTTTGTACCACGATACGGAAATGACGGCTATTGCTGCATCAGGTGTCAGCCCGCTGCGCCTGTATAAAGCCATCCTGTTGATTGCGCTGCCCGTTGCGATCGCCGTTGCCTGTCTTTCCCTCTATGGCCGACCCTGGGCATATGACAACGCTTATCGACTCGAACAGCAGTCCAAAACGGATCTGGACGTCAATCATTTGCAGGCCGAACGCTTCAACGTCAATGAAGACAATGGTCGGATGATCCTGGCAAAACACATCGAGCCTGACTCAGGCGCGTTAAAGGATGTGCTGATCTACGACAGCGGCGCAGAAAGAGCCCACCTGTTCAGGGCCCGCCAAGCATTGATTACAGACCCTAATCCGGAAGACCCTGTTCTGTCCTTGGAACAGGGTACTGCCTACTCGCTGGAGCGCCAGGGCAGCCGGGACCAGACCATGCTTTTCAAGGATATGACCCTGCACCTGGCGCCGGTTGCACAAACAGCCGAGTATCGACGCAAGGCCGCACCCAGCAGTGCCCTCGCAACTTCGTCAGCCTTATCTGATCAAGCAGAGCTGCAATGGCGCCAGACCCGAGGCATCACCACCCTACTGTTAGCACTTTTTGCCATACCACTTAGCTATACCGCTCCCCGCAAGGGCCGTTTTGCGAGAATGCTACCGGTCACGGCGGCATTTGCTCTGGTTTTCTATGCCAGCGACATTTGCCGGAGCATGGTTGGCAATGGCTCGTTGCCCCTCTTTCCCGGCATGTGGCTGATCCCTATTCTCATGATGCTGGCGCTGCTTGTCGCCATCCGGCGGGACGTAGGCAAGAAGCGGATCCGCACGGCATGAAGATCATCGACAAGTACCTGTTGCAGTCTCTCTTCATGGGCTTCATAGCTGCTGCCGCATTGTTACTGCCACTGTTCAGTACCCTGGACCTTGTCGGGGAGCTTGATGACATCGGCGGAGATTACCGGCTTGTCCAGGCCATTGAGGTAGTCGCCATGACGCTGCCTCGACGCATGGTAGAACTCGGCCCCTTCATTGCCTTGCTGGGCGGTATCGCTGCACTGGGGCAGCTGGCTCTGACGCAAGAGCTCAACACGCTGCGTGCTGCTGGCATCTCTGCTGCTCGTATCGGACTGAGTACCGTGTTAGCCGGCGCGCTGCTTGCGGTAGCACTGGCGGCAGTCGATGAGTTTGCTGCCTCGCCTCTTCAGCAAAGCGCTATTCAGCTACGTGCACATGCCATTGCCTCAGTCGAAGGGAATGGCAAGGATGGCAGCATCTGGGGGCGTAAGGACCAGCAGTTCGTTCGTGTAGGCGGGCTGCGCCTGGGACGGATTCCTACCCATATCGAAGTGTTCAGCTTTGACGGCGACGAGGTACTCAAGGAGTATCTGTTTGCCAACTATGCCGACATTCAGCCCAAGGGGATATGGCAGCTGCATGATGTGACGGTAAAGCGCTGGGTCGATGGTGACGAGACGGTCGAGCACATGGATCAGATGATTTGGCAATCAGTGCTGCCTGAAACGCGCCTGCAGGAGGTTGCGCTTCCGGCGGAGAGTCTTTCCTCCCGGCAGCTTTACCACTACATCGAATTCCTGAAGGATACCGCGCAACCAGCGGCCCAGTATGAAGTGGCCTTATGGGAAAAGCTTGGAACACCTCTGCTGACCCTGGCCATGATACTGCTGGCAGTGCCTTTTTCATTTAGCCAGGTACGCTCCACCGGGCTGGGCAGCAAGCTGGCCCTTGGCGCAGTGACGGGACTGCTGGTTTATTTGACCAATCAGATTATTGTAAACCTGGGCATTCTGTTCGGACTTGTTCCTGTTCTGGTGGGAACCGTTCCGGCGCTGTTAATGCTGGTATTCTCGATGAGCCTGATTTTTCGGTTCGACAGAAAACGATAAGGCGGTACGAAAGGCTGCCAAACAGGCGGCGGCCCTCGTCAGACAGGGCTCGCAAGGCTTAATAATTTAAATAACACATCCATTGCGTGGACTAAGGCAGAACTTATGACGATACAGGTCCATCTGGTAGGCCGTTGCGAGGTGATCTTGTGGGGCCTGACCTCACGGGAGCGGCTGCGAAGAATCCTGAAGAAATTTCCCAAGGCGCATCTGGCCAGCCCCGGCGAAGCGCTTCCTGCTGAAGGTGATGTTCTGCTGCTGCGCGAGGATTACCTTTACGATGACCGGGTATTAAGAGGATTGCTGGATACCCAAGACGTTGCCTTGCAGGACCCTCGGGATGGCGCGGTTGTCGCGGCCCGACTCTCCGCCTCGCGCTTGTCTGGCGTGGCCGACCTGAATGCACCTGCTGTCGCTCAGCTACGTCCTGCGCAACCTGACACCGTAGCCTCCGGCCTACAGACCCAGCTGCGCAAGTTCGATCAGCCTTGGGTAGCAAGAATCACCCAAAGCAACCGCCAGCACCTGGAAAAGTCCTTGTTCAATGGTGCGTACAAGGGTGTAACGGACTTTATCACCCGCGGCGTCTGGCCTGTGCCGGCACGCTGGGTGACCCACCTGTGTGTTCGTCTGGGCCTGAGTCCTAACCACGTCACGACCGCCAGTTATGTGCTGGCCATCCTGGCCGGCTGGTGGTTTTGGAACGGGCAGTTCGGCCTGGGCCTGATCGCCGGCTGGATCATGACCTTTCTCGACACCGTGGACGGCAAACTTGCCCGCGTAACGGTAACCTCGACCCGCTTTGGCAATATTTTCGACCACGCCCTCGACATCGTGCACCCCCCGCTCTGGTACATCGCCTGGGGTATGGGCCTTGCTGCAACCTGGAGCTACAGCCTGCCGCTTTCTCTCGTGTTCTGGGCTATCTTTATTGGCTATGTAGCAGGACGCCTGTGCGAAGGCTCGTTCAAGTTTGCCGCCCCTTTTTCGATGTTCCTCTGGAAACCCTTCGACTCGCTGAACCGACTGGTTACGGCCCGTCGCAATCCCAACCTCTTGCTGCTCACGCTGGCATGGGCTGCTGGGGCCAATGATGTGGGACTGCTACTGGTGGCAGCCTGGACAGTCATCTCGACGCTTGTTCTGGCGTGGCGCGTCATATGGGCCATTACGTTGCGGCGACGCGGTGCTGAATTGCAGCCGTGGTTGAGCCAGATCGACCTCAAGGCTGAAGGGCATCGTCCGGTGGTTCGGCTATTTGCTCCCCGCTCCGGGCTGGCCGATGCCTGAATACGAACTTCCCGTACCGAAACGGATCGGGATACTCATGAATCCATTAAGCGGTCGTGTTCGTCGGCGTCTGCAGCCTTTACGTGCATCGATTGCCACCCTGCCCGGTGTCATGTTGCATGAGGCTTCAGAACCAGCGGATATTACCCGCGCGCTGCTTCAATGGCAGGGAACCTCACCAGAACTTGTGGTTGTAATCGGCGGCGACGGCACGTTACAAGCCGTCCTAACGGCTCTGCTACAAACGTCCTCCACGCCCTTACCTGCCTTGTTGGTAATTGCCGGTGGCACCACAAACATGAGTGCCGCCGACCTGGGCACACGGGCGAAACCTGAGGCCGTACTGAAGGCCTTGCGCGCCTGGCTGGAGGGCCAGGGAGCGGCGCCGCGCCAGGTGGAGCGCGCCGCGATAAAGGTCGAGGGCAACGAGACGAGCGGGCCACAGTACGGGATGTTTTTCGGCACGGGAGCGATTCTGAGCGGTGTCCGGTATTTTCATCAGCATGTTCGCCCAACGGGTGTACGCGGTGCGCTAGGCCCTGCCCTGGCCTTTATCCGTATGCTGCTGTCGCTGCTGCGCAGCAAACCCCATCCACTTCTCCCAGCCACACCCGCGTCACTGAGAACCGACACGCATGACTGGAGCAGCAGCTGGCTTCTGGTACTCGCGTCAACGCTCGATAATCTGTTGATCGGCTGCCGCCCGTATTGGGGCACCGAAGCGGCCCCCATGCATTTCACAGCCGTCGAGCATCAGCCGCGACGGCTGATACGCGTCCTACCGTTCCTGCTGTGCGGTCGCGGCAAATCGGTCGCGCATGAGCGGGACGGCTATATCAGTCGTAACCTCAGCACACTCAGTCTTGAGGGCAGCTCACATTTTCTTCTGGACGGTGAACAGTTCGAGGCTACTTGCCCGATTCGTCTTTCAACCACCGCTCCCCTGCGCTTTCTAACTTACTGAGGCCGGCCATGCCAGATCTTGCCCCGCTCCCCCGTCCTTCACCGGCATTGCTTGAGGTAATCGCCAGGCAAAGCGGGCAACCGGTACGCCAGGAACTCGATTGCCTGTGTGAAGCGGTCCAGAGAAGGTTTGGCGCGTCCGTTGTTGGCGTACTGTTTTATGGCTCCTGCCTGCGAAGTGGCAATCCGGCCGAAGGCATCGTTGACCTGTATGCCGTTGTCGATAGTTACGCAGAGGTACATGCCAATGCGCTGCTTAGGGCCGCTAATGCATGGCTACCGCCTAATGTCTTCATGCTTCAAGCCCGAACGCCAGAAGGAGAAGTGCTGCAAACCAAATGCGCTGTGCTCTCGCTGAAGGATCTGGAGCGCGGCACTGCCCGCTGGTTCCAGAGCTATCTATGGGGCCGGTTTGCGCAGCCGTCTCGCCTGGTGTACTGCCGGGACGACACGATACGGCAGCGTATTTATCAGGCACTGGGCTACGCCGTCTTGAGGTTAGTGGAACAAACACTGCCCTCGATGCCGGAACGCTTTAGCAGTGAACAGTTATGGCAAACGGGCCTTGCCTTGAGCTACGGTACTGAACTGCGTCCAGAAGCCGCAAGTCGGCCTGCCGAGCTGGTTCATTATGATAAAACCTACTACCGTCAGTTAACGGCAGCCGTTGTCAGTGACTTTTCCGGCATGCATCGAATAGCGTCTGAAGAGGATCTTTATTCGCATATGCCTTCCCGCGAGCGCTTGCAGCAAAGCCGACAGATGTGGAGCACCCGGCGGCGTCAGGGACGAATGCTGAATATTCTTCGGCTCATGAAGTCCGTTTTCACATTCGAGAATGGAGTGGACTACATCGCTTGGAAGCTAGAACGGCATATGGGCCGGCCAATTGAGGTAACGCCTCGGCTGCGCCGCTACCCGCTGATCTTCGGCTGGCCGTTGCTGTGGCGGTTATTGAGGGAACGTCGTTTACGCTAAATCGAACGCAAGCGGAGCGCTCTTCGCTTGCATCAGGAACCATGCGGCACTGCCTACGAGGTGAAGAGTGGAAAAGACCCAGGACAACGCCACGCTGTCTACTCAGAAACGTAAACGCAAAAAGCACCGCCCCAGTGTGGCGATCGGTCTCTGGATCATCAAGCGCCTGGAAAAAGCGATCAAGCACTACTCCAAGGTAGAAACGACACCCTTTATCGATGCCGGCCAGTTTGCCTGGGTGCCTGAACTGGAAACCCACTGGGAAACGATTCGTGCCGAGCTGAACGAAGTCTTGCAAAACAAGCACAAGATTCCCAATTTCCAGGACATCTCCAAGGACCAGAAAAACATCACCCAGGATGATCGTTGGAAAACCTTCTTCCTGTACGGATACGGCTACAAGATGGATGGCAATTGCCTGCGCTGCCCGGAGACAACTCGCATCATCGAGTCCATCCCAGGCATGTTCACGGCGTTCTTTTCCATTCTGGAGCCTGGAAAGCACATCCCACTGCACCGCGGTCCCTACAACGGACTGCTCCGGGCTCACCTGGGGCTAGTCGTCCCCGAGCCGAAAGAAAAGTGCCGTATTGAGGTGGGTGGCGAGACCCGGCACTGGGAAACCGGTAAATGCATGATCTTTGACGATACCTACCGACATCAGGTCTGGAACGAGACCGATGGCGTCCGCGTAGTGCTGTTCCTGGACATTCAACGACCCTTGGCTTGGCCGGGCTCGCTGCTTAACCGGATCATCTTACGATTGATTCGCTGGTCACCCTTCATTCAGGATGCGCGGCGCAACCATCGCGCCTGGGAACGTGGTTTGGAGCCGTAACGATAGAATAACGGCTCGGCGTTTCCTGGCGTCGAGCTGTCACTCAAACGTAGTTATTCATCCAGCAATTTCTGAGCATCGTCCCACGCAGCAAGATTGCGACGTGCTTCCTGAACGAAGGGGCTCCGCTTTACTGCACCTAAAAACAGGTCGCCCAAGAGCCGTCCCGGGAGGCGCAATGGCCGTTTGAACTGGATCAGTAGCACGACCCGGGTCTGATCGGTTTCATTCCAGACCTCATGGGGATAGGTGTCATCGAACACGATACATTTGCCATCGTCCCAATAGACCATTTCATCCCCTACCTGAATGCGGCAATTTTCACGTGGAGTGGGCGTCAGCAGTCCTAGGTGACACGTCATGATGCGCTTGGTCACTCCGGTATGCCGTGGAATGTGCGCACCCGGCGTCAGGATGGAAAAGAAAGCACTGTTCAGACCTGGCACTACGGACAAGGCCTCGGTGGTCTTTGGGCAACGCAGGCAATTCTCTTCGATCTTGTAGCCATACCCCCACAGAAAATAGGAGCGCCAGCTATTACCCTCGGCAATTCTGCGGTGATCAGGCGAAATATCGCGAAGCGCAGGAATTGAACCCATGCCCTTCAAGAGCTGTTGTACCTCCTGTCGTATACCCTCCCAATGCTGCTCCAGCGAGGCCGTCCAGGGAAACAGCTGCTTATCGAATACAGGCGGATCGCCGACCAGAGAATTTTTGGCCAGATAGCTGTTAAGCGCGGGCCGCAGCTTTTTACCGGTCCGGTAGAGGGCGCTGCGTTTGACTTTTGTTTTAGCGGCAACAGGAGGTGCGGCGTTGGTCATTGTACGTGTGTCCTGACGGTATTCGATGCGGCCCAGCGGACCGCCTGCATGTATGCGCCTAGATGCGATTTGCCGACAAGGCCCGCTCGCCTGTAATCACGGCCCGTACGGCCTCGATAGCACGCTGGCGCGAGGTAGCCATAAGTGCTGGCGACAGACCTGGCACTTGATCAAGTCCCTGCGGCAAAGGCAAAAGCCCCAGCGCTACATGAACTTCCTCGATTCTTCGCTCACGCTTGATGAGTCCTTCCTCTACAAGACTGTCGTAGAGTCGTCCGGTCTTGTTCTGCTGCCGGGGCGTGCCACGGCTACCTGCCACCCGGTCAATCACGCCCAGCTTGCGTTCAAGCGCATGATGCACACGCGCCTTGAAATGGCGCCGTACCGGTAATGGGAAAACTGCAACCGGTTTGCCGGCCAGGGCAGCCTCTGTCAGCATGGAGACACTTTCGCCGGTCACGATGAAGGCATCGGCCAACGCCAGCAATGCCCGGTAAGGATTATCGCTACCCTTGTCGAAACGGTAACACCAGTGCGGCGTCTCGATGGCCTCTAATAGCGACTGGGTAACCGGTTCTGCGGTACGGGGGCTTGTAGAAATCAGAAGCGATCCCCCCTTGGCCCGGACAGCAGCGCTGGCTTGGGCACCCAGCGTTCGCCCTGCGGCCTTGTCTAGTTCGTAAGGAATACTGCTTCCCCCTACCAACATGGCGACCCAGGGCCGCGGCAGATGCGCAAAACGCTCTTTCCAGACCGCCAGCTCCTGGTCAGACGGTATCTGATTCTGGATAAAGGGCACGGGTAAATCCACTACGTTGTCCCGTAGTGGCAGGCTGTATTGAGGTGTGGTCAGGACCAGATCAAAGCTGGATAACGGTGCGCGTGGGCGCCCAACGACTACCAGACGACTCCGCCCCTCGGAACGGCGCTGGATCCAGTGCGCCACCGGTGCTGTACGTCGTCCCGAACTCAAGACAAGATCCGGCCAGGGCGCGGCAAGACCCGGCGCGGACTGAGCCATCTTGCCCTGCAACAAGGCACCCGGCACATACTTGGCCGGCTTGAACCGCGTTTCCTTGCATTCATATGGCCAGCCAAGCGACTCGGCAATGGCAACCAGCTGTGCATTATCGCCCGCATGTTGGCCCAGAAGTACCCACACCCTGGGCAGCGCCTCTGCCCGTCGGGAACGTAACGGGAAGTCCGCCAGATAACGCTGCAAGGTGCCGTTATCGTCTTCGCAATCAAGCTGCCAGCAACGATCCGGATAGCGCTGGGACACACGGCGCAGCAGTGCCCGCCATCCCTTGATCGAGCTGATGAGTGACTCATCCGTCCCCAGTCCTGTCCGGATGTAGACAAAACCGCGGCTAAGCCTGAACAGCCGGTCCACGAGCCAGGGCACATCTTCCGGTGGCAGATGCTCAAGACCACTGACCGCCAAAAGGTCATGGCTGGGCAGGTCTGGTTGGCGCAATTGCTCGAAGCGGTAGTGGGTCGTAGCCAGTGAGTCCTTATGAACATCAGTCCAATGCCCTACGAAGGCGATATCGTTGCCGCTCAGTGCGCTTGCAAAGGACAGGACATCCGATGGCAGAGACGCAGCAGGCGATGCCAGCGTCTGACAGGCTGCGTTAAAGTCTGGGCTAGGACTCGCCATGGTGTAAGGCTCGTAACCTTTAGCATTGGCCGCCTGCTCAAGGCTCAGGAAATACTCGGCATACGGGTTGATCTGATAGGAGTATTGCTCAGGTGTTGGCCGCCAGGGCTGCAAGTGCAGCGTGGTGTAGTGCAGCAATCTGGAACGGCCATGCTCATACTCAAGGTCACGCGCATGCCAGACGGGGTCGAGCTGTCCCCACAGGCCGGGTTTCTCGGCAGCCTGGGCGTGCAAGGCCTTCTTGCTTTCACGACGTGCCTTATCAAAATTCCAGACATCGATCATGCGCGCGCAATCGATCAAGGCGACGGCCGTGTCGTTTGGGGTTAACGCTAGATAACCATGCTCACCCATGGGCTGGTCGAAGAGGTCCGCCGGATCAGCCGTATAGATCTGATCCACATCGTTATAAATGGCGCGCCCATGACGTCCGGCCAGATCCGGAATGGCAAATCGATAATTCGTAAACCCGGTACGCCAGCGGCTTTCATCAAAGCCCGGCAGACGGGTCATGCGGTAAACCTCGTAACGCCGATCAGGATTGCGCACCTGCTCCAACGAATACACGAAGATCCGCTCGGCGCGGTATTGTGCAGGCTCGGTTCCCAGGAAAATACGTACAGCTGGCTGTTCGGGTGCCCCTGCCCTTGCTTCCAACACAATCGGCACAATATGCGGAACCGCCATGGGTGCATGGGCAGCCTGGCTACCGGATATTCCGACCGAAGCGGTGGAGGGAGACACTCGGTTTTTTTCCGAACGGGGCAGTTTCCACTTACGTATAGCGCGCGGCGCTTTCCAGGCAAAGAAAGTCATGCGTCCTCTTATGCTTCGATCTGAGGCAGAACAGCTGTACAACCTGCCTTGGTTGCTGACGGAAGAACTATAGTTCCCCTGTTCAGATTGAACAGGCTCTTGCACACATCACAAAGCGCGTGGCTGGCCCTTTGTTATCACTGCTTTTCCTATACTGCCAGCCCGTGAAGCCAACCCGCGTTCTATCAGCGATTCGTGTTGCAGACAACCGCTTTTGCACGTTTGCGCCTAGCGCTGGCATGTACCTTGAACATCCGGTGAGGTTTTTCACGCTCACTCTATAAGAGGCTATTCCATCCCATGCTGAAAAAATCCCTCGCAAGCGCGCTAGGACTGGCAGGTCTGCTGGGCGGACTTACCGCGGCGCCCCAGGTATCCGCAGCGGAAAAACCCATTGCGCCCAAAGTCATGCTGATCGCCATGTTTGGCCCGGAAGCCAAGACCTGGATCGAGCAACTCAAGCTCGATAAAAAGGTGCCGGTCGAAGGGTTGTCTGCCGAGTATCCGGATGTGCTCTGTAATGAGGCGCAGGTGTGTCTGATGACGACCGCAATGGGGCACACCAATGCCGCGGCGTCGACTATGGCATTAGCCTTCTCGCCCAAGTTCGATCTGCGCAAGACCTATTTCCTGGTCGCTGGTATTGCAGGAATCAACCCGCACGAGGGCACCATCGGCACTACGGCATGGGCGCACTATCTCGTGGACTTCGGCATCCAATGGGAGCTGGACGCTCGAGAAGCTCCGGCTGATTGGAAAGGTGGCTACCTGGGTATCAATACGCGTCATCCCACTCAAAAGCCTCCTCTGGACTACAAGACCGAGGTGTTCGAGGTTAACCAGAAACTGATGGAAAAGGCTTATGCCCTTTCCAAGGACGTCAAGCTCATCGAAAGCCCCGAGTCTACTGCGTGGCGCAAAAAGTACAGCTATGCGCCCGCCAACCAGCCTCCTGTGGTTACCCGCTGTGACACCGTCGCCGGCGATACCTGGTTCTCCGGTACGCTGCTCTCCCAGCGCGCCGAAGAATGGACGCGTACGCTGACGGATGGCAAAGGCCGTTACTGCACTACGCAGCAAGAAGACAACGCCACTTACGAGGCGCTGCTACGGGCCAGCCGTACGGGCCGTGTCGATATCCAGCGCCTGGCCGTAGTGCGTGGCGGCTCTGACTTCGATCGCCCTTACGAGGGTTATTCAGATGTTGAAAACCTGATCGATTATGCCAAGCAAGGCGGCTTTGAACCCGCCTTAGAAAACCTGTTCCGTACAGGCAATCCTCTGGTGCAGGACATCGTTAAGAACTGGAGTGCCTGGGAAAAAGGCGTTCCCTCCTCCTGATTAATGAAAACAGGACCGTGCATACATGTTCGGTCCTGTCAGTCACCCTAGCCGCACCGTTAACGTGCAGTGTCGCCCGTAAACGGACCATTCCCGTAACCAATCCAGAAATTGGTTCGCATAGAGACTGAACCAATGCCAGATCATCCCCTACTCCCTGCCTCCACACCTTTGTACCAAAAGCCTGACACGCCTGTAGTCATAGCCTAAGCGCCCGGTCATAACCGTTTCGCCAGTATGAACCAATCGCTATTGGCATCTCGCTTGCAAAACTGCCTGTAACTGTTGCGCCCTACTATCAAGCATATACGAGGCGCACAGACAGACATTCATGTTGGCCTGAGAGAGCATGATGCAAACGTGCGAAACGGAAACTCCTATCGATCAATCAGCCCGGATGGCACTCGATGCCCTTCGCCAGCTGGTGGCACAGCATTCAGCATTTCCGGAACGACCTCTGCCTCCGGAGCGTGATCTGGCTGCTGGCTTTGGCGTTAGCCGTCGCTCGGTTCGCCGCGCCCTTTCAGTGCTTGAAGCAGAAGGACAGGTGTGGCGCCGCCAGGGCAAAGGCACCTTTGTAGGCCCAACCCCACCCAGTGCGTCCCTGAGCTTTACCAGGCTATCCAGCCGAACCAACTTCATCGAAATCATGGAGGCCCGCCTTTACCTGGAACCTGCTCTTGCCTCACTGGCTGCCATTCGCGCCAGCGGCGAGCAGATGGCAATGCTGCGGAGGCTCGCTGAACGTACCGGCCAACAACTCAATGCCCAGACGCCCGATGCAGAAGCACTGGAACTCTGGGACAGCGCCTTTCATAGAGGCATTGCGGAAGCCGCTGGCAACCGACTGATGCTGGATATTTTCGAAATGTTCGATGCCATTCGCCTGGACTCTGTCTGGCGCGACCTGCGCCAGCGTGCCCGCAACACTGACCGCATGCATGCGTATAGCCATGATCACGACGACATTGTGTCCGCGATCGAACAGCGTGACCCCGGCAAGGCGGCGATGGCCATGCGTGGCCATTTGCGTGCGTTGCAACAGGCGCTCGACACCGTTATCCATCACGATCTGGTGAACAGTTTATGAGCGAATCCCCATGCTCTGTCTTGAGTATCCGTAACCTGACCGTTCGCTTTAAAGGTGCAGCGGTCAATGTAGTAGATGGCTTGTCATTCGACATTGCGCCAGGTCGAACCCTGGCCATTGTTGGTGAATCCGGCTGCGGCAAGAGCGTAACATCCATGGCGCTGATGGGGCTTCTACCGGATAGCGCCCAAGTGCATGCCGATACTTCGACCTTCCTTAACGAACCTTTGCTGGCAATGACTGAGCAGCGTCGCCTGGATGTACGCGGTAACCGCCTGGCAATGATCTTTCAGGAACCCATGACGTCACTCAATCCGGCATTCACCATAGGTGATCAGATCACCGAGAGCGTCGTGCGTCACCAAAGCCTGTCTCCCCAACAAGCCCGCCGCCGGGCATTGGAGATGCTGGAAAAAGTCCGTATACCCGCAGCGGCTCAACGGCTGGAGGCTTTTCCCCACGAATTGTCAGGGGGTATGCGCCAGCGGGCCATGATTGCCATGGCGCTTGCCAACGACCCAGCCCTCATCATTGCCGATGAACCAACCACTGCACTGGATGTAACCATTCAGGCGCAGATTCTTTCTCTGATCGCAAACCTGCAAGCCGAAACCGGAACAGCCATGATGCTGATTACCCATGATTTGGGCGTCGTTGCAGAAGTAGCTGACGATGTAGCGGTCATGTATGCGGGCCAGGTTGT
Source organism: Pseudomonas sp. UBA3149 (assembly GCF_002364655.1). Lineage (NCBI taxonomy): Bacteria > Pseudomonadati > Pseudomonadota > Gammaproteobacteria > Pseudomonadales > Pseudomonadaceae > Pseudomonas > Pseudomonas sp. UBA3149. The sequence continues at coordinate 79,340 of NZ_DEYV01000030.1, forward strand.
CGAAAGCGGTCCCGTTACTGCGCTGTTCGATGACCCTCAGCACCCCTACACCATTGGCCTGATGGGCTCGATGCCCTCGATGGGCCAGCGTGAAGATCGCTTGGCCACCATTGCCGGCCGTGTTCCCACGCCTGCAGAAATGCCCAGTGGCTGCCGCTTTGCCAGCCGCTGCCCTTTTGTGATTCAGGCGTGCCGCGCAGATCGTCCCCCGCTACGCGAGATCACACCAGGGCATCTGGCAGCATGCATTCGTACACCGCTGGAGCAGCACTTGGGAGTTAGCGCATGAAAACGCCCGAACGCCCTATTCTTGAAGGCCTTCATCTGACCAAACACTTCACGTCACCTACAGGCTTTCTGCAACGCAAGAAGGCTCCTGTTCAAGCCGTCACGGATGTTTCCCTGTCGATCAAGCGAGGCGAGACATTAGCCTTGGTAGGCGAGTCGGGCTCCGGCAAGTCAACCCTGGGGCGATTGCTGCTCAACCTGCTGGCGCCTACCGCTGGCGATGTCATCTACGAAGGCAGAAACCTGGGAAACCTGCCTGCGGATAAGCTCCGGCAGGCAAGGCGGGAATTGCAGATCATCTTTCAGGACCCCTTTGCCTCACTCAACCCCCGGATGACAGTGGCCTCTATCATTGGCGAACCCATCTGGCTGCACACCGATAGCCACCGCGCAGATCGCGCAGCACGAGTAGCAGAACTCTTGCATACCGTGGGCCTGGCCCCTGAACATGCCAACCGTTATCCCCATGAGTTTTCCGGTGGGCAACGCCAGCGTATCGGCATTGCTCGCGCCTTGGCCTCCAATCCACGCTTGATCCTGGGGGATGAACCGGTTTCGGCATTGGATGTGTCGGTCCAGGCGCAGGTCGTCAATTTGCTGGAAGACCTCAAGCATCAGTTTGGGCTGACGCTGCTTATCGTGGCCCATGGACTGGCCGTGATCCGCCATATGAGCGACAGAGTCGCCGTGATGTATCTCGGGGAGATCGTGGAGCTGGCCGAGGTCGACACGCTGTTCGAAACGCCACTTCACCCGTATACACAAGCGCTTATGGCCGCCGTGCCTGTCAGCCACCCCGGTCTGCGACGGGCTCGCCCCGTATTGGGTGGGGATATGCCAAGCCCGGCCAATCCACCGCCCGGTTGCCGTTTTCACACGCGCTGTCCCCATGCCCGCCCCCTCTGCAAAGAGGCAAAACCTGCCTTTGAATCTGTCGAAGGGGCGCGTCAGGTTGCCTGCCATTTCTGGCGCGAAATTGCGAATGCCGGAGCAGGCAATTTGATTGTGCCAGCTCCCAGCCCCGCCTTCTCCCAACGCCTTCATCTATTCAAAAGCCATCAGCCCCTTGCCCTGGAGAGCCAGCCTTGAATCCTGTACGCCTGTTGACTGGAGCCTTGTTATTGACGATCGGCACCACGGCATTTGCCGAAACCACCCTGCGCATCGGCATCCAGGACGACCCGGATGTTCTGGATCCGCACCGTTCACGAACCTATTCGGGACGTCTGGTATACACCGCCCTGTGCGATAAACTGGTGGATGTTGCGCCGGACCTAACCTTTGTACCGCAACTGGCCACAGGCTGGAGCTGGAGCGACGACAACCTAACCCTGACCATGACGTTACGTGAAGGTGTGACCTTTCATGATGGCGAAGCCTTTGATGCCGCCGCGGTCAAATTCAATCTGGACCGAGCTCGTACCTTGCCCGATTCACTGCGCAAGAGCGAACTGGCCTCTATCGAACACGTGGATGCAATCGATCCCAAGACCGTAGCGATCAAGGTGAAGCAACCGGACGCTACCCTGATCGCCCAGCTTTCCGACCGGGCCGGCATGATGCTTGCCCCCAACGCCTCACAAAGCGATGTCGGGTCCAAACCTGTCTGCTCCGGACCCTATAAATTCGTGCAGCGCGTACAGCAGGATCGCATCGTGCTGGAGCGCTTCGATCATTACTGGAACAAGCAGGCCTATTACTTTGATAAAGTGATTTTCCTGCCCATACCTGACACGTCGGTTCGTCTCGCAAACTTGCGCTCTGGAGACCTGGACATCGTCGAACGTGTTGCTCCCACGGACATCAAGGCGGTCAAGGATGACCGGAGTCTTACGGTCTATAACACGCCCGGCCTGGGGTATATGCAACTGATGGTCAATGTCGCCAATGGTGACAAAGCCAAAAATCCGTTGGGAAGTGACAAGCGTGTCCGCAAGGCCTTCGAGCTGGCAATGGACCGGGACGCTATCAACCAAGTGGTATTCGAAGGACTTTACGCGCCGGGCAATCAACCTTTTCCACAAAGTAGCCCTTATTTCGATAAGGAACTACCACTCCCCTCGCGAGACATTGCCAGAAGCCAGGCGCTGCTGGCGGAAGCAGGCGTTAAGCCCCCGGTAAACGTTGAGCTCAAGGTTGGCAATACACCTGTCTCTCAGCAGGTAGGCCAAATTATCCAGGCGATGACGTCCGAAGCGGGCTTCAACGTCAATCTGGTCGCCACCGAGTACGCGACGCTTCTCAACGAGCAGCAATCCGGAAACTTCCAGGTAGGTATGAGCGCCTGGTCCGGTCGTCCTGATCCAGATGGCAATATCCATCAGTTCGTGACCTGCAAAGGAAACCAGAACGATGGCCATTACTGCAATCCAAAGCTGGATGAGCTGCTTAATAAGGCACGTACTGTCAATGACCAGGCCCAGCGCCAGGATCTGTATCGCCAGGCGATGACCATCGTGGCGGACGAAGCGCCGAACATTTACCTCTACTTCGAGCCTCGACTGATTGTGGCGAATCGCAAGGTGACAGGGTATGTCTCCAACCCGGACGGACTGATCCGCCTGGCCAACGTGTCATTCGCGCAATGATCGATACGGCCCGCTGCAGTAAACCGCACGGGCCGGTAATCCACGAGGGTTATGCATGCTGACGTTCATCCTTCGCCGCCTGTTCAGTGCCATCCCAACACTGATTCTGGTCTCGCTCTTTGTCTTCACGCTGCAAAAACTGCTGCCCGGCGATCCGGTGCTGGCCATGGCTGGGGAGGAGCGCGACCCTGCTGTCATCGAATACTTAAGAGACAAGTATCGTCTTAACGATCCCGTACCGGTTCAATACCTGAACTGGGTGGGCAATGTCTTGAAAGGTGATTTCGGCACTTCCTTGCGCACCGAGCAACCGGTGACCGCGCTTATCGTCTCGAAACTGCCGGTCACCCTGGAATTGTCATTTTTCGCCTTGCTGATTGCGCTGTTGATAGGTATCCCCACCGGTATTCTCTCGGCGGTGCGTAAAGGGAGCGCGGTAGATTACAGTGCGAACATCGTTGCCCTTTCTGGCATCTCCATTCCGCACTTCTGGCTGGGGATACTGCTCATCATGGTGTTTGCGGTAAAGCTGCGCTGGCTGCCTGCCTCCGGTTTCGTACCGTTCAGTGAAAACCCGCTGCAAAACCTTAAAACCTTGTTGTTACCGGCCTTCGTGTTGGGTGCAGGTCTTTCCGGAACCCTGATGCGTCATACCCGCAGCGCCATGCTTGAAGTGCTGCGCTCAGACTATGTGCGGACAGCGCGCGCGAAAGGGCTGTTTCCCAGAACAGTCATTCTCAAGCACGCCTTTTGTAACGCGCTGATGCCCATCGTGACGCTGACTACACTGCTGTTCGGCGAACTGCTTGGGGGCGCAGTCCTGACTGAGCAGGTGTTCAGTATTCCCGGCTTCGGCAAGATGATCGTCGATGCCGTTTTCAACCGGGACTATGCCGTGGTGCAAGGTGTAGTGCTGTGCGTAGCCATTGGATTCGTGCTGATGAATCTGCTGGCCGATGTGCTCTATCGCCTGATCAACCCGCGCCTGAGGACTGCCGCATGAATGCCATTGCCACCCCTCTCCCCCCTGTCTTACAGACCCGTCTACAGTCTCGTTTCCTGGCAAAGTTTTTGAAGAACAAGGGTGCTGTCATCGGTGCAGCTATCCTCTTGTTATTTGTCCTGGCAGCTGTTCTGGCACCCTGGATTGCGCCCCATGATCCACTCAAGGCGAACTTTCTGGCCGTTCGCAAGGCACCTTCGGCCCTGTATTGGCTAGGCACGGATGAGCTGGGCCGCGACCTGTTCTCACGCCTGCTCTGGGGTGCGCGCAGCTCGTTGCTGGCGGGTGGAGTATCGGTCGCCATCGCCATGGCCATCGGTGTTCCGCTAGGTCTTATAGCCGGCTATTTTGGGGGCGCGCTGGATGCCCTTATTTCCCGGATCATGGAAGCACTGCTGTCTTGTCCGTTTCTGGTGCTGGCTATCGCGCTGGGGGCATTTCTTGGCCCTAGCCTGACTAATGCCATGATCGCCATTGGCCTGTCTGCCATGCCTATCTTTGCGCGCCTGACGCGCGGACAGGTCCTTTCGATTAAACATGAGGACTACCTGGAAGGTGCCCGCGCCATTGGCCTGCCGGATCGCTGGATCATTCTGCGCTATGTGTTACCGAATGTCCTTTCGCCGCTGGTAGTCCAGGCAACCCTGACCATTGCCTCAGCCATTCTCGCAGAAGCGAGCCTGTCGTTCCTGGGCCTTGGCCAGCAACCGCCAGCGCCCTCCTGGGGCTCCATGCTCAACACAGCCAAGAATTTCATGGAACAGGCGCCCTGGATGTCTATTGCTCCAGGCGTGGCCATCTATATCACGGTGCTGTGCTTTAACCTGCTGGGCGACGGCTTGCGCGATGCGCTGGATCCCAAAGACTAACCGTCAGACAAGAAGAGAGTGATCCCATGTTCGATCATCTAGATTATAGCCAGCCTTACGCCTCTGCCCGCTCCCCTGTCATGGGACGGAACATGGTAGCGGCCTCCCAGCCACTGGCCGCCCAGGCAGGCCTGGACATGCTGCGCCGTGGCGGTAATGCGGTAGATGCGGCAATTGCTGCTGCCATGGTGCTTACGGTAGTAGAGCCAACAGGGTGTGGTATCGGCAGTGATGCCTTTGCCATCGTCTGGGATGGCAAGACATTACAGGGCCTGAATGCCTCTGGACGCGCACCGGCAGCGTGGTCGCCCCAGTATTTTGCAGGGCACAAACACATGCCGGAGCGCGGCTGGAATGCAGTGACCGTGCCCGGTGCGGTTTCCGCCTGGGCCGGGCTTTCCGAGCGTTACGGCAAGCTGCCTTTCACCACGGTGGCCGAACCCGCCATACGCTATGCGCGAGAGGGTTACCAGGTAACGCCTATCATTGCTGAACTCTGGCAGCGAGGCGGTCAGCTCCTGAAAGATCAGCCCGGCTTTGCCGAGTGTTTTCTGCCCGATGGCCGAGCCCCCAGAGCCGGGCAGAAGATTCAACTCAGGGACCATGCCAAAACGCTGGAGCTGATCGCCGAAACCCGCGGCGAAGCGTTCTATCGAGGCGCCCTGGCCGAAGCCATGGTTGCTCATGCCAGAGCCAACAACAGCGTTATGAGCCTGGATGACCTGGGCAATCACTCAATTGACTGGATCGATACCCTATCCACGCCCTTTGCAGGCGCCATGGTCCATGAGTTGCCTCCTAACGGCCAGGGCATCGCTACGCTCAGCGGCCTGGGAATTCTGGAGGCCATCGGTATTGGCGATCATCCTGTCGACAGCCCCGAAACCCTGCATGTGGTATTGGAAGCGATGAAGCTGGCCCTGGCGGACCTCAATCATCACATTACAGATCGGGACCATATGCGCGTTCTGGCTCACCATCTGCTTGACCCGGCCTATCTAAAGGAGCGCGCCAGGCTGATCGGCGAGACCGCTGCTGACCCAGGCCATGGCTCGCCCAAGCCCGGCGGTACGGTGTACCTGTCAGCGGCAGATGAAAGCGGCATGATGGTGTCGTTCATTCAATCCAACTACATGGGTTTTGGCTCCGGCGTAGTGGTTCCAGGCACGGGAATCAGCCTGCAAAACCGCGGGGCGGGCTTTTCTCTGAACCCAGAGCATGTCAATACCGTCGCTCCCGGTAAGCGCCCCTTCCACACCATCATCCCCGGTTTTGCCATGAATGCCGACGGCACGCCGTTGATGTCGTTCGGCCTTATGGGCGGTCCCATGCAGGCGCAGGGACACTTGCAGATGATGTTGCGTATCCTGCGCTACAAGCAGAACCCGCAGGCGGCGGCCGACGCGCCCCGCTGGCGGATCGAGTCAGGTCGGAAGGTTGCCGTTGAGCGACAGTTCGATTCACAGACCGTAGCTGCCCTACGCGCCAAAGGACATGATATCCAGGTTGAGGCACCAAGCGGCGTGTTTGCATTCGGTGGTGCTCAGATCATTCAGAAAATGGCCGATGGTTATGTCGGTGGCTCTGATCCACGCAAGGACGGTCAGGCCGTCGCGTTCTGACCTTGCCGGAGGGAGGCCGCGCAGGCCTTCCTCCCATCCCTTACGCCTGATCGGGCCTTATCTCATTCCAGGTCTTCACGAAGGTGCTAGTCCTGATAGTTTTCTTCTTCTGCATAAGCGAACTGGATGAATCGCTTGGCCTCGTCGAGGCTGCCGACGCGCTTGACGCAGCGTGTGCCCATTCTGATTTCATAACAGCTGCCGCCAGTCGCATCTGCGCATTCGAACACGTAGTAACCATTGGAACTGCTGACGACTTTCTCTTGCATGAGTGCGCTCCCTTTCTCAGGACGGTGAATTCGTTATCGTCACGCCCTCAGTACATGCAATTGGGCGTCCTTCTAATGGGACCGAAATATTCCCTGGCAATTCGCTTCAATCACGGCAACGACCTTTTTGTTCATACAACAGGTTTATGCTCAATCTGGTACAGGCAACCGTCGTGCCTTAACCGTCACTGGACGGGTTTTCCTATTGATCCCCGGCCTTGGCAGCTCCGCACGAATCTCGCTGCTGGCCCATGTGAGTAAACTCAAGGCGACTGGCCAAGTTAGCGCTGCTGTGTTTGTTTCGCTCCGTCACCGATCAGTTTTTCTAATATCACCGTGCCACAGCACCAAAAGAGCGCACCATTAAGCGAAGCGCATCACACTTCATCACCCGCATTGTGTTAAATGATATTGATTTTCATTCAATACAAGGTCTACTCTGAATGGGCTTTGCGATAGTAATGAACACTTACTTTTAATGCGTTATTACTGCTTTTAAATTATAAAGGCTAAGCCGTTTGATAATGGCATATAGCTAACTATTAATATCAAACTACCGTGAGAGCCCGGCGAGGCATATATCCCGACAACATGTTGGGTTATTGCAGAATTGTTTAATCAATTGCCGAGGTTCCATTCGTGAATAATCCATTGCATTCGTATGCGGCCATTACTGCATACCCTTCCGCTCGCCTACAGGATGATCAGGCGACTTCGCATCTTTTCAACGAAAAGAATGCGCAGGCCTATGAAAGCCTTATGGTTCAAGGGGCTGAATGTATAAAGGAAACATTGCTCGGTATCGATAAGCCTTATACCGGCATATTGCCGCATGAACTAAAGCGGCAGTTCGACGAAGTGAATCTGGATGAAAAACTGGGTAACTTCAACGAGGCACTGGAAGAATTAAAAGCGTTGTACCTGAAAGATGCTGTTTACTTCCATCATCCTCACTATGTTGCTCATCTTAATTGTCCTATTGTTATTCCGGCTATTCTTGCCGAACTGGTACTTTCTTCTATCAATTCCTCACTGGACACATGGGATCAAAGTGCCGGCGGCACGTATATCGAACAAAAGTTGATTGACTGGACGGCTGAGCGCATCGGCCTGGGCAGCGAAGCCGATGGGGTGTTTACCAGTGGTGGTACTCAGTCCAACCTGATGGCCATGCTGTTGGCCCGTGATCATGTGTGCAACCGTCAGCCCGGTCACGCCAGCAACAAGACGCAAGGCTTGCCGACCGATTTCAAACGCCTGCGCATTCTGTCATCCGAGGTCAGTCATTTCAGCGTACAGAAATCCGCGGCCATCCTGGGCCTGGGCTATGACGCCGTGATACCGGTACGCAGCGATGCGCGCAAGAAAATGGACTTGAGCGATCTGCGCCGCGTGCTGGAAGAATGCGAAGCCGAAGGGCTGATTCCGCTGGCGGTAGTGGCTACTGCCGGTACTACGGATTTCGGCAGCATCGATCCATTGGAAGACATCGCGGCAATCTGTCGCGAGAAAAAAATCTGGATGCATGTCGATGCCGCCTACGGTGGCGGACTGCTGATTTCGCCCAAATACCGTAACCGTCTGGCCGGTATCGAACATGCCGACTCGGTCACCATCGATTACCACAAATCATTCTTCCAGCCGGTCAGTTGCAGTGCGTTTCTGGTACGGGATCGTCGAGAGCTGGGCCATGTCACCTGCCATGCCGATTATCTGAACCCCAAGAGCCAGACCCAGGAAGGCACACCCAACCTCGTTAACAAAAGCATTCAAACCACACGCCGCTTTGATGCGCTCAAGCTCTGGATGACGCTGCGCACCATGGGTGCGAATGCCTTGGGTAGCCTATTCGATCACGCGATCGATCTGACTCGCGCAACCTATCCGCTTATCGAGCGTGACCCACGCTTCGACATTGCCCATGTTCCCGAACTGAGCACCCTGGTCTTCCGCTATATCCCCGAGGAGCCGATGAGTGCCGAGCAGATCGATGCGACCAATGCAGCCATTCGCAAAGCGCTCTCTCGCAGCGGACGCGCCATCGTCGCGGGCACCAAGGTAGGCGGCCAACAGTACCTCAAGTTCACCCTGCTCAACCCCATGACCACCCTGGGCGACCTGCGAGGCATTCTCGACGCCATCAAGCATGAAGGTGCCCGTTACGTTAACCAACAATCTGCCCTGGCCACGTGCTGATCTGGAGAACCACCATGACGGCTTCAACCTACGATTTCATCGCGATTGGTGTTGGCCCCTTCAACCTGGGTCTGGCGTGCCTGACTGCTCCCATCGACGAGCTCAATGGGTTGTTTCTCGACAAGAACGAGTGCTTCGATTGGCATCCCGGCATGATGCTGGAATCTGCAACCCTGCAGACGCCCTTCCTGGCCGATCTGGTCACCCTGGCGGACCCGACCAGCCCGTTCAGCTTCCTGAATTATCTTAAATCCACTGGCCGCATCTATGCGTTCTACATCAAGGAAGACTTCTTCCTGATGCGCCGCGAGTACAACCAGTACTGCCAATGGGTCATCGATCGGCTGCCCAATATCGAGTTCAACCGATACGTCGAACGTATCGACCATGATCCGGCAACCGGCCTCTATACGGTGAACTGTACCTGCACCAAAACAGGAGAACGCCTGGTTTATCAGGCGCGCCGTCTGGTCCTGGGAACTGGCACGTCACCCTACATCCCTGACTGCTGCCAGGACGCCAGCAGCCACTTGTCCCACACGTCGACCTACCTGACCGACAAACAGGCTCTACAGGCAAAAAGCACCATTACGCTGATCGGCAGCGGTCAGAGCGCGGCGGAGATCTACTATGACCTCTTGCAGGAAATCGACACGCGCGAGTACACCCTGAACTGGATAACCCGCTCGCCTCGCTTCTTCCCGCTGGAATACAGCAAGCTGACCCTGGAGATGACATCGCCCGAGTACATCGACTACTTCCATCAGCTGCCTACCCACAAGCGTGACGCCTTGATGCGCAGTCAGAAGGGGCTCTACAAGGGGATCAACAGCGCCCTGATCAATGACATCTACGACCTGCTGTACAACAAGAGCCTATGCGGTCCGGTCAGGACCAACCTGCTTACCAACACGGAGCTGCAGGACTGCCGCTACGATGAGCGTACCGGCACCTTTACGCTTACCTTGTTTCAGGAGGAACAGGAGAGCCGCTATACGCTTCAGACTAATGGGCTGGTATTATCAACTGGGTATTGCTACAGAACCCCTCCTTTCCTTCAAGGGTTACGCTCACGCCTGCGCTTCGATGAGTGTGGCCGCTTCGCCGTCAATCGAAACTATACAATTGATACCGCCGGTCAGGAGATCTTCGTCCAGAACGCCGAGCTTCATACGCATGGCCTGGTAACGCCCGACCTGGGCATGGCGTGCTACCGCAACGCCTATATCATTCGCGAGATGCTCGGCCGCGAACATTACCCCGTCGAACGCAAGATCGCCTTCCAGCAGTTCACGGCGCCCTCTTCGACACTGCTCCAGCCGGAGCCGGCCAAGACATGACGCTGCGTACCTCGTTGATCGCCATGACGGCCCTTGCCGTCATCAGCGACACCATGCTGATTCCGTTCTATCCGCAGTACTTTGCCAGCCGTTTCGGTGAAACGCGGCCGGAGCATGTGGGGGCCTATCTGGCCGCCATCTGCTTTACGGTCATGCTCGCGCTGCCCCTCTGGGCGCGCGTGGCGCGGCGGGTGCACCCGATCCGGCTGCTGATCTGGACGCAGCTCGCCGCCGGGTTGCTGTGCCTGTACTGCTATTGGGCATCGGCGCTCCTGGAGTTCTGGCTTGTCTCGCTGGGGATGATCGTGTTCAAGGGCAGCTACCTGCTCATGTACCCCTACGTGATGAGCCTGGAGGACTCCAGGAACCATACCCATACTATCGGCATGCTGTCGGTTGTCGTTCACTTCGGTGCCATCCTCGGCGCCGTGGTGGGCGGCCTGGTCCTTCAGGTACTGGAGCCACGGGATGTCTTTGTGGTGATGGCCGCGGGGGATTTTCTGCAAATGGCGATCTGCCTGCGCCTGCTACGGCGGGAACCACCCCATGCCAAGCCGGAACAAGCCATTACGCACCGTACCGGCAAGGCATGGCCTATCTACCGGCTCTGCCTGCTGATGCTGCTGTTCTATTTCAGCGGCTACCTGGTAAAGCCGTTCTTTACGGTGTACTGGGAGCAGGTCGCTCAGCTGGACCACGCCGCCCTGACCGGACTGGTGTACGCCATTCCTGGTGGCATGGCCCTGCTCGGACTCTGGCTGAACCGGCGTACCGGCAGCCGACAACAGGCCCTGAGCGGTGCGCTGCTGCTGGGTGTGTGCGGCCTGCTGCTTCAAGCTGGTGAGCAGACCGCCCTGATCCTGACTGGCCGCTGCCTGTATGGCTGGGCCATGTTCCAGGTCACGGTACGGCTGGATGCCCTGCTCTTCGAGCTGAGCACGCCCGATGCGTATGCCGCTGACTTCAGCAAGATCAATTTCTTTCAACAACTCGGCGTAGTGGGCTCGTCCTTTGCGGCGGGGTCCCTGGTCAGCACGTTTGGCCTGACTATGCCCTTTCTGATCGGCGCGGCAGGCTTTGCCCTGACCGCCCTTGCCTATCCGCTGCTGGTCCGCACGGCCCAGCCCACGACAACACCTGTTATCGACAAGGGGGTCTGATATGACTGCCATTGCCTTGCAAACACCCATCGATACCCGCCCGTGCTTCGGCAAGCCACAGCATGGACTCGGCCACCTCAGCCTGCGCCCACTCAGCCTGCCAGAGGATACGGCGCGACTACATGATTGGCTGACTCGTGACTATGCACGCTTCTGGGGGATGCAGAATGCGACCCAGGCAGAGGTGGAAACATTCTACCGCGACCTCATGGCCTCTCCTCATGCCAACGCCTACCTGGGTTTACATGATGGCGCACCGGCTTTTCTGGTCGAATGCTATATGCCGCTTCATGACCCGGTAGGCCAGCACTACGACGTGAAGCCAGGTGACCGGGGCATGCATTTTCTCGTCGCGCCCTGCGAGAAACCTGTTTCAGGCTTCACCCTGGCCGTGATGCGAACCATCATGGAATTCATTTTCAGCGATCCCTTTGCCCGCCGCGTCGTCGTCGAGCCCGATGTTCGTAACGACAAGATCCACGTGCTCAATCAGCGTGTCGGTTTCGAGTACGACCGTGTCATTCAACTAGGCGAAAAAACTGCCCACCTTGCCTTCTGCACTCGCGAACACTACGCCGCCAGCCTTGTAATGGAGAACCGCCCATGAACCAGATGATCACTACTCTGCCCACCGCCACGCCCGGTCAAGCCGCATTGCACCTGACCCCCGAACGTTGGAGCAAGGTCAATCGCCTGCTCGTGCGCAAAGCCCTGGCGGAATTTGCCCATGAAAAGCTTATCGAGCCGGCCTTGATCGCGTCTGAAAACGGTTGGGAGCATTACCGTCTGGACAATGGCAATCCGGCACTGGAGTACCGCTTCCGGGCTCGCAAGCTGGCGCTCGATCATTGGCTGATCGACACCGCCTCGATCGAAAAGACGCAGGACGGCAACGCTGCGCCGCTGGATGCGCTGGAGTTCATCATCGAGTTCAAGGATCAACTGGGTATTCAGGAAAGCATGATGCCGGTCTATCTGGACGAGATCAGCAGCACGCTGTATGGCAGCGCCTACAAGCATGCCAAACCAGGATTAACTGCAGAAGAACTCACCCGCGCTGACTTCCAGTCCGTAGAAACCGGTATGATGGAAGGCCACCCAGGGTTCGTCGCGAACAATGGCCGCATGGGCTTCGACGCGAATGATTACCGCGCCTATGCACCTGAAGCCGCCTCCCCGATCCAGTTGGTCTGGCTCGCTGTACGCAAGACCAAGGCAACGTTCTCATCGTTATCGGACCTGAGCTATGAACGCCTGCTCGAGGAGGAACTAGGCAGCCAGACGATTGCTGATTTCACTGCTCAGCTGACCGAACAGGGCTTGAATCCGAACGACTACCTCTTCATGCCAGCTCACCCGTGGCAGTGGTTCAACAAGCTTTCCATGGCCTTCTCGGCCGATGTCGCCAACCGCAATATCGTCTGTCTGGGCTATGGGGAGGATCAGTACCTGGCACAGCAGTCGATCCGCACCTTCTTCAACGCAAGCCACCCTGAAAAGCGTTATGTGAAAACGGCACTGTCTATTCTGAACATGGGCTTCATGCGCGGTCTGTCGCCTTACTACATGTTGGCGACGCCTGCTATCAACGAGTGGCTGAAAGCATTGATTGAAAGCGATCCGTTTTTGACCGAAAACGGCTTCAGCATCTTGCGTGAAGTAGCCTCGGTGGGCTATCGCAACCACTACTACGAGACGGCACTGGTCAACGATACCCCTTACAAGAAGATGCTCTCCGCCCTGTGGCGCGAAAGTCCGGTTTCACAACTAAAGCCCGGCCAACGCCTGATGACCATGGCCTCACTGCTGCATCTGGATGCCGAGGGAGATTCGCTTCTCACAGCATTGATCGCGTCCTCCGGTGTGGATACGGACACTTGGTTGCGCCGCTATCTCAACGCCTACCTGACGCCCCTGCTGCACTGTTTCTATGCTCACGATCTGGTGTACATGCCTCACGGGGAGAACCTGATTCTGGTGCTGGATAACAACGTTCCGTCACGGGCAATCATGAAAGACATTGCGGAAGAGATCGCCGTGCTGAACCCTGATGCCAAGCTGCCGGAAAAGATCAAGCGATTGGCCGTCTCTGTACCCGAAGAGCTGAAAATCCTGTCGCTCTTTACCGACGTGTTCGACTGCTTCTTCCGCTACATGAGCGCCATTCTGGTGGAAAAAGCCGACTACGCTGAAGACCGTTTCTGGTCGCTGGTAGCCGAGTGCGTCAGCACCTATCAGCAGAGTCATCCTCAATATGCCGAAAAATTTGCCCGATACGATCTGTTTGCGCCCGAGTTCATCCGCTCCTGCCTGAACCGTCTCCAATTGGGCAACAACCAACAGATGGTCAATCTGACAGATCCGGCTGGAAACCTGAAGCTTGCCGGAACCTTGATCAATCCGATCGCACCATTTAAGCGTTAACGCGAATAAATCCGCTCCGGCTGCCTGCATAGACAGCCGGAGCGGACAGGATGGGAAACCGTAGAAACAGCCAGACGTTGCACCCGTTAATGGCATCTCACGCGGTGCGCTTAGGGTGTAACACCTTCTGCATCACTACTGATGTCGCGTTGTGTTAATTGGATCAAGTAACTTACAGGTGTACGTTCGTCCACCCATAAAGCGAAGTGTCCTGAAATTTGAGAAAATACGGGATTGCGCATGAAGCGCGTCTGATCTGGGCTGGCAAAGCTATGAATGGTGTTATCGAAGAGCCTAAAGCTTTGCTTGAAGGCCACTGGCTTGTCTTGATTGAAGATGATCCACTTCTGCAAAGTATTTTATCGGGCTTCGTGGAAGAGCTGGGCGGTCGTGTCAGCAGCTTCGAGACGGCTGATGATGCGTTGGTTTACATGCTCAGTGCAGGTGAAAAGCCCTCTCTGGTCGTCACCGATCATCTGGTGCCTGGGCAGATCAAGGGCGCCGAGCTGGCAACCATGGTTGGCGCACGCTGGCCAGGTCTTTCAGTCATTGTAACCACCGGACGTGATCTGGAGACCATTCCTGAGCTACCAGACGGCATGCTTTATCTACAGAAGCCGTGGGATTTGGTACAGATGAAAAAAGCCATTATCCAGATGCTAAAGAAAACATCTGTCAGTCTTTGAATAAAGCCTATGGCCACAGTAGGACTAATTCGCTTGTTTTGAACGCCCATTAAAGAGACCAAGCGCGCAGTCTTGCCCTTGCCTACCCTTCCTCTTTCCGAGCAAGACGAACTTCCACTACTTGTGGAAGTGACACGCTATGACAGTGCCGGTCGACATTACCTTTCCGAGCAGACCGCCATGATGAGAGACACTGCCACCCACATGTCGCCTGCTCAATAGTAAGGGTCGTCGGCAGACCACTGTGCCTGGGAAACCGCCTCTACAGTTCAGAACGGTAGCGTTTGATACCACCAGGCCACCTATCCTCACTATCCTAATAATCCGTGCGCCTGCTCTTTCCTGCCCGTTGCGAATCCCTTTCCTCTGGAGCGTGATCATGACCCAGGCAGCACCCGGTTCCGTCGACCCCCATACGTTGCGCAAAGTCATTACCGCCGCCTCGATCGGTAATTTCGTCGAGTGGTTCGACTTTGCCATCTATGGCTTTCTTGCAACGATCATTGCCGAGCAATTCTTTCCCAGCGGCGACGCGAAAGCCGCTTTGCTCAAGACCTTTGCCGTATTCGCCGTCGCCTTTGCCTTCCGGCCATTGGGCGGCATCGTTTTCGGCATGCTGGGTGATCGGATCGGCCGCAAGAAGATACTGGCCCTGACGATCCTGATGATGGCCGGTGCCACGACGTTGATAGGCCTGTTACCTACCTATGCCGCCATAGGCATGGCCGCTCCGCTAATGCTGACCGTTATCCGATGCGTCCAGGGATTCTCGGCCGGAGGCGAATACGCTGGTGCCTGCGCCTATGTCATGGAGCATGCACCACGGGAAAAACGCGCCACGTACGGAAGTTTCGTACCCGTATCGACGTTCTCGGCCTTTGCCTGTGCAGCCGTATTGGCCTACGGTCTGGATGCTACGCTTACCAAAGACGCCATGGCCAGCTGGGGCTGGCGTATACCCTTTCTTATTGCAGCGCCTCTGGGCCTCGTAGGTCTATATTTGAGGTTGCGGCTAGGCGAGACCCCGGCGTTCCAGTCTGTCGAGGCTCAACACGCAGTAGCACATGCGCCACTGCGTGAAACGCTCAAGTCCAATGGCGGAGCTATCTGTCGGCTGGGCGCGTTTATTTCCGTAACGGCCCTGTCCTTCTACATGTTCACAACCTACTTTGCGACTTACCTGCAGGTAGCCGGTGGGCTTGATCGCGCCTCCGCCCTTCTGGTTACCGTCATTGCCCTGGTTTTTGCAGCCATGCTATGCCCATTCGCAGGTCTCTTTTCAGACAGGGTTGGGCGCAAGGCTACCGTATTTACAACCTGTACCTTACTGATCGTTGTGGTCTATCCGTCGTTCTGGATGGCCAGCTCAGGCAACCTGCTGCTGTCGGTTCTGGGCGTACTGCTATTGGCCGTCGGAGCGGTACTGTCCGGTGTCGTCACCGCTGCACTGCTGTCAGAAGTCTTCCCCACCCGGACGCGTTACACCGCCTCAGCCATTACCTACAACATGGCTTATACCGTTTTCGGCGGTACTGCGCCTCTCATGGCAACCTATTTGATTGCACAGAGCGGTAGCAACCTGGCACCAGCGTTCTATCTCATCGCGATATCCGTAATGGCGTTGATCGGAGGTCTGCTGCTACCCGAGACGTCAAAGGTTGAACTGAGCGAGGTAACCGGGCGTGTGCCCGCTGCGGAGACGGCTTCCTTGACCAGCATAACCACCTGAGACGCTTTCAGCGTCAGGCGGCAAACCTGTCCATCGCCTGAACGTTTGTCAGCCTTTGTAACGACTAGGGAACAGGACGTCTCGCAGTGGAGTCCCCTTTAGATACCGATTGGTTCTATATGGAGATAACACACGATGAAAGCCCTGCATGAACCACTAATGGCCACACGCAAGTCCCAGCAGTCACTCAATGAGCCTAATGTACAGGGAACCGAGCGCACCCTTTCCCTTGTAGGTGGTGGCTTACTCCTGGCAGGCGGCCTGCGCCATGGCGGTCTTCTGGGGCTGGCACAAATGGCCTTGGGCGCACTGGTAACAGCCCGTGGCGTCACTGGTCGTTGCAAGGCCAAGGCAGCGCTTACGCCTACGCCATACGAATCGCTTCTGCAGGAAGAGTACGGCTGGACCAATGCCGAAGCGATTTCCCGCACGATTACTATTGGCAAACCGCGTGCCGAGGTCTACGACTTTGTACGCAGCATTGAAAATCTCCCCTTGTTCCTGCGTCGCCTCGAACGCGTCCAGCAGATGGACGCCACTCACTATCGCTGGGTTGCGGTAGGCCCACAGAATCGGACAGTAGAGTGGAATGCGTTCCTGGAGGAAGAGATTGCGCAGGAACGTATCGTCTGGAGCACCGAATCCACGGCATACCTTCAGCATAAAGCCACCCTCACCTTCAGAGATGCCCCTAACGGCATGGGAACGGAGTTACAGGTCGTTCTGGCGTGCGAACCGCCAGCCGGCCGGGTAGGTTACGCCGCAGCCAGTCTGATCAGCCAATTCTCGGGACGTGAGCTTAATCTTGATTTGCGTCGCCTGAAGCAGCTCCTGGAGACCGGCGAGATTACCAACAGCCTCATGAGAACAGGCGCTGTCGAACGGGTCCCGGTGGATGAAGTGTCAGCAACCGTACCGTTGGAAGGCGAAGTGATCAGCGAGCCGCGCACTATCGCGTCACATACCGATGAGACTCGTCAGGGAGGGGCTTACTGATGCGCGCGCTCACCTGGCAAGCCCCTAACGTTCTTCAAGTAGAAACCGTACCGGACCCGGAAATCGTTAATCCACGCGATGTCATTCTTCGCGTCACCATGTCATCGGTATGCGGCTCCGACCTTCACCTGCTGGGCGGTTACGTGCCGGCCATGAAGCCGGGAGACATTATCGGCCATGAATTCATGGGTGAGGTAGTTGAAGTTGGCTCCGGCATTAGCCAATTCAAGAAGGGTGATCGCGTTGTTACCATTTCCATCATAGGGTGCGGCAACTGCGAACACTGTCAGCGTAGCGATTTTTCCTGCTGCGACAACTCCAACCCGAACCCGGAAACGACAGATCTGGCCTACGGCCAACCGTGCTGCGGCATTATTGGTTACAGCCATGCCTTTGGCGGATATGCCGGAAGCCATGCGACGTATATCCGGGTGCCCTTTGCCGACGTCAACCTGTTCAAGGTGCCCGACGGCGTTACCAATGAGCAGGCAGTCTTTGTGTCGGACGCTGCGCCGACTGGCTATTTTGCCGCCGATAATGCCGATATCCAGCGGGGCGATACTGTCGCCGTCTGGGGCTGTGGCGGTGTTGGCCAGATGGCTATTCGCATCGCCTACCTGATGGGTGCCGAGCGGGTGATTGCTATCGACCGCTTCGCCTCTCGCCTTGAACTGGCCGAGAAAAAAGCCGGGGCGATTACCATCAATTACGAAACCACGAATGTCCACGAAGCCTTGCTGGAGCTGACTGGTGGGCGCGGGCCAGACCGCTGCATCGACTGCGTCGGCATGGAAGCACACGGCACCGAGCTGGATTATGTATACGACAAGACTAAACAACTGATGCACCTGCACACTGAGCGCGGTACTGTGCTTCGTCAGGCCATTCGGGCCTGTCGCAAAGGCGGGACGGTATCCGTGGTGGGCGTTTACGGCGGCCTCCTGGACAAATTCCCCATGGGCGCCATCGTCAACAAAGCCCTTACGGTTCGTTCCGGCCAGCAGCCAGGCCAGCGGTATGCCAATAAGCTGTTCGAGCACATTCAGAAAGGCGAGCTGGATCCGTCCTACCTGCTGACGCACCCGATGAGTCTGGAAGATTCACCGCGCGGTTATGCCATGTTCAAGGAAAAGACCGAGGACTGCATGCGCGCGGTATTCATGCCGTAAATGGGAGTTGTGCATGGACGATGAGAAGGATCACCCACCTCCAGAACCCACCAAGCTGACCCAGTCCAAAGAGCGCTGGGTCAGTGAGGGGCGCTATCTGACAGGCCGTATTTCACGGCCTGAAGAGGAGCGTTTACCGCCCGGTCAACATTTGGTCAAGAACTGGCCCATACTGGATCTGGGCGTCAGGCCCACCGTTACTCGGGAACGTTGGCAGCTAAACGTGATCGGCGCAGTGAAAAACCCGCAGAACTGGAACTGGGACGCCTTTATGGCGCAACCCCAGTCTCGATTAGTCAGCGATATTCACTGTGTAACCAGCTGGTCTCGCTACGACAATCAATGGCAGGGTGTAACCACGCAGGACCTGCTGGATCGTGTACAGCCGCACCCAGACGCGCGTTTTGTACTGCTCTACTCCAACGACGGGTATACCACCAACCTGACGCTGGAGGATTTCGCAGCTCAGGGCGCCCTGCTTGCCCACTCCTGGGAAGGTAATCCCCTCTCAACCGAGCACGGCGGGCCGGTACGCCTGATCGTACCCCACCTGTACTTCTGGAAAAGTGCCAAGTGGATCAGGCGAATCCAGTTTCGGGTCAGCGATGTGCCCGGCTATTGGGAAGAGCGCGGGTATCACAATCGTGGTGATCCCTGGCAGGAAGAACGTTATTCCGACGATGAGTGATGCCTTCAGGCATCACTCACTCTTGTTTTCATCAAGGGAAGTTGGCCTGTAATGCCCTTTCCAAATCGTCAGGCTTGAACGGCTTGGCCAGAACCGGCCGATTTTTCCACTCTTCCGGCAACCCGTAGGCCCCATAACCAGTAGAGAACATAAAGGGGATGTCGCGCGCGGCCAGCTGCTCGGCAATCGGAAAAATTTCACGCCCACCTACATTCACATCCAGAATGGCCAGATCGAAGGTTTCTGAGCTGGCCAGCCGCATGCCTTCATCAAAATCAGCCGCGCTACCTGCCACGTCGTAGCCAAGCTCATCCAGGATATCTTCAAGCAGCATGGCGATCAGTGTTTCGTCTTCGACAAGCAGGACACGTTTACGGGTAGTGGTCAAACGAAGCTTCCTTTGGGCCTGACCTGCAGGCACAACAGCGGGATGGATAAGTGACATTCGAGGCCTTGCGGTACGAATGTGGTTACGACGCGCCCTTTCAGTTCACGCGTAATGCTGCGATCGATCAGGCGAGAGCCAAAGCCTTTGGTCTGAGGAGTCTCGACAGTGGGACCGTCGCGCTCCAGCCAGCTGAGTTCCAGGCAATCATGCCCCGTATGCTCATCTTTACCGACATACCACTCCAGCTGCAAGCGCCCTTCCGGGACGGAGAGTGCACCGTATTTTGCGGCATTGGTGATAAGTTCATGAAAGACCATGGCCAAGGCCAGTGCTTCTCGGGGCTCAAGCGCATAATCACTGCCAAAAAGCGCAATGCGGTCAGACTTTTCCTGCTCAGTATAAGGCGCAATCTCCTGCTCGATTACCGCTCGGAGTTGAGCCCCTTGCCATTGCCCATGGGTCAGCAGGTCGTGGGCCTTGCTCAAAGCCAGCAAACGGGCATCGAATGTTTCGCGGGATCGAGACTCGGCATTTGCGCTACGCAGGCTATAGGTTGCAATGGACTGCACCGTCATCAGCGTGTTTTTCACCCGGTGGTTCAACTCATTGATAAGCTCGCGCTGCTGAGCCTCCGCCTTCTTGTGCCGGCTGATATCCACACACATATTGACGGCGCCGGTGATTTCACCTTGCGCGTTACGCAAGGGGGACGGGTACGCAGCGAATGGAACACGCGAGCCATCCTGCCGCAGAATAAAGCCTTCTCCACCTTGTATGGCCTTACCATCGCTAAGTACTTCAGCCATAAAGCATTCATCATGGTTCAGCTCACGACCATCCGGCCACTGCATCTTCCAAGAGCCGCACCACTGGGCCTTACCCAATCGGGGACGATACCCCCAAAGCTCCACTGCGGCTTCGTTGTAAAAGGTCAGGTAACCCTTCGCGTCGGTGGTGTAAACGGCCACGGCAAGCCCATCGAGCAGCTCACTCAAATGCCGCTCGCTTTCGCGCACGGCTTGCTCGTCTTTTATCCGCTGGGTGATGTTATGGGTCACGGCCAGATGAACTCTACGACCATCCGGCAGGCGCAGCGGAACCGCATGGGTTTCCATGTTTACCCGGGAGCCAGCCAAGCCAATGATGTCGTAGGTCCAGCTGAGCTGCTCACCGTTGCACACGCGCAGGTGATTCGCGATCCATATCTCCCGATGCTCGGGCACGATGAGATCGAATACGCAAGACCCCTGTACCGCTTCAAGGCAGTCGGCCTCAATCATGGCAAGGCCGGCCCCGTTCATCTGCATCAGCGAGCCGTCTTCGGTTACGATCTTGATGCACTCGGGCGTTGCATCAACGATAGCCTGTAGAAAAGCCTGACTTTCCTGCAGTCTTCGCTCGCTTTCCTTGCGCTCGGTGATGTCCTGAAAACAATTGATGGCGCCCTGGATCTGTCCGACCGCATCGAAAATCGGCGAGATGTTAACCAGCACCCAACGCTCCTGCCCCGTCAAGTTCTGGACTCGCAGCTCATGATCGCGCACCGGAGTGCCGGAGCGCAGCACACTGGCCATGGGTGACTCTTCTGGTCGCATCACGCGCCCGTCGGCATGGAAAACCCGGTCGATTCCAATGTAATAGGTTTCACCAGGAACGAGCTCCCGTCCCCACAATTCTGCCGCCTTGCGGTTGTAGCGAACAATGGCTCCCGTCGCGTCACACACAAACGCAGCGGCAGGCAGAAGCTCGAATACCATGTCGTTCAAGATATCTGACGATAGCGGTGGCATTGAAGCAGGATCAGGGGAAGAGACTTCCAGCGTGCAGTTCATAATCCAGGAGGTGCTCAACAAGCCGGCCATAAAAGGTCGGTATTTTACAGTTTTGTGCCTTAAGCGCGTCATGCCCGTCTCGACAAACGGTCATTAACCGATCAAAGGATTATCGCCTCGTCGGAACAAGCGAACCGATTTGCCCTTCCCTGCTTCAAACATGGCGTATTGATGTTGAGGCCGTTATGCAAGCTAAGCAATTTTCCCTGGCAGACTGGCACCGCATTCTCATCGGCGAAACACCTTGGACGTTCCTGATAGAAGTGGTTATCCGGGCTGGGCTAACCTATGTTCTGATCATGATGGCCATGCGGCTCCTCGGGCGGCGCGTGGCTTCCCAATATACGCTCTTCGAACTCTCCGTGGTCGTTACCCTGGCCGGTGCAATTGGTGTACCGCTGCAAGCGCAGGAGCGCGGCATGTTGCCGCCTCTGATCATCATGGCAGGCGTCATCATCTTTCAGCGAGTAACTGCGCGTCTGACCATGCGCCATCCCAAGGTAAACCATGCCGTCTCGGGCAGTGTGATGACTGCCATCACCAATGGGCGACTGGAACTGGAGGTCTTGCGAAAGACTGTCCTGTCTCGGGAAAAAATCTTTGCACTACTGCGCATGCGCAACATTCAGCACTTGGGCCAGCTCAGCCGCGTCTATATCGAGCCTTCCGGCTCCATTTCCATTGTACTGACTGACCAGCCCTGCCCTGGGCTTTCTATTATTCCGGAGATCGACACCGAGTTGCGGGAAGCAGTAGCCAGCCGGGACCATTTTTCCTGTACGAGCTGCGGGTACACACTCAAGACTCAGCAAGAACCGCAATGTGCCTGCGAATACTGCAAGGCTGAGCGCTGGATGCCAGCCGCTGTAGAGCTGGAGGACTGAATGCTGAACGTTACATCCTGGGATTGGCACCGTATTTTGCTGGGCGAAACACAGTGGCCTTTCATGATCGAGGTGGTGCTGCGTACCGGCGTGATCTACCTGCTTCTGCTCATGATGATGCGCATGATGGGCCGCCGTGTCGCCGCTCAGCTCAGCATCTCGGAACTGGCCGTCATGATTACGCTGGGTGCGGCGATTGGTGTGCCCCTGCAGACACCGGAAAAAGGCATCCTGCCTGCTGCTGTCCTCTTGCTGACGGCTCTGGTCTTTCAGCGAGGCCTGTCGTTTCTGTCGTTCAAGAGACGCTCGGTAGAAGTGGCGACCCAGGGGGACTCAACCATTCTCGTCAAAGATGGCCGTCTGGTCATCGACAACATGGTCAAGGCCCGCCTCTCACCCGAGCGTATTCACTCCGAACTGCGCGCGCAGAACATCCAGCATCTGGGCGAGGTTCGGCGTGTCTACCTGGAGTCATCCGGCCACTTCAGCCTGATCAAATACCGTACGCCGCACTATGGACTCTGGCTGCTGCCAACGCCAGACGATGAGATGAGTGAGCGTATCCAGGTCAATAGCCACTATGCCTGCTCACGATGCGGTCACGTAACGGAGTGCAACCCTGCGCCTGAAGATCAGGAGTGCGACTGCTGCGGCAACAAGGAATGGCTACCCGCTGTGAGGCGTCTAGGGGTAAAGATGCAGGAGAAAGAAGACAATCAGAAAGCGTCGGAGTAACCCTACCGCACGCCAGACAATAGCAATTGTAGAGAACTTCAAACGTGCGCAGCCTTCTATTTCTCATAGGTGGTCGACAGCCCTACTGGGTGTGATCTTAACCATACGCAACAGGGCCTCCCCATCATGAAAGATTATGAGCAGATATTTGACCAACCTGAATCCATTACAGGTACCAGCGCAGCCGATGAGCTGGATTGCGTTATTGTGGGCGCAGGGCCAGCGGGCCTTACAGCTGCCATCTACCTGGCACGCTTTCACCGCAAGACGCTGATCGTCGACGACGGTGCCAGTCGTGCCGCCTTGATTCCCCTCTCTCATAACTATCCCGGTTTTCCACCCGGCATTTCGGGCAAAGGTCTGCTGGAGCGTTTGCGGGAGCAGGCAACGACCTATGGTGCTCGTTTTGAAAATGCCCGAGTCGATGACATCCAGCAGCGCCCGGAAGGTTTCGAAGTGTTCTTCAATGGCCAGAGCGTGTTGACCCGTCGTGTATTGCTGGCCACCGGTATACAGGATGAATTGCCCGATATGCCTAGTGTGTACGAGGCCATTGCAGCATCTTCCGTGCGCCTGTGCTCGATCTGTGATGGCTACGAGATCAATGGTGATAATGTGGCGGTGTATGGCGAGGCAGAATGCGCCATCTCACACGCTGTATTCCTGCGCACGTTTACGAATCGGGTGACCGTTGTCATACACGGAGAGCCAAAGGCCTGTGAGGAAGCGTTTGCTCTGGCCGAACATTATGACATTCGCCTGATCAGTGATCGCGTTGAAGGCATCCGCCTGCTGGAAGACCAGCAGGTAGAACTCAGGACCTGCAAGGGCGAGATTCATCGGTTCGACATCGTTTACCCGTCTTTAGGTTCTAGAGTCCGTTCCGAGCTGGCCATACGCCTGGGCGCCGAAGCCGACGATACGGGAGCATTAATTGTTGATGAACACCTGCGTACTTCCATTCCAGGCCTGTATGCGGCAGGCGATGTCGTCAAATCACTCAAGCAGATCAGCGTAGCGACCGGCCACGCCGCACTCTGCTCGACGGCCATTCACAACAGTCTTGAGACCAATCCCTGGACAGCGCGGAACGCGGCCCCGACACAGTAAGCATGCAACAAAAAGGGCCAGCCGTATGGTTGGCCCTCGATACAACAGGATACTTACTTCTTGGCAGTTTCACCGGCTTCGGAGCGCGCCATGAACGCCATGGTGACTTCCGGAAGATGCTCTCTCACCCACTCGGCCATGGCAATTTCCTGTGGCAGGATTTGCTCACATACCCGCTTGGTTTCCAGATCGCCAGCCGCTTCGGCGGCAGAGATCAGCACGGTGTACATGGCGATCTCGACGTTCTCAAAGACATAACTGGCCATGGACCCCTTGACCACTTCGTCAGTCATGAACATGCCGCCCATTGCCTGGCCCATGGCCATGAACTTACCGGTAAAGTCCTTCATGGTAGAGGGGCTGGTACCCAGACGAGTCAGGCAGCCTTCGATCAACTGAAGCTGGGACTGGGTTTCTTCGATGTGCTGCTGAATACGGGCGGAGAGCTTAGGATAATTCTCAAGACGTTCCAGCTGGCCCTTCAGCATTTTGTCTGCCTGCTGTTCCATACCATGGGCATCTTTGAGCCAGTCGATCAAATGTTCTTGACGAGTAGTCATGTCTCTTCACCTTTTGGTCAGGGTAGAAGTTAGTTAAGCGAAGCGAACTTTCCAACTTAAGCGGCTAAATCCGAAATACATAAGCGGCTGTTATTACTTAAAGTTTTACAACTCTTGTATTAAGTAATGCACAACGCCTTAGTTTCTTCGCTATCCACTTCTGTTTAGTCAACTGCCCTTCTCACAAAGTTCTCGCCAACCATCGCATTACGACCGGCTGAAAAATACATACCCACAGACATAATACCTTCAAATCCCATTCTAGAGCGCTCTGTTAGCAATGAAGCGCCATATGTCTATAGCGAGACGACTTGAATTTATACAAGATTTATACAACAGCCTAGTCGACTCTTTAGTCATAAGTGGACTAATCAGATCTAAAAATAAAGTTTCCTCAAAGTACATTCCACTGGTCAGTTATTTTGTGGCAAGAGGAATGCTATGACGCCTCAAGAGTCCATCCTCAGGTGCCACTATTGTGTGCAACCGTGACTATTACTGACGAGGCGATAAAGGGAATTAACCCTCTCCCGAAGCGATTAAACCTGGGGGACAAGATGGATACATTTGCTGGACTTCTGGATATGAAAGGCACGCCGCTGGATAAGCAGCGGTTTACCTGGCGTGAAATGGCCACTCGACCGATCAGCAAACTGGATGATGATGCTACGACTCGCATCCGCATCATTCTCATGAATGGCATTGAAACCGAGGCCCTTCGACTCAAGCATATCGGCGCGCGATTCCACAAGGAGCTGCAACCTCATCTGGCCCATATCCGCCGCGTAGAGCACCATCAGGCTACCGCCATCAACTGGCTGATCTCCGGTGACCACTCCCCGCTGGAAACGACCATTGCCTACGAGCAGGTGGCTATTGAAGTTACGGCGGCAGTCGCCCAGAACGAGCCTGACCCCTACCAGGCACAGTCATACCGCTTCGGACTTCTGGAAGACTTCGATCACCTGTATCGCTACTCGGCCATGTATGACCGACTGGAGGGCAAAGATCCGAACAATATTCTGCAAGGGTACACGGACATCATTCCGGGGCGTCCGACCAGCCAGCACCACCGGAACCCCAGTGACGATTTACGCGACAGCTATGACAAAACTACCGCGCAGCTGATCACTAAGATCCATGCGGCGATGATTACCAGCTCGGAATACCAGACTCACGATTATTACATGAATATCGGCAACACGTTTGCCGATCCGGTTGCACGCGCGCTGTATGCGGAAATCGCTTCGGTTGAAGAGCAGCATGTGACCCAATATGAGTCCCTAATGGATGCCAGCGAAACCTTCATGGAAAAGTGGCTGGTTCATGAGGCGATGGAAGTGTATGCCTACGCGAGCTGTGCCGAACAGGAAGAGAACCCGCGCATCAAGGCCCTGTGGGAGCGCTTCCTGGATTACGAACTGGGCCACCTGGAATTTGCCTGTGACCTGTTCAAGAAATACGAGCGTCGCGATCCGGCTGAAGTGCTGGTTGGTGAGCTGCCCAAAATGCGCCCCTTGAAGCGCAACCGCGATTTTGTACGCGAGACCCTTTCGAAAGAAATCGACCTGCGCGCCCACGGCATCCATTACGTACCAAAAGAGCAGGAAGACAGGGCTTCTCAGGATTACCGCAACCACCTGAACTCAGAAGGTATCCCTTCGGATATGGCCTCGGCAGGTTATATCTGGACACCCGGTACCGAACTCTTCCGTAAACCTTGAGGACTCGCCATGACTACTTCTGCACCCATGGGGTTGAATCGCACCGGCGCACAAATGTCCCCCGAGGACACCAAAAGACAAATTGAGGCCACTGAGCAGTTCCGTCACGATATCCCCCCAGGCGATGCCTCGCGCATTACTGAGGAGCGCGTCAAGTTCATTCGTGAGCATGAAGCTATTGATGAGCAGGTCGGCTCCGTTCCTCCACCTGGCTCGGTGAAAGGCGTACTGAAAACCGGCCTGGACAAAATGATGGGTAAAAACCCTGAATTGCTTCTCGACAAGCTGGGCGAGCGCCTGGCCTACGAGCGCACCGGGGTTCGTCTGTATGAAGCCTTCATTGCCAAGGTCGCCGCAGCACCCGATGCCCGCCCGGAGCTTCTGGAAACGCTCAGGACTATCCAGCAGCAGGAAGCCGAGCACATGCAGCTGCTACGGGAGTCCATCGAAACACTGGGTGCGGACCCTACTGCCATGACGCCCTGCGCCCATGTCTCTGGCACCATGGCTCAAGGAATTATCCAGGTACTGACAGACCCCAGAACCAACATGGCGCAATGCCTCAATGCCATGCTGACCATCGAGCTGACAGACAATGCTGCATGGGAGTTGCTGATCGAGCTGGCTCGCCAGGCGAACCATCCCAATATTGCTTCCAGCTTCGAAGTGCCCATGCGCCATGAGGAAGAGCACCTCATCAAGATCAAGACGATGTTGCGTGACGAACTCAAGGCCCAGCTCAGCTGATTGGGTATTGCCTTGGCAAAAGGCCCGCATGATGCGGGCCTTTTGTTTGGTCTCAGGAATACGGCGTGACAGGTAGGGCTCGCTTGTGATGCGAACCGCTGTAGTATTTGAAAATAACCTGATAGGCATGGTCACTGACCTTCTTGCCTTCAAGGAAATCATCGATTTCGGCGTAGCTAATGCCAAACGCCTCTTCGTCCGGCTTACCGGGCGACAGTGATTCCAGATCCGCCGTGGGCACCTTGTGCACAAGATTGTCAGGCGCACCCAGGTATTCGCAAATCATGCGTACACGGCGCTTGTTCAACCCATGCAGCGGAGTCAGGTCGCAGGCACCGTCGCCAAACTTCGTGTAGAACCCCATCAGTGCTTCAGCACCATGGTCAGTCCCGATGACCAGCCCCTTGCGGGCCCCCGCCACCGCATACTGGGCAATCATACGCTGACGCGCCTTGACATTGCCCATGACGAAATCCTGCTGCCCTTCATCACGAAAGGCCAGTTTGCTGTCCTGCAAGCCCTGCAGCATCCCGTCGGTAGCCGGCTTGATATTCACGGTCAGCACTTCGTCCGCCTGAATGAAGCCCAATGCGCGCTGGGCATCCTCTTCATCCTTCTGCACACCATAGGGCAGCCGCATGGCAATGAAGCGGGCGTTGTGACCTTCACTACGAGCCTGCTCGACGGCCAACTGGGCGAGACGACCTGCAGTCGAGGAATCTACCCCTCCGCTGATACCCAGCACATACGCCTCCATGCCGGTCTTGATCAGGTAGTCCTTGAGAAATTTGGTACGCAGCTCGGCCTCACGCTGGGCATCGAATTCGGTGGGTATTTCGAGTGCCTTGATAATGTCACGCTGAATGGATTCGTAATCGTCTGACATGCGTTTAGCCTCTCTCTCCGCGTAATAATCGTGCATGGAATAATGGAATATTCGTCAAACTGTAGACGGCTGCTGCCAACTGCACGTCTTCCCGGCCACCAAAGAACCGTTCGGTTCGGGAAAAAACGACCAGCTCGCCCTGATAACGAAAGCCCCAACCAAAGCATACGGTGCCAGGAGGTATTCCATCTACTCCATCCGGGCCTGCAAGCCCCGTGTTAGAGATGGCGACCGCCGCATCACTGTCGTGCAGGGCACCGATGGCCATTTCCCGCGCCACCTCTTCACTCGTCAGGTTGAACGTATCGATCGTGTACGGGTGAACACCCAGCAAACGCTGCTTGGCAGCAGGAGAATAAACGACATAACCGGCATCAAGACAGGATCCGCTGCCTGGAATTTCAGACAGCAGGTGAATGACCCGCCCTGCCGTGCAGGACTCGGCTGTCACCAGCAGCATGTCGTACTCTTTCAAATAATCGAGAACCGGTTGGATATCTGACCTCATGGATGCTCCCACGAAACGAAGTGCGCATTTCCGTTATGAAAGGCAGCCGCCGCGCAAGTTCGATTGGAAAGAGCATACGTACCGTCAGGTGCGCTTCAAATCGTCAGGCACATCCACGTCACGATAGATGCCAGGATCACTGCACTCTACCCAGCGTAGCTCACCTTGCCCAAACAGCCCTCGCCCGCCACGGTCGCCCGTGAGCGCACACAACGCCTTGAAGTAACGACGGCCAAACGCCACCGGATTGCCGGCCACCGGAATGCCGGCCACCGGGTTACCAGCCTCAGGAGTGCCATCTGGAGAATTACTGGATGCTTGTGAAACGCTGTTCTTTAAAGGGCAGAACGGCACGGCAATTACGTCCTCTGACACCGCCTCGGCTATCTGGCGGAACGTCTCCGGCTGTACAAATGGCATGTCACCCAAGGCGATCAACCAGCCCCGATGATTTGGCTCGGCCGCAATCGCCTGCGCCAGTGTTTCGCCCATCCCCTGGGTTTGTACGGCCAGTATGTCAAAACCTTCGCGTCTGGCGAGTGCCGCCACCTCTCCATTATCCGGTCGGGTCACGACCACCCGCCGCTGCCCGATACCCTTGAGATTGCGCAAGGTTTGCTGAAGCACGCGGGTCGACTCGCCTACCCCAGTTTCATACCTGGCCAGCAGCTTGTCAGTCCCGGCCTGGGCGCGAAAGCGACTGCCCTGCCCGGCCGCCATCACGATCACGCATAGCGAATCAGCCACGTCAGGCCACTTGATCGACAACAGGCTTGGGCTGTTTCTTTTGTGTCAGCGCAACACCATTTTTTACAGCGACCACTTCGGCCAGCAGTGAAACAGCAATCTCGGCCGGCGTATGGCTACCAATATGCAGGCCAATAGGGCCGTGCAAGCGATCGATTTCATCCTCGCTCAAATCAAACAAGGCCAAGCGTTCCCGACGCTTGCGACTGTTACCCAACGAGCCCAGCGCGCCGACATAGAAGGCCGAGGACTTGAGCGCAGTCAGAAGCGCCATGTCATCCAGACGCGGATCGTGAGTCAGCGCCACGATCGCCGTCCGCTCATCAGGAACAATGGAAAGCACCGCATCGTCTGGCATACCCGGGACGAAACGCGCCTTTGAAGTCTCCCAGCCGTGGTTGAATTCCTGCCGCGGATCGCAGATCAACACGTCGAAATCCAGCATGTGAGCCATTTCGGAAACGTAGCGGGACAGCTGACCTGCGCCAATCAACAGCAATCGCCAACGCGGGCCATAAACGACACGCAAGGTCTGCCCATCCAAATGCAAGGCGTCGTCCGCCTGCGCCGGAAATAACTGAACGGCTCCGGTGCCAAGTTCAAGCTGCCGGGCCACCAGCTCGTGATTGTCACAGCGGCTCAGTAGATCGGCAATCCACTGTGGATCACCTAAAGGCTCCTGCACCAAACGCAGCGTTCCGCCACAGGGAAGCCCGAACCGAGCGGCCTCCTCCTGCGTCACACCGTAGGTGATGAGTTCTATTCCAGTTTCGGGAATCCGGCCATCATGCATGCGTGCAATCAGATCATCTTCGATGCAGCCACCAGAAACCGAGCCGGCAGCACGACCATCGTCCCGCAGAGCCAACATGGCACCCGGTGGACGCGGGGAGCTTCCCCAGGTCTGAACCACCGTAAACAACACAACGCGATGCCCTTCCCGACGCCAAGCCAAGGCGCTGCGCAACACGCTCGAATCCACACTATCCATTCAATTCACTCAATCGGTAAGCCAGGAGGCCATGCGCTGCCAGTGTATAGCAGGCGCGCTTTGCCTCGACAGTCACGGGTAGAGCCTTTGAAACGTATCTGGTTCCCCGTCCGTCATGGCGCTTTGGAACCTCGGACGCAGCGGTCAACTCAAAACTGGAAAGCACACACCTGGAGGTAACCGGTATGCCACGCTCGATTTGGAAAGGCGCCGTCAGTTTTGGACTGGTCAATATTCCGGTTTCCCTGGTATCCGCCACTTCCAGCCATGGAATCGATTTCGACTGGCTGGACAAGCGCAGCATGGACCCGGTGGGCTACAAGCGCGTCAACAAGAATACGGGCAAAGAGGTCTCGCGGGAAAACATCGTCAAAGGTATCGAGCACGAAAAAGGCGAGTATGTCGTGCTTAGCGACGAGGAGATTCACAACGCCCTGCCGGAAGCCACCCAGACGATCGATATTCTGGCATTTGTCGAGGCCAGCGAGATTTCCATCCTGCACTTCGAAAAGCCCTATTTTCTATCTCCTGAAAAACACAGCGAGAAGGTATACATCCTTTTGCGAGAGACACTCAAACGCACCGGCAAAGTTGGCGTAGCCAACGTCGTGATGCACACCAAGCAGCACCTTGCTGTAATCATGCCCTTGGGCGATACGCTCGTGCTCAACACCTTGCGCTGGGCCAACGAGGTTCGCTCAGCCGAGGACGTGGGTCTTGAAGACCTGGACGCCAAGGTGTCCAAGCGCGAGATCGACATGGCCGAGCGCCTGGTTGAAGACATGACCGAGTCGTGGGGTCCGGAGCAATACCATGACACCTTCGAAGACAACGTCATGAAGTTGGTTGAGCGCAAGGTGCGTGAGGGCAAGCTCGAAACGCTTGAAGCGCCTGAACAGGAAGCACCCAAACGTACAGCCGATGTCATTGACCTTACCGAGCTGCTCAAACGTAGCCTGAGAGGCACACGCACGCCGCCCGAGAACGACGACGAAAAAGCCCAACCCGCCAAGGCAAAGCCAAAGCGCACCAGCACCACCCGACGCTCGTCAGGTACCGCCTCACCCAAAGGCCGTAAAGCAGCCAAATAAGGAACCCGGCCATGGCTAACCCGTTGAGCGAGTACTCCCGTAAGCGAAACTTCAAGGTGACTGCAGAGCCTGAAGGCAATGCGCCCCACGCGCGCACCTCGCCCGAAGCGCTACAGTTCGTCATTCAGAAACATGATGCACGCCGGCTGCATTATGACTTTCGTTTGGAGCTGGACGACACCTTGAAGAGCTGGGCCATTCCTAAAGGTCCCAGCTATGACCCCAAGGAAAAGCGCCTGGCTGTTCACGTTGAAGATCATCCGATCGAATACGGCACCTTTGAGGGCAGTATTCCAGAAGGCGAATACGGCGGTGGTGACGTCATCGTCTGGGATCATGGCATTTGGATACCCCATGGCGATGCAGCTACCGATTATGCGGCGGGCAAGCTCAAGTTCGAGCTGCAAGGCGAAAAGCTCAAGGGCAACTGGACGCTGGTGCGCACGCGCCTGCATGGCAACGGCAAAAAAGAGCAGTGGCTGCTGATCAAAGAAAAAGACGCTGACGCCAAACCTCATAGCGAATATGACGTAACCGAGGCTCTACCTGACAGCGTACTGAGCGAGAAGACATTACCGCGACTGGGTAAGACAGCGACGCCTGTTGCCAAGGCAGCGGAGCCAGCAAAACCCAGGCGGGCCCGTACCACGGCGGCAAAGGCAACATCTTCCGCTGCGCCTTTGGCACTGCCTGAAATGGTCGAAGCCCAACTGGCCACGCTGGTCGACGCGCCCCCGGCAGGCGATTGGCTCTATGAAATCAAGTTTGACGGGTATCGCCTGTTGACCCGTATTGATGATGGCAAGGTCAGCTTTATCACACGCAACGGCAAGGATTGGACCCATCGTCTGCCAGAACAGGCAAAGGCTCTCTCAGCACTTGGCCTGGATAATGGTTGGCTTGATGGCGAAATTATCGTACTCGACGACAATGGCGTCTCTGACTTCCAGGCCCTGCAAAACGCTTTCGATACCGGCCGAAACACCACCATCCTCTACTACCTGTTCGATATGCCGTTCTGTAACGGTACGGACCTGCGTAGTTACCCACTCGAAGAACGTCGTCGTGCTCTCAAAGCCGTACTGGATACCATCCAGTCTGACGTCATACGTTATTCGGAAGCCTTCGACGTACCCGCCGACAAGATACTGGAAAGTGCCTGCGCCATTGGCCTGGAAGGTGTCATTGGAAAACGTGCCGGCAGCCTGTATACCTCCAGGCGCAGCAACGACTGGATCAAGCTTAAGTGCAAGCGCCGGCAGGAGTTCGTCATTGGCGGCTATACCCAACCCCAGGGAGCAAGAAGTCATTTTGGCGCGCTGCTGATCGGCCTGCATGACAAGGACGGCTCACTACGCTTTGCAGGAAAGATCGGAACGGGATTTACCCGGGAAAGCCTGGCTGCACTCCATGAGCATATGCAGCCCTACACAACTGACACCTCCCCCTTTAAGAACCCGCCTCGGGGTGCTCAAGCCCGCGGCGTTACGTGGCTCAAGCCGGAATTACTGTGTGAAGTAGCGTTTGCCGCCATCACCAACGACGGAATTGTACGCCAGGGTGTTTTCCATGGGTTGCGGCAAGACAAGCCGGCTCAGGATATTGGGCTTGAACAGGCGCAGGTCGTCCCGCGTAAGGCTTCGTCCCTTGCGCCAAAGAAAGCGTTAGCCTCAACGAAAAAAGAGGGTGCTGAAGTCGCAGGCGTGCGCATCAGCCACCCAGAGCGCGTTATCGATCCGTCTTCAAAAACCACCAAGCTAGACGTCGCAGAGTACTACGAGCGTATTGCGCCATGGATGTTGCCGCACCTAAAAAACCGGCCGGTTGCCTTGGTACGGACTCCTGAAGGCATCAAGGGCGAACAGATATTCCAGAAGCACAAGCAAACCCTGGCAATCCCGCATATCCGCGAATTGGACCCGGCTCTGGATCCAGGCCATGCACCGCTTATGGTGATTGACAGCCTTGAAGCACTGCTGGGTGCTGCACAGATGGGCACGGTAGAACTGCACACGTGGAACGCCAGGGCTGACCAGATCGGTAAACCGGATCGCATGATCTTTGATCTTGATCCTGATCCCAAACTGCCCTGGAAACAGATGCTGGAGGCAACTGAGCTGTTGCTGACCCTGCTGGATGAGCTGGGCTTCAAAGCCTTTATCAAGACCAGTGGCGGCAAGGGCCTGCACATTGTTGTTCCTCTGGAACGCAGAGATGACTGGGATAGCGTGAAAGACTTTGCACAGGCCATTGC
The DNA here is from genome assembly GCF_002364655.1 of Pseudomonas sp. UBA3149. Classification (NCBI taxonomy): domain Bacteria; kingdom Pseudomonadati; phylum Pseudomonadota; class Gammaproteobacteria; order Pseudomonadales; family Pseudomonadaceae; genus Pseudomonas; species Pseudomonas sp. UBA3149. Next base: position 112,824 of record NZ_DEYV01000030.1, read on the forward strand.
TCAGCATATGGCGGCGGTTATTCCAGAGCGCTTCTCCGCCAAGATGGGCGCGCAGAACAGAGTCGGCAAGATCTTTATCGATTACCTGCGCAATCGCGAAGGTGCTACCACGGTATCGGCCTATTCGCTACGGGCACGCCCGGGTCTGGGCGTATCGGTCCCTATACGCCGTGAGGAGCTGAAAACACTTGAACGAGGCGACCAGTGGACACTGGAAACGCTGTTCGACCATTTGGATCATCGGCAAGATGATCCTTGGGCAGATTACGCAATCGTGCGCCAGAGGATTACCGCTGCGCAGCGAAAAACGTTAGGTATGGAGTAAATGATTCGCCTGTACTGTTGATGTGCCTCAAAAGCGCCCAATATCAGTTCGGCATTATGCGAGGTAGTGGCCTCGCACGAGGAACAGCGATATGACGACGCTCAATACCCGCACCCTGGAGGAAAAAAGCGCCTCTGCGCAGGAGTGGGCCGCCTGGCCCCGATTTGCCGGAATTCCGGAAGTCGATGCCAATCATTTGGTCCCGCCAGGTCGACGGGCCGTAATCATCGCGCCCCATTCGGATGACGAAATTCTGGGCTGTGGCGGCTTGCTGGCTCAGCTTGCCGAGCTGGGGCGCAAAGTTCTTTTAGTCAGCGTAACGCGGGGTGAATACAAGCAAGGGCTGGGCAGCCAACCGGTTTTCCATGTACCTACCCTGCCGGAAAGTCGTGAAGCCAGCCGACGGCTGTGCCTGGAGTCCGTAGACATCTGCCGGCTGGACTTTTCCGACGGCATCGCCAGCAATGAAGAACAACGGCTTAGCGAACAACTGGCGGCACTCATCAAGTCGACCGATACGGTGTTCACCGCCTGGCGCGAGGATGGTCATGCCGATCACGAAGCGACAGGCCGTGCCGCCAGCTTTGCCTGTGTAGTCACAGGGGCTCGCTGTATTGAAGTCCCGCTTTGGGCATGGCAATGGCTCCGTCCGGGTGATGATCGCTTTCCCTGGGAGCGTGCCCGACGGCTACCGCTGGATGAGTCCAGTCTTGCCGCTAAGCGTTATGCTGTCGAGGCGTTCAACACAGCCAACGGCCCGGCGCCGGAGCCTATCCTGCCATCCCATGTATTGTCGCGCCTGTTTCGGCCCTGGGAGATCTTTCTGGTTTGAGCACTACCGGTTACGGTCAAGCAACTGCATGCGAGGCAAGGCGAAATGCCAACGGATCGCGGCAAGGCGAATAAGAAGCACCACTAGCATCCCAACGCCTGTGACCAGCTCTGCCGGCAGCGCCAGGCGGCTCAGCCCGATGTATACCAGCGAGCCGAGAATACAGGGTGTAGCGTAGATCTCCTTATGAAAGATCAGTGGAATGTCATTGCAGATAATGTCTCGGATGACACCACCAGCCACACCGGTCATGACACCCATGATGACGGCTGTGCTTAAAGGTACCTGCTGACGCAGGGCGACTTCCGTTCCGATCACGGTAAACACTGCCAGACCAAATGCATCGGCGATCAGAAGCGCTTTTTCCGGTATCGGTCGCGTCAGACGTACCCACAGCACCGTACCTAAAGTGGCAAAGACAACCACTGCAATGTAGGTGTCGTCCCGTATCCAGCTTACCGGATGCAACCCCAGAATCACGTCTCGCAGGGTTCCGCCACCCAGTGCAGTTACCAGGGCCACTACCAGAACACCAAACAGATCCATTGCTTTGCGCCCGGCCATCAGGGCGCCGGTAATAGCGAAAACGGCAACGCCAAATAGATCGCACAGATAAAACAGCGAAACCATCGAGGGCTCCATCAGAGGGTAAAGAAGTCACCCGGCGTTGTTCCGAACTGCGCTCGAAACGCAGCGATAAAGGCTGACGGCGAATCATAGCCGCAACTCAAAGCTACCGCCGTGACACTGTCGCCCCGCTCAAGCAGGGTCAGTGCGCTTAGCAGACGCAGCTTCTGCCGCCAGGCTCTGAAGGTAAGACCGGTTTCCCGCTGAAAATGTCTACTCAGGGTTTTTTCGGAAGCCCCCAGCAGTAATGCCCACTCCGCCAAGGTGCGCTGATCATCCGGCGCTTGCTGCAAGTGTTCACACAATCGGCGCAGTCGAGCATCTGCTGGTAATGGCAGCGACAACGCCATATGAGGCGCGATTGCCAGTTGATCGATCAGCACCTCGACCAGGCGTCCTTCACTACCCTCTTCATCGTACTCGACGGGAAAGGTTGTGAACGTTCGTATCAGTTCACGCAACAGTAAACTGACGCTCAGTACCCGACACTCGGCCCCCCGGTTCGGCAATAGCTGCGGTCCTAGGTAGAGGCTGCGCATTTCAGCCTCGGCTGAAGAGCGCACCTCATGCTCCAGCCCCGCCGGAATCCACACGGCCCGCTGAGGAGGTGCGACAAAACTACCCGCGCGAGTGTGCACCGAAAGCACCCCCTTGATGGCATAGGAGAGCTGCGCCCACGGATGACTATGCCAAGGCGTCCAAGAGCCACGTGCCAGCGACTCGGCCCGGGCATAAACCGGGCGAGGCAGCGCTTTGAGAGAAGGAATCTGCCGGCGTAACTCAGCGGATTGTCCGTTAGGCGACATTGAAAGCCTTTTTGACGTTAGTCGGAATAATCACACCACAGTAGACTGCGAAGTCAGACTCAACAACTGTTCGAGAGATGTGAATGGCTCGTCCACGCTTTTTACCCGACAACTTTACGTTGTACCTGATAGCAACCGTCACGTTGGCTAGCATCTTTCCCTGTAGCGGAACCGCTGCCGGGGTACTCAATGTGATCACCAACATCGCCATTGGCCTGTTGTTTTTCCTGCATGGCGCCAAGCTGTCACGCGAGGCCATTGTAGCGGGCGTTACCCACTGGCGCCTTCATCTCCTGATCTTCTGCTGCACCTTCCTGTTATTCCCGCTACTGGGCTGGGCGCTCAAGCCGCTGCTTTCGCCCCTTGTCACGTCTGAGCTTTACATGGGCGTACTGTATATGTGTGCCCTACCGGCAACCGTACAGTCCTCCATCGCCTTTGTTTCAATGGGCCGCGGCAACGTGCCTGCCGCCGTGTGCAGTGCCTCGGCGTCCAGCCTGATTGGTGTGTTCCTGACGCCGCTACTGGTAAGCCTGCTGCTGGACACGCAAAGCAGTGGAGACACCAATGGGATGTCCACCCTAGATGCCATTACCAAGATTTTCCTTCAGCTTCTGGTTCCCTTTATTGCGGGTCAAATCCTGCGCCGCTGGATTGGCGGATGGGTCGACAAACACAAGTCCAGCCTCAAGTTTGTCGATCAGGGCTCCATTCTGCTTGTTGTCTATACTGCGTTCAGCGCTGCCATTCTTGAAGGCCTCTGGTCATCCATTCCACTGACCGCTTTGCTGGGCCTTGCTGCAGTCTGCTCGGTAATCCTCACCCTGGCGCTGCTGATTACCCGCTATACGTCGCGCCTGTTGGGCTTTAATAAAGAAGATGAGATCGCAGTAGTGTTCTGCGGCTCCAAGAAGAGTCTGGCGACTGGCGTGCCGATGGCCAAGGTGTTATTCGCTGGCAGCAGCATGGGTGCCATTCTGCTACCCATCATGCTGTTTCATCAGATCCAGCTGATGGTGTGTGCGGTATTGGCACAGCGCTACGGGCGGCGTGAAGAGACAACCGCCAGTGAAACCAAGGTAGCCAAGGCGCACTGAATTCTTTTGCTTAACCTATAAAAAAGGCCGGTCACTACCGGCCTTTTTTATGTATTACGTAAATCAGTCTTCTCTCACTGGGGAGCGCATGGTCACCCACTCTTCTGCTGCTGTCGGGTGAATACCGATAGTGTCATCAAAGCAGCTTTTGGTTGCACCGGCCTTGAGAGCCACTGCCAGACACTGGATCTGCTCGGGAGCATCGGGCCCGACCATATGGCAACCCAGCACCTTATCAGTCTCAGCGTCTACAACCAGCTTCATGAGCGTACGCTCCGTCTCATTGGTCAGGCTGAGCTTGGTAGGCTTGAAGGTCGTCTGGAAAATCCTGAGCGTGTAGCCCTTTTCACGGGCCTGCTCTTCACTCAGTCCTACCGTTCCGACGTTAGGCAAGCTGTAAACCGCGCTAGCGATGAGGTTGTAATCAAGTGGCTTGTAACTTTCAGGCTTGTACAGGCTGCGGGCCAAGGTCATGGCCTCTGCCAGGGCAACAGGCGTCAGCTGCACACGGCCAATGATATCCCCAATCGCATACACTGAGGGCTCCGTGGTCTGGAAGGTTTCATCCACCTTCACAAAGCCACGTTCATCGAGCTCGACGCCAACGTTTTCCAGGCCCAAGTTATCCAGCATGGGGCGACGGCCTGTCGCATAGAACACGCAGTCAGTTTCCTGAACACGGCCATCCTTGAGCGTAACCTTCAAACTGCCATCGCTCTGCTTGTCGATACGGGCAATTTCCGCATTGAATTGCAGATCGTGGCCTCGCTTGAGCAATTCATCCCGCAGATGCACCCGTACGCAATCATCAAACCCGCGCAGGAATAACTCCTTGCGGTACATGAGAGTCGCCTTCACGCCCAAGCCGTGAAAGATCGATGCAAATTCGATCGCGATATAACCGCCACCCACGATTATCATTCGCTCGGGCAGCTTATCCAGATAAAAGGCTTCATTGGACGTAATGATGTGTTCACGACCAGGCAACTCGGGCACTGAGGGCCAACCGCCTGTAGCGATGAGGATTCGCTCGGTGGTGTAGCGCTTGCCCGTCACTTCGACAGTATGCGCATCAATGATTCGCGCATGGTCTTCCAGCAGTGTCACCCCGCTGTTGATGAGCAGTGCACGATAGATGCCGTTCAGTCGACGAATCTCATGGTCTTTATTGGCTAGCAGATTCTGCCAATCGAACCCCTGTTCCTCGACCTTCCAGCCATAACTGCGCGACTGCCTGAACTCGTCATGGAACGAAGCCCCATAGACGAAATACTTTTTCGGCATACAGCCGACGTTTACGCAGGTGCCACCCAGGTAGCGGCTTTCCGCTACGGCCACGCGAGCACCAAAATCGGCGGAAAAACGCGCTGCACGAACACCGCCCGACCCCGCACCGATGATAAAAAGGTCAAAATCGTATGTCATGACGAATCCTGATCGGCTTAACTGCTCACCAGCTTAACGCACCTGCATCGCTGCTGACGAAAATACTGTTGCCTTAAACGACAGAAGCCACCCTAAGGTGGCTTCTGTCAAACACAGGCTAACGAGGAGATCAGAGCTCCTTGTAGACGTTCTCGAAGCAGAAGTTGGTTGCTTCAACGAAGCCTTCCGCACTACCACAGTCGAAACGCTGACCTTTGAACTTGTAAGCCAGAACACAACCGTCCTGAGCCTGCTTCATCAGGGCATCAGTAATCTGGATTTCACCGCCCTTGCCCGGCTCGGTCTGCTCGATCAGGTCGAAAATATCAGGCGTCAGGATGTAACGGCCAATGATCGCCAGATTGGAAGGTGCATCTTCCGGCTTGGGCTTCTCAACCATGTTGTTCACACGGTAGATGTCATCGCGGATCATTTCGCCCGAGATCACACCGTACTTGTGTGTTTCGTTCGCAGGTACTTCCTGGATAGCCACGATGGAGCAGCGGAACTGGTTGTACAGCTTGACCATCTGCTTCAGAACGCCATCGCCTTCGAGGTTCAGGCACAGGTCGTCCGCCAGCACAACGGCGAACGGCTCGTCACCGATCAGAGGACGGCCAGTCAAGATGGCATGACCCAGACCTTTCATTTCGATCTGACGGGTATAAGAGAAGGAGCATTCGTCGATCAGGCGGCGAATCCCGGTCAGGTACTTTTCCTTCGCGGTGTTCTTGATCTGGCTTTCCAGCTCGTAGCTGATATCGAAATGGTCTTCCAGAGAGCGCTTGCCACGCCCGGTGACCATAGCAATTTGCTTGAGCCCAGCGTCGAGTGCCTCTTCAACGGCGTACTGGACCAGGGGCTTGTTCACGATGGGCAGCATTTCCTTCGGCATCGCTTTGGTTGCTGGAAGAAAGCGAGTGCCGTAGCCGGCGGCCGGGAACAGACATTTGGTGATCATGGGCGTCCTTTGATCTGTGGGAGCAATACTATGGCAGTCTAAACAGCCGTTCATCGGGTTACAATGCTCAGCATGAGGCTCTCAGTGACCGATTAAATGGACGTCTAAAAGCGCTCGACCCCGAGCGTTGGGAGATCCGACCACGAAAGCGCCCAGCGGTTCGATTATAAAGCGCTTTTCCGCAGACGAGATATGATGAGTAGTGAACTCGTTGGCACCACCACCGTCGAAGACAAGCTGCTTCAGATGGCTAGACAAGGGATCAAACGATCTATTATGAAAAAATGGATTCCTCTTTTCGCTACCGCATTGCTGGTAGGCTGCGCCAGTAAATCCCCTCAACTTACTCAGGAAGAACTGCATCTGCTCACCCAGAATGACCTCCTCCAGGCAAAGATGCTTGTAGTATCGGGAGGGGAAGATGAACTCAAACTGGCTGACGCCTTGCTCAATCGCGCCTCGATGCAAACCGACAAAGCTGAAGAAGGCACCGGCGAGATCGAGTTCTACAAGGCGCTGGTGATGATCAAGCAAGGCCCGCAAGCAGATGACGTGCTGTCCCTGCTGGAAACCTCAGCCAAGAAAGAGTATCCGCTGGCCTATGCAATGCTCTATCAGGTCTATTCCAAGCCTTACCTGGTAACTGAAGCAGACCCTATTCGAGCGGAAACCTACAAGGACAGCTACAGCGATCTTGACGTTGCCAAGAGCGGCTATCCTTCTTTCGAGAAGGCATTGGTATTGGTGGAGCGTCTGAGCAGTGACAAGCCTTCCGAAACAGCGGCCATGACTCACTGACGACGTTCAAGCCGGTTGGTTGTAGAGCCCGGCGTCCGTTCAATTTCGATTCCGCCAGGGTATTCCGTGCTCTGGCGAATCGAGCCTCGCTGTTCATACAGTCCGCTGGAATGAGAGCGGTACTCCCGAACCGTTCCACGCGGGACAGCCTGGCCACCGTATAAATTATAGTGCTGGCTACGCTGCTGCGTCTCGATGCTCCCGGACGCTCCGGGGCTTATATAGGTTCGGGGTATCGCACGTCTATCAAACTCGTCTGCAATACCTGTATTGGCAGCCAACGCCAATGCCAGCCCAAGCCCGCACATTGCTATTTTAAATACGCTCATTTCGATCTCCTGCCCCTCCTCCACATTAAGACCTCTACGAGAGAGCCTGTTTCAAACCATTGGTCCCGTCGCACACCTTTTCAGCTTTTCGGTGGTGCCGGGTAGGGCGTGTGAAGCCAGGACGGCGTTCGTAGGCAGAGTATTCTGGCAGGACTCAATAAAGTCCCAACAAAGGCTTTCTATAGACGAAAAAAGAAAGGGATACGGGGAAAAGTGGATCGTGAGATATCGATTGCACGTTCGTGCCTCCGTTAGAGGCCGCCATACCCGATACGACTCAGGAGAATCCAATCAAAAGCTAGAGAAATTCTAGCGGCCTACCGAGCGCAGGCCGCTAGCGGGAAAGCACATATCACATGGAGCGTGATGCGCGCTGTGGCTCTTGTTCCTGATGCTTGGAAGACATGTGATCGGCTTCTTCTTTAACACGATTTGTCGCCTGATCAGCCAGATCCTGCCCTACTTCAGTTGCCTTGGCATAACCCTGCTCGGCTTTCATCTTCACTTTGTCAGTGATCCGATCACTGGTCTTGCCCATCAAGCGATTTTCACGCTCGGTTGCAGGCAAGGTCGCTCCAAGTAGCGCACCTACTGCAATCCCAATGGCACCCAGCGCCAACGGCTGCTCTTCCAGCATATACTGGAAACCACTTTTGGCCTTGGCCGTCTGGTTACGCATGGTTTCGGATGCAGTCTGAGCTTTTTCGCTTACAGTCTGACGGGCTGAACTCATGGAGTCAGACGTGCTGCTGCGCATGTCCGCAGCCTTGTCCTTAAAGCCCTGAGTTTGCGTTCTCATACTGTCTGTCTTGTCATGTACCGCGCCGGACATACTGTTGGCCTTGTCGTGTAATGTGTCGCTCAGGCCTGAAGCTTTGTCCCTTAGCGAATCGACGATACCAGTGGAGGACGTGCCTGTAGAGGACATGCCTGTGGAGGACATGCCTGCATTGGTATAGGGCTGACTGCGATTCTGGCCCATCATCATCCACATGAGCCCAACCGAGGTAAGCAGTGTCGGCACTGGGTTCGCCTTAATGGTCGAGCCTAGGTTATTGATAAATTCGCCTCCATTGCCCTTGGCATAGGTCATTGCCTTGTCAAGCAACTCGCCGGGAGAAAGGCGGCTTTCCAGCGCATTCACGATATCGTTGATACTGTCACGCTGCTGATCGATTTCACGCTCAAGAGTCGCAGGATCTTTTTGCGATTCAGCGTCTAGTCGGCTATGGGTATCGGTGCTCATGCTACTTTCCCCTTCACGGCTTCTTTATCTTTCTGCATGCTATTAACGGTTCGCTCTGGCTTGAACGCCGCAGGGTCAAGTTTCTTCTTGCCCGCAGATACCATTACCAGACCCACTATGCACACCACACCGCCCACGATCAGGGCGGCCAACCAGGGCGCCATGACCTGGCTCAGTCCAAGAACGGCTGAAAGCAGCAGCATGATAAAACCGGCCATCAAAACAATACCGCCTGATGCCATGCTGATTGTGGCAGCCTTGGTAGTATTCAAGGCTTCGGTAATCTCAGCCTTGGCTAGTGCTAATTCCTTGGTAAACAGAGAAGGCACTTCGCGTGTCAGCTGACGCACCAGACCTGCAATCGAGGTTGAATTTGAATCGATGCCAGTCTCTTCTTGATAGGTAGCATCACGTAGGTTCGGTTGTTCTTTCATGATTACAGACCTCCGTTAGTGTCCTTCTTGGTATTGCCTAGCGCTGTGGTTGATGCACGATCAGGATCAAGCGCGGGGGAACCATAGGGTGGGGTATCGCCCAAGTCGGATGTAGGCACTGGACGGACAATTGAGGTAGTGGCCGTGGTATCGCCTTTAGGCAACTGGGAGGTACTGTTTTGATAGGTGCTTTCCTGTTCGGCGATAACAGGTGTGCTGGTCTGGGATGCCGGATCGATGGTACGCGTGCCATCTGAATGCTCAAAGCCACCCATACCGGCATGGTTAACCGAAGATGTGGTTCCCATGGCCGCACTAGAGCCCATTACACGACAGGATGTTTCCTTGTCGCTCTCGCCCAGCGTTGGCGGTGTGGTCATGGTTTCACCCGTTGCACCTGCCCGAGCGGTATAGGACGAACCGGAGGACAGATCGGAACCTACTCCGGAGCCGCTGGTGTTCGAGGACGACATCTCCATGCCGGAGGTATTGGCTTTGCGGCTGCTGGCCTTGGCGAAGCGAGACAGTCCGAAGCCAATAGCGATGCTGCTGGTCAAAAAGAGTGCCGGGTTTTCACGGGCCAGTCGGCCTGCTTCCTGGATCAACTCATCAGCGCTTTTGCCACGTAGCGTATCAGCTAGCCCGGCCATGCTTTGGGCGATATCGGAGACATAGCCTGAGAGACCGGCACGATCCTGGTCGCTCAGCTCCGACGCTGCCGCTTTGAAACTGTTAGCGACGGTTTCGATTTCATTGGCGGCTTTGTCGCTGTAACGATCAATCTGACCTTTACCTTGCACCATTGCATTGTCCGCCACACTCCGGGCCTTATCTTTCATGGCTTCGGCCTGTTCTTGGGCAGACGGCATACTCTGCTGCTGGCTTTCTCGAGTATTACTCTCGTAGGGTGATGTCATAGCTTGGTCCCACCATTTTTACGTTTTTCCGCACAATAGCGGCTGGTAAGCGCAGCGGTGACTCAAAAGACATAAAACTGCGCGTTAATAAGGTGACTTCAGCGGCACGGAGGAGTTCGTTTCGATTTTGTCAAGTAGCGCTATTCACGATAACCGGCATCGGTATACGCCGCCTTTAAAGGTTTTTTTGTGAAATGTTGGAAAAATCGATTACCTCTGGTTTTCGCATCAATTCCTCATACCCCAGCTGCACATAGGGCTGGTCAGTACTGACCAAGGTGCGGACAATAGCGGCCCTCTTCCAAGACAAGGATGTGTCATGCCTATTACTCGCCTAAAGATTGCCGCCGCTTGCCTGCTCAACCCGGCAAACGAATTACTCGTGGTACGTAAACGACATACCCGATTCTTCATGTTGCCTGGCGGCAAACTGGAGGCAGGCGAAAGCGGTCTCGAAGCACTTGCACGAGAGATTCAGGAAGAATTGAATCTGCTGCTGGATACCGAGACCTGCCAGCCGCTCGGCCTCTTCCAGGCGCCCGCTGCCAACGAGCCAGACACCATGATCGAGGCAGAGCTTTTCATGGCTTATGTAGATACACCCTCGCTGGCTGTAGCGGCGGAGCTTGAGGCGCTGGCCTGGATACCGCTGGCACCACCTTATGAGGTTGCTCTGGCGCCCCTGCTGTCTGAACACGTTCTACCGCTATTGCAGCGGAATACGGGCTTTTCCCCTGCGAACCGACAGGCATAACGAGAGTCAAGAGTCTACGCCTGTCGTTCCTGCAAAGGAGAGTCCTATGAGCACACTGCCTATCCACATCGACGTCTGGAGCGATTACGTCTGCCCATTCTGTTATCTGGAATTGCCGCTGCTCGATCAGCTGAAGGCGCATTATGGCGACAGGCTGACCGTTACATGGCATGCCTTCGAGTTGAGACCAGACCCCATCCCAACCCTTATCCCGGATAGCCATTACTTACGCAGCACATGGGCGCGAGCGGTATATCCCATGGCGGAAGAACGGGGATTGACATTGCGCCTGCCTCCCGTGCAACCCCGTAGCCGACGAGCACTGGAAGTAGCTGAACATGCCCGGCAATCTGGACAGTTCGATGCCATGCATCAAGGGATATTCAAGGCCTTTTTTGAACAAGGGCGCGACATCGGTCGTGACGACATCCTGCTGGATATTGCAAACCTGCAGGGCATCGATACATTCGAATTAGGTGTGGCGCTTGAAGAAAATCGTCATACCCAGAGCGTGCTCGACGATGAAGCGCTGGCCCAGACACTGGGTATTACAGCGGTGCCCACTTTACTAATCCGTCTGGAAGGCCAAGCCTACGAAGAAGCAACCCAGCTTAGCGGCGCGGTGGACTATGAGCGTCTCACACGGGCAATCGAGACGCTCACGACTCAACGCTGAGCCTGCTAGCGTTGAGCTGCCGGTGAGGTTTCCGGAAAGAGGACATCCGTGAATCCGAACCGGGAAAAGTCAGTGATACGCGACGGGTAGAGCCGCCCGATCAAATGATCGTATTCGTGCTGCACCACGCGCGCATGAAAACCTTCAGCGATCCGATCAATCGTTTCGCCTCTCGCGTCCACTGCCTTGTAACGGATACGGGCATACCGATCAACGACACCGCGCAGGCCGGGGATGGAAAGGCAGCCTTCCCACCCCTCCTCCATCTCTTGTGACAACGGCGTTATCACAGGATTGATAACAACGGTTTGGGGCACTGCAGGTGCATCCGGGTAGCGTTCGCTGCTGTCGAAGCCCATTACGAACAACTGCAGATCCACACCGATCTGCGGAGCAGCCAAACCCACACCACCAGCTTGTTCCATAGTCTCGAACATATCCGCCACCAGCGCATCCAGCTCCTGGCTGCCAATCATGGATGCCGGCACAGGTTTGGCGATGCGCAACAAGCGCTCATCACCCATTCTCACCAGTTCACGAATCATTTCTGCCTCCGTCAATGTTCAGGTGAGGCGGCTATCAATCGTCCGTCTCAGGTAATTCGATCCTGTCGTCGTATATAACGATCAGCCCCTGCTTGTACAAACCGCCAATGGCCTTCTTGAACGTCCCCTTGCTGACGCCGAACAGCTTGCTGATCAGTTCTGGCGAGCTTTTGTCGCTGACTTCGAGAACGCCATTGCGGGCTTTTGCCAGCCCAAGTATCTGCTGACCCAGCGCATCGACAGCCTGACGTCCCAACGGTTGCAGGGAAAGACTGATCTTTCCATCGGGGCGCACTTCCTTGATAAAGCCCTTTTCCTGCATACCGCTACGCAGAAACTTGAAGACCTCATTTTGATGAATGAGTCCCCAATGCTTCCCTTCGATAATGGCCTTGAAGCCCATGGGCGTTTGTTCGGCCACCAGCAGATCGACTGCCTGACCGCTTGTGTAAGACGCCGGTACGGTATCCAGGTATCGATCCAGGCGCGCCGTTGCGGTAATTCGGTGGGTGCGCTGATCAATATAGACATAGACCACGCAGTAATCCCCAACCTGCAACGGGCGCTTTTCTTCGGAGTGCGGGAGCAACAGGTCCTTGGGTAGGCCCCAATCCAGAAAAATTCCGATACGGTTGACCTCGACCACTTTCAGACTGGCGAACTGCCCTACCTGAACCTTGGGCTTTTGAGTCGTCGCAATGATCCGGTCTTCACTGTCGAGATAAACGAATACATTGATCCAATCACCCGCCTCGGTGGGCTGATCCTTCGGGATATAGCGGTTCGGCAACAGGATTTCACCGTCCTGCTCGGCATCCAGATATAAGCCAAAGTCCGTCCGCTTGATAATTTGCAGACTATTAAAACGCCCGATTAAAGCCATGCTAGTACCTCATTGAGAAGCCACTATCATACCTGACATATTCTGCTCAACCGATAAACCATGAAATGCCCTGGCAAAAGGGCTAGACAAAATCTTCGAAAGCGTTACAGTGCCTGCACTGTGTTGCACGTGTACCGTTTATCGGCGAGGCCATGGCCACGCTTAGCAGTGGTGACTCTTTGCACTCAGTCGCAGCCTGGGCAGTTCCAGCGCTGTCAAAAATCTTTGTTCAGGGAGCAATCCATGTCTACTCGCCAAACCGGTACCGTCAAGTGGTTCAACGATGAAAAAGGCTTCGGCTTCATCACTCCGCAGAGCGGCCCGGACGTTTTCGTACACTACCGTGCCATTCAGAGCACTGGCTTCAAGAGCCTGAAGGAAGGTCAAGCCGTTTCCTTCCTGGTCGTGCAAGGCCAGAAGGGCCTGCAGGCTGATGAGGTTCAGGTAGTCTAACTACCCCGACTTCTCGAAAAAGCCCCGCTGCAAAGCTGGGCTTTTTTTATGCCTGCACGACAGATAACAGGATGATATATGCTTCGTAAACTGGGACTCGTTCTGCTTCTGACCCTATCAGGATGTGCGGTGTTTCCAGGCGATCAGGTCGCCCCTACACCAGCGCCCATCGCTTCGCCGTCTTTCGCCCGTCCTGGATTACACGTGGAATTCAATTTCTACCGGGGCGAACCCGGCGATGGGGATGCCCGATCCATTCCAGTAGCGCGTGAAGGCCTGGAACCGGCCCTCATCCAGGCATTGCAGACCTCGGAGCTTTTCAGTCATTACAGCCTGGCGCCTGATCGTGCCGAGCCTGGTGATTACGTACTCAAGTTGAAGCTATACAACCACAGCGCCATGGCAGCTTCTGTTGCCAGCGGCATGCTTACCGGCGCAACGCTATTTATTGTCCCCGGCGTGGCCAAGGACAACTTTACCCTGACAGGCGAGTTATTCGACCCTAGCCTGCACCCAGTTGCCCGGCACCGTAACGATGATTCCATCAAGACCTGGATGGGTATCTGGTTTCTTCCCTTCATGGGACATACAACCGGCGAAGCGATTACCGATACCTTTACCCGGCAGGTCAACGAGCTGCTAAAGACCTTGATAGCTGAGCAGCCAACGTTTCAGACACTGCAATGACCGTTGGCCGAAAAACATTGAACGGGTCTGTATAAGTTCAGTCACACCTTATGAGCCATTCATAACCACGCAATGCGAGGTGAGCCATGACTGAACAAACGCGAAATGCCGAAAACGAAAAAAGAGATCAAGCAGAAAAGCCACGTCGCACAGAACATGCCCAGGTGGATTCGGAGCGTAACCCGCCCTCTCCCAACAGCCCTGATCGCATGAAAGACGGCACGGGTTATAACTGAGAAAGGGCGCGTATGCGCCCTTCTTCATTCAAGCCCTATTTTCAGCACTTCCCCTTCTGACGAATCCGTTAATACGTACAGATAACCATCAGGTCCCTGGCGAACGTCCCGGATACGTGCCCCTTTTTCTTCCAGCAAACGCTCCTCATGAACAACCTTGTCGCCCTCTAGCTGCAGCCGGATCAGACTCTCTTGAGCAAGAGCGCCAATGAAGAGGCTGTTTTTCCAGGCGGGAAACTGATCGGCTGAGTAAAAGGCCATGCCGCTGACGCCCGGCGACTTCTCCCATACATACAATGGCTGCTCTGTCCCTGGTACGTCCTTGCCCTTTGCTTCCGGAATGGGTGTATAGGAGTAGTTGATCCCGTGGGTAGCCACAGGCCAACCATAATTTTTACCTGCCAGCGGAATATTGACCTCATCTCCTCCACGAGGCCCATGCTCATTCGTCCAGACCTGTCCGGTCCAGGGATTCAGGGCCGCGCCCTGCTGGTTGCGATGCCCATAGGACCAGATCTCCGGGCGAGCACCTGACTGGCCTACAAAGGGGTTATCGTTCGGAACGGTGCCATCGGCCTTGATGCGAACAAGCTTGCCCTGGAGCTTATCGAGCTCCTGCGCCGTGATACGCTGGTTGTTCTCACCCAGCGCAATGAATAGATAGCCCTGCTGATCAAACACCAGCCGCGAGCCGAAATGCGCACCGGTAGAAAGTTTGGGCTCTTGCCTGAAAATCACGGTAAAGCCTTCCACACGGGTCATGTCAGCAGAGAGCGCGCCTCGCCCAACCGCCGTACCAGCCTTGTCATCCTCGCCTCCCCCTTCGGAGTAGCTGAGATAAATAAGACGATCCTCAGCAAAAGAAGGAGACAAAGCCACGTCCATCAAGCCGCCCTGGCTGCGATTGTAGACAGCCGGCAAGCCTGCAATAGGGTTAGATACAGAGCCGTCGCTCTTGAGTACACGTAGGCGCCCCGGCCGCTCGGTTACCAGCATTCCCTTTTGATCAGGCAAAAAAGCCAGCCCCCACGGATGGTCCAAGCCTTTCTTAATGACCGTAACGCTCACCTTGCCTTTCTCACTGGGATAGGTAGCGACCTGTCCCTGAGCAATGACTACATTACTTAACAGCAACGCGCCCGCTGCCAACGCCCACCTAAACATAGTGTTCCCCCTTTTTAACCGGAAAACTGACTGTAGCGCTTTACTTCGGCTAAAAAGGCCCACTCACATAGACAGTTACAATAAGCGAACGCTTACAGACGTAGTCCGTTTCGGCACCTTTTAACAGGGATGGTATTACCCTATAGCAGATCAGTGCTGTGAAAGCAGTGTTAGCGATTCTGGTTGCAGGGGTTAATCAGGGAAGAGGAGCCGTGATCAGCATCGACTCCTGCATTGGACGTTGCCGTTACCGACTTGACTATACGGGCTACGGCAAAGACAAGCGTTCAATGCATAGAATTTAAGTAGGGGTTAGCGACGACGTGCGCGACGACGCTGCTCTTCTGCCAAACGCTCCCGCTCGCGGCTGCGCACAGGAATAGGCTGAAGACGCGGCTGATCAGCCAGGCCCAGCGCCTCGATCAATTTGGACGCCAGCTCTTGAATACGTTCTTTCATCACCGATCTCCTGAGATCTACTACCTGTAATACAGAGACTACGTGTCTGCCGGAAAATTGCCTGAATAACGCACTCAACAGATTATCGGCAGGCTTACCTTAATATTGAGTCAATTTTGCCCTATTCAATTCCAGAACTATTGCCCCAGCCGTAACACTATATTTCGCTCAACCCAAACGGCCTGTGCGCTACGTTGCAAACAGACAAGTATGCAACCAGAACCAGTTTTTGAAGGACTAAACAGTAGTGCTCTGGAAGAGGCAGTATTCATGCGTGTTCCGCTTTCACCCTGGTTGGTCATCTTTGCCATTGCCCTGAGTATCGGGGCCTGTACCCGTGTCGGATTTGCCTATAAGCACCTCAATACGCTTATACCGTGGTCGATGAACGATTACCTCGACATGAACTCCGAGCAGCGTCGTTGGTTTGACGAACGGTTGGCGGACCATCTACGTTGGCACTGTAGCCACGAGCTGCCTCGCTATCTAGAGTGGATGGATGGCATCAAGACTATGGTGCGTAACCAGCAGGTATCCCCAGTAACGATCAGGGCCCGCATGGATGAACTCAAACAGGCCGTCGATACCCTGGCGGTTGAAATCACACCGACCAGTACCGATCTGTTAAAACAGCTGACCGATCAGCAGGTCGCAGAGCTGAAGGAAGAGCTGGACCGTGACATCAAGGACCGTCGTAAAAAGTACCTCGACCCTTCTCGCGGCGAACAGATTCGAGATCGGGCCGCTCGTATGGAGGAACGCATCAGCTTCTGGACAGGCTCGCTCAATCCGGCTCAGAAAGACCGAATCATGCAATGGTCGGTGCAACTTGGTGATCAAAATCAGGCCTGGGTCGGCAATCGGATTCAGTGGCAGCGAGAACTGCTTGAGGCCTTGCAACATCGCGGCGAGCCAGATTTCCCACAGCGCGTCAAACAGCTGCTGCAGGATCGGGAAAGCCTGTGGACGCCTGCTTACCGGGAAAGCTTTTCGAAAACCCAGGAGGCAGCGATTTCGCTTATTGACGACGTGTACAAAACCACGGATGAAACACAGCGTAATCAGATCGTCAGTCGATTAACGGATATACAGAAAGACCTTGAACCTCAACGGTGCGATAGAACGAAAAATTAGCACGATCAGCGGAACTGTTGAGTAATTACCTGAGGTCTTATTCCTAAGTTTGTAATATTGGTCAAAATTTAACCGACGAATGACCTTTTCCAATTCGGCTAGATCGATATTATTCCCCTGAGCCTGTTTTACGTGCCTGAGTGCCTGGCTCCTCCTGTCATAACAAGAACGTAGCGTGTTCCACGTGGCGGACTTTTTTGAATATTAACTACCTGCTCAACCACGGATGAATGTTGACGTCAGGCATTGCTTTGGCCTCTGGCTGTTTGCCTGCTAGTGCAGGCTGCTGAGCAATCGCCGCTCCTGTTAAACCTAGGGGAGTGAAACCCATGCCAAACCCTTCATGGCTTGTTTTTATTGTGGCGGCTCTTGCCTCCGGTACTGCTACAGCCCAGACGCTCTTGCAGCGTGACCTGGGCGGCTTCGATATGACACTGGGAACGACCCAGACGCGCACTATGGCCCAGGGGCTCGTCAAGCCTTCTAACGGCGCAGTAAATGGCGGTCTGGATTTCACCCATGACACTGGCTTGTACTTTGGCCAGTGGACGGCGAACAGCGGATCCTCCGCAGATAACCTATCCATTGAAATGGATACTTATGCGGGCTACAAGCATCGCTTTGCCAGCAGCGGATACGGTTATGAATTCGGTCTGATCAATTATGATCACGTCACGCAGGACGTAGAACCCAGCCGGGAAATCTACTCTGGTATTAGCATCTTCGGTAGCCGCTTTGGCGCGGCGTTCGCCAATGATCCCGACCGTAGCAACACATCTCTTTACGCGGACCTGGGCACTACTCCGATTCTCGGAATGGGCCTTTCCATGCGTTATGGAAATTACATGCTGAACTCGCCGGTGACGCTGGCAAGTGGCGACATGGTTCGCTCGTATAATGATTGGTCGGTAAATCTGACCCGCAAATGGGCTGATACTCAGTTCAACTTTTCTTACACCGGAACCAGTCTTCAGGGACAGGATTGCTCATCCTATTCAGGACACAACGCCTACTGCGATACCGCTTTATTGCTAAAGGCGTCGCACCCTCTGTTTTAAGTCACCCAGCGGTCATAGGACCGCTGGATGCAATAGGTTAAAGGCTGGTTTTGAAAACACTACTCAATTGATGGAACTGCTCTGAGAGGCTTTTTAAACGCTGGCTTTCATGCTCAAGCCCTTCCGCTTCTAAAGCATTCTTTTCGGTGATTGTCCGTACAGAGTAGAGGTGTTTACTTACCTCGCCAGTGACTTCAACCTGATGACAGGAGGTAGCTGCTACTTGCGCATTGATATCGTTAATGGCACGGATGTCATCGGAGATCAATTGCAAGGACTGAGCGCTCTTGTGCACATCGCTAGCGCAGCGAACCGCGCGCTCTCGGCTTTCCTGCATGGCTTCTACTGCACTTTTGCTTCCCATCTGCAATGAGCCAATGATGTTTTCGATCTCTGAGGTCGAGGCCGCTGTCTTCTGCGCCAATGCCCTCACCTCATCTGCCACCACCGCAAACCCTCGACCCTGATCTCCAGCCCGGGCCGCCTCGATGGCTGCGTTAAGCGCCAGAAGGTTAGTTTGCTCGGCAATCGCTTTGATGACTTCCAGCACTTTTCCGATCTGTTGAGAGTGAGCGGCCAAAGCGCGCATTTCCTCATCGGTTCCCTCAAGATGCTCAGCCAGAAGGCTGAATTCCTTTTGCATGGCATTCAGATCGGTACTGCCTTTATAAGCACGCTTAGTCGCCTGACCGGCTACTTGAGCAGCCTGCTGAGCCTGTTCAGCAGCTACCCCGATTGTGGCTCCCATCTGATCAATAGCAGATGAAACCTTAGTAATTTGCTTATGCTGTATGCGTGAGCCCTCACGCATGTGAGAAGTGGCTTTAGCCATACCCTCACCGGCAACAGAGAGCCCTTGGCTGTTAGAAACGACACTTCCAACAGTGTGGTCGAGCGAGTCAAGAAATCCGTTGAACCGGTCTGTCAGTTCATTTTTCAGTGAAATGCGATAGCTCAGATCGACCGCCTGACCATGACGTGTCAGATAGTTTACTGCCAGTAACAAGGATTCACTGACAACCGCCTGCTTACGGGTATGAAGCGACAGATAGATAAGAATGGCGCTTTCCAACACCACATAAAACGCATGCAGGAAAATAACGCCCCATGTTTCGCTACGATGGATGACATGCAGATCCCATCCTGACGCTTGGATTGCATAAAATCCAACATGATGAACAGCGATAACGCCCGCCGCTATGAGAATGGGTAACCAGTCCCGGTAATACACCAGAAACGCCAACAGTACAAAGACGCCGAAGTGCATTTCTTCCATGCCTCGCAAGAGGTGGATCTGCAATGCAGCAAAACCCATGAATACAACGGCTATGGTGCAACGCATCAGGCGTGAGCCGGGTGCAACGCTATAAAGCACTGTGGGCAAAGCAGCCAGTGCTCCACCGACAAGCAGGGCCTGCGTAAGACTTCCTTCCCAGTAGGTCAGGCAGAGCGAATAGACGAACATGACCCAAACCACAGCCAACATCAACTTATCGGCCTTGCGGTAGTAAGTAGTTAGGGAGTAAACGGACTCGGACACAGGCATGCCCTCTACCAAGAAATAATTGTTTAATGGGTCGACACAGTCGTGTCGTAGGAGGTATCGACCTGCTGCCTGCATTTATTGAGTAAGCGCCTGATTAAACTTATCTAATCACGACAAATGGCAAAGTAATGAGCACACTATTCATAAACGCTGCTTACGCCTGTCTGTGCAAGGTAGGCGTCACCTCGAATCAGCAGTAGCCGGGCCTTTTGTTCTTCCTCTGGCTCTAAGGCGATCAACGCCTTGAACTTACCGGCCACCCAGGCCGCAATCGGTACGCCATTTCTGAACAGCAGCCGATTCCCCATAACCGCAGGGACCTTGGCTCCAGATAGCAGTGTACCGGCAAGATTGAGTGGGTCTACGGCGGCAATACGCACATAGCGTTCAGTTGCGGCACGTGTTCGCACGGCGCGTAGTAGCGCAACAGCTTCCGGCAAGGCGAACTGCTCACCGGAAAGACCCGCTATGAAACGCCCACCGCGTATGTCTCCTCGCGCTTCGAGACGGTGATACATGCGCAGCAGTTCGCGCCAGGGCGGCAAGGCGTCTGCCTCCCGTGCCAGCAGGTGCCAGCTGATGACGCCATATCGCCTCAGCAACACCCAGGCAATGTGCTCCATGACGTCATCACTCCAGCGTGGGGTTTTGGATACCTGCTGCACGGCTTCTGCTGCAGGCCGCCGAATCAATGCCCAGCGGCCTGCATCGTCCATCCCGCCATACAGAGGCACCCTGCCCCGACGACTCGTGGTACGGCTGCCTCGCTTGGCAGCTGGCAGTAACAACGCCCTCAATCCGGCAAAGCTGTCTGCGTTGACCATCCCTGTATTGACCAACTCGCCCAGGGCATTTTCCAGCTCTGTCCGCAACAAACGAGCTTCGCTCATCAGTTCGTCAAAAAACAGCGCGCCGCGACGGGACAGGGCATCCAGGACCTTTTGTGCCCTAGGTGAAAGCTCCGGCTCGGCCGAATGAGCAGATAGCGCATTCCAGACAGCCAAGTCGCGTCTGGGCAATAAAACAATGGGAGAAGCTCGTACAGGTCCGCCAGCAGCCTTGCTTACGGGATCCAGGCGCATCCACACCATACGCCCGCTACGACACAGATCATCCAGCCAATGAAAGCCATAATCCGGCAGGCGCGCAGGTAATATCTCACTTTCCCAGCCTGCAGCAGCCACCTGATACCCTTCCAGCTGGGTCAGTACCGCTGACAAGGCTTCGATCCCTCTGGCCTGGGTCTCAGGTGTGACGTGCTGCCAGTCAAACAGGAACTGCATGAAATCCGTACAACTCACCGGCTCAATCTCACGACGTAGCCGGTTGACGGTATAGCGGTGAATGCGAGCCAGCAGATGACGCTCACACCATTCCTCTTCAGCAGCGACAGGCGTGAAACGCCCCCGCAAAACATAACCTTCCCGCTCCAGTGCAGCGAGTGCCACCATGAGCTCTGAGATTGAAAGCCCCGTGTGCTGGCTCAGCATTTTTAACGTCAGCGGACCGAAGCCTATCAGCCGGGCACGTATGAGCTCTACCAGCGCCTCTTCCCGAGTGCATATCTCATCAAGTTCGACAGGCAGTGAGCCATCAGGATCACGTGTCATTCCCGGATAAACCAGTTCCAAAAGGCGTACACGCTCAACCGGGGCCCAAAAGACCTGATGCGGCGTAACAACACGGCATACCCGCCCTGCCTTGAGTAACTTGGCCAGAAACGGTTTCCAGCTATTTTGCGCAGACATCTCTTTTTCAGTCATGCACACTAGTCCTGTGAGCGCTTCGTGCAGCTCATCGGCATCACGTGCCTGCGGCCAAGCCTGCTCCCGTACTGAGTCAATCGCCTCGGCATCGAGCGCACCCAGATCATCGCCAGTCACGGAATCCAACCAACGCCGATTCATCACAGCCAGCGTTCTGCGCTCCTCTAAAGGAGCATCGTCCAGAAAGGCATAGGGGCGTGCGGTAAGAATTTCGGCTGCAAGGGGTGACGGTGCAGGCAGATCGCAGACCTTTGTCGCGACCGTACCCGCCTCGATATTCCCGAGCAGCTCCAGCCAGGCGCGGCTATTCATGGATACCTGTAGGCAGTCATGCAGGGTCTGTTTGACCAGCGGATGCTCAGGAACCTCACGCTCGCCAACAATGTTTTCCAGACAAGCCACCTGATCGGGAAAGACGGTTGCCAGCAGATCATCGCTGCGCATCCGCTGGACCTGAGTCGCGACCTTCCGACCTGCCGTGAACCGCGGCAAGGCCAATGCGGTGGTGGCATTCCAGCGCCAGCGAATGCCAAAAAGCGGTGCCTCAAGCAGCGCCTGTATAAGAATGTGCTCCGCACTTGCTGAGTGCAGGTACCGCCACACCTCTTCCAGCGGAAAACTATGGCTGGTAGAGAGCGAAAGGATGAGAGCATCCTCTGTCGCCGCCGCTTGCAGCTCCACATTGAATCGGCGGCAGAATCGCTTGCGCAGCGCCAGTCCCCAGGCTCGGTTGACACGGCTTCCATAAATCGAGTGGATGACAAGCTGCATGCCGCCTGCCTCATCGAAAAACCGTTCCATTACCAGCGTCTGCCGGGTCGGTAACGCACCCAGCATCTGTCGAGCACGTCCCAGATAATCGACGATCTGCTCAGCCGCCGCCGCTGGAAGCTCTTTTTCCACTTTCAGCCATTCGATGACCGACGCCGTATCGGATAAGCGTAGCTCCAGCTCATGACGCAAGCGCGAAACACCGTGTGAGAGCTCATCTGTTCTCCCAGGTGCCTCGCCATGCCAGAATGGAATAGTGGGCGGCTGACCCTGTGCGTCCTCAACGCGGACACGTCCACTTTCGATCTTGAGAATTCGATAGGACGTATTGCCCAGCTGAAAGATATCGCCAACCAGACTCTCGACCGCGAAGTCCTCATTGACCGTCCCGATCCCATGCCCCTGCGGCTCCAGCACGACAGAATAATCGCCGGTTTCAGGAATGGTCCCACCGCTCATGACCGCAGTCATCTTGCCACCACGACGACCGCGCAAGAGCCCGTTCACGGCGTCGCGGTGCACATAGGCGGTCCGAACACCTCGCCGATGGCTATAGCCTTCACACAGCATCGTCACTACCGCGTTGAAGTCAGTTCGTGACAGTGCCGCATAGGGCTCGGCACATCGGACCAGCGTAAACAAGGCGTCCTCGTCCCACTCACGGCATGCGGTTTCCGCTACGACCTGTTGTGCCAGCACATCCAGCGGCTGCCTAGGAATAACCAACGTATCCATTTCGCCACGTCGGATGCAATCAAGCAGCGCTGCACATTCGATCAGATCATCCCGAGACGTTGGGAACAGTCGCCCTTTCGGAATTCCTTCAACATGGTGACCCGAGCGGCCTACACGTTGAAGAAAAGCGGCAATGGAGCGAGGTGACCCGATCTGGCAGACCAGATCAACCTCACCAATATCGATGCCCAATTCCAGCGATGCGGTTGCTACAAGCACCTTGAGTTCGCCACGCTTGAGGCGCTGCTCGGCGTCGAGGCGCTGCTCCTTGGCCAGACTGCCATGGTGGGCGGCCACTGCCCGACTGCCGAGCCGGTCCGTCAGATGCCTGGCCATGCGCTCGGCCATACGGCGCGTATTGACGAAAATCAGCGTCGTTCGATGGGCCTCAGCCTGCTCGGCCAGACGATCATAAAGCCCTTCCCACGCTTCATTGGACATCACAGGCTGCAGCGGAGCGGGCGGTACTTCAAGAGCAAGATCCCGAACACGATCATGGCCGATATCAACGACCGCACAAGGTCTTTCCTGCCCTGTTCTATCGCACCCCACCAGGAAGCGCGCGACGGCGCCGATAGGCTTTTGTGTAGCCGACAATCCAATACGCACCAGAGACCGCTCGCATAAGGCCTCCAGGCGCGTAAGAGAAAGACTCAAATGACTGCCCCGCTTTCCGTCAGCAATGGCATGGATCTCATCCACAATGACGCTGCGCACCGTATGTAGAAGCGCGCGTCCAGAGTCTGAGCCCAGCAGTACATAAAGCGATTCTGGCGTCGTCACCAGGATGTGTGGCGGCCGTTTACGCATGGCATTACGCTCGCGCTGCGGTGTATCGCCTGTTCTGACGGCCGTTCGGATCGCTACAGGCGGCAAACCAAACTGTTCAAGCTCAGCCGTGATACCTGCGAGCGGCTTTTCCAGATTGATTCGAATATCGTTCGATAACGCCTTGAGCGGTGAAACGTAAACAACCCAGGTCTCATCCGGCAAGGCACCGTTGTGTTCAACACCCAGGCGTACCAGTTCATCGATTGCCGCCATGAAGGCTGTCAGGGTCTTGCCAGAGCCGGTAGGGGCTGCGACCAGCGTCGACTGTCCTGCCCTGATGGCAGGCCAGGCATGCTGCTGGGCTTGGGTTGGATAGGCGAAGGTACGCGAGAACCAGGACTGCACGGCAGGATGAAAACCTGCCAGAGCCTCTTGGCTGGAAGCGGGACGTAAAGGATAAGTCATGACCCCACTATGGGAGCGACTTCGATAACAGACAAGGCGGTATAAACGAAGCCGGACGAGTGGATTTCTCTACTTCGCCCGGCTTAGTAACAGACGATTGCATCAAGCCTTCTGACTCAATTGTCTGCCAGCGACAGCGGTCGCGCGACTGACTCGAGTGACTTGCGTTCGGCTGCCACGCCCCAGATCGACTGCACTATCCCTGCTGCAATCATGAGGCTAGCGCCAATGGCGTAGCCATAGAAGACGTTGACTCGGCTACCACTCTCAATCAGCTGACCAAACAGGGTTGGGCCAATAATTCCACCAAGCCCTGTACCAAAGGCGTAGAACACTGCAATCGCCAAGGCGCGGATTTCCAACGGGAACGTTTCAGCAACGGTCAGATAGGCCGAGCTGGCTGCCGCCGATGCAAAGAAGAAGATAACCATCCAGGCAATCGTCTGAGTCGTTGCATCCAACATACCCTGCTGGAACATATAGCCTGTGATGATGAGCAGGACACCCGAAATAGCGTAGGTAGAGCTGATCATGATCCGGCGGCCAACCACGTCGAACAGTCGCCCCAGGAGCAGTGGACCACAGAAATTACCGAGCGCAAATGGCAGTACATACCAGCCGACATTTTCTGAGGGTACATCATAGAAATCTGTCAGTACCAACGCATAGGTAAAGAAGATTGCATTGTAGAAAAAGGCCTGAGCTGTCAGTAGGGTCATGCCTACCAATGCGCGTTGGCGATGCACGACAAACAAGCTCTGGAAAACTTCCTTGAGTGGCGTATGGTCCCGACCGCGCATGCGCAAATGGAATTTGGGATCGACCGGCTCAAGCTTGTAGCCTTCGGCTTCGAAGCGTTTTTCGATGTTATCGACAATGCGCTTGGCCTCTTCCGGCTCATTATGAATCATGAGCCAGCGCGGGCTTTCGGGTATCCACATGCGCATGAATAGAATGATCAACCCGAGCGCCGCCCCAATGCCAAAGCACATTCTCCACCCCAGGTCGCCTGGAAGCAGTTCGGGGTCCAGAAACACAATGGAGCCCATGGCACCCAGGGCTGCACCCACCCAGAACGAGCCATTGATCGTCAGGTCAACCCAGCCGCGATAACGCGCTGGCGTGAATTCCTGAATGGTGGAATTGATGGCCGTGTACTCGCCTCCAATGCCTGCGCCTGTCAGGAAGCGGAACAGCAGAAAGCTCCACAGGTTCCAGGAAAACGCCGTCAGAAACGTTGCACCTACATAGAGAAACAGTGTGATGAAAAAGAGCTTGCGACGCCCTAGCCGGTCCGTCAGCCAGCCAAAAAATAACGCACCCAGAACTGCACCGGCGATGTAAACGCCACCTGCCAATCCAACATCAGCATTGGTCAACTGAAGCGCGGGACTCGCCTTCAAGGCGCCCGCTACCGAACCCGCCAGCGTGACTTCAAGACCATCGAGAATCCAGGTAATACCCAGAGCCATGACCAAGAGGGTATGAAAGCGCCCCCAGGGCAGGCGGTCGAGCCGGGCCGGAAGGTTGGTTTCGTAAATGTGCTCGTGCAGTTTTTTGCCAGAAGGGGAATCCGTCTCTTGGACAGCGGAAACATCTGAGGCCGCCATATTTCTTGTCCTCACTATTTTTATAAAGGGGCCGCACAGCGATGCGACTGGCACTTTTGTACAGCTCGTCTACAAATTGAGAGCTAGGTCATACAAAAGTAGTTCAGCGAGGCGCTACGCAACTCGTCGAGAAACAGCGAGTCCGAGAAAAGCTTTTTTTAAAAAAAGAACTATTGCGCTATCGGGATAGAGAAAATAACTAATGAAAACAATGATTCGCGGCACCTCTGCGGCTTTTTTAGCATGCATCTTTCCGCTCACAGGGCAGGCATTCGAATTTGATGGGTACGGACGTGTTGGTATAGGGGGTGCTGATGCAGGCGGTAAGCAGTCCTGCTTTCAGCTTCCGGGAGCACCTGCCAAATACCGCTTGGGTAACGAGTGCGAGACCTACTGGGAGCTAGAGGGTCACCAGGAACTGTACAAGGGCGCTGACGGGACGCTCTGGAAATTGCACGGCATGGCAAGCCTTTACAATGTCTATGACCAGTCGCCCACGTTTAGCGGCGACAATGGCAATGTTCGCTTGCCGCAAATCTGGACCAGTCTGGCGTTGCCCGAACTGAACGGCGGTGGCCTCTGGTTCGGTCGCCGCTACTACAAGCGTCACGACATTCACATCAATGACTTCTACTACTGGAACCCAAGCGGCACAGGCGCAGGTATCGAGGACTATGGCCTGGGTGACACAGGACTACGCCTGAGCTATGCCTTCTCCCGAGAAGACAATATCGAACAGAAGCACAAGGCCAACCGACACGACATCAACCTGGGCGGCATCAAGGCCAACAAGGACGCCGAGATTGAAATTGGCCTGAGCTACATTCAGAAAGCCGGACATGTTGAAGATTCGCACAGCGGCTGGTCCATCTCGGCCGAACATAAGCAGGTGAATTTCTTTGGTGGCGAAAACCGGTTTACGGTTCAATACGGCGAAGGTCCCGGTATCGGGCTTGGCCAGACCGGTAACGTACAAGCCGACAAGGATGTAAAGAGCATAAGGGTTCTGGAATCGCCCCGCTGGCAGATTACCCCGCGCTTTGGCGGAATGCTGCTGGCATTGGTACAGCGTGACCGCGCGCCTAACAACGCTGGCCAGACGTGGTACTCCTTTGGTGTCCGCCCATCCTATGCGTTCAGCGAGCATTTCAAGCTTCTGGTAGAAGCAGGCCACGATCAGATCGACCCTGAAGAAGGCGGCACACGCAAATTGACCAAGTTCACCGTGGCGCCCACCCTTGCGTTAGGCGGGATGGGCCTGATGGATCGTCCCGAAATCCGATTCTACTGGACTTATGCGCAGTGGAACCGTGCCGCTCAGCTAAGCGCAGCGCAAGACACTGCACTGTCTGATTCAGGGGCATTCGGCTCTCAGCGTCACGGTTCAAACTTCGGCGTGCAATTGGAAACCTGGTGGTAAAGCGGTAGCGTTATAGCCGTATTCTGGCACCAGCTCCGATACGGCTATAAGCCTTCGACCATCCAGAAGCAATCGATCTTAGCCGCCTCTATTCTAGAAAGAACTTTAAGTTTCTCTCCGGGTCCGTTCTACGAAGCCCACCTCCGGCATCTGTCGGAACGACCTGGAGATAATGCCATGAGCCATCTCGCCCGCGAGATGAACACTGTGGATGCCTTCGCTCTCGACACCCCTGGCTGCCTCATCGAACGCTTTACACAGGTTCGATCCGCTACTGAAAAGCT
The DNA here is from genome assembly GCF_002364655.1 of Pseudomonas sp. UBA3149. Lineage (NCBI taxonomy): Bacteria > Pseudomonadati > Pseudomonadota > Gammaproteobacteria > Pseudomonadales > Pseudomonadaceae > Pseudomonas > Pseudomonas sp. UBA3149. The sequence continues at coordinate 140,038 of NZ_DEYV01000030.1, forward strand.
TTGTGCTCCCCTTCAGACCGAAGACTACCTGATACAAAGCATGCCAGACGTCAGTCCGCCCAAATGGCATTTGGCCCACGTGACCTGGTTTTTCGAAGCGTTCATTCTCAAGCCCTTCCTGCCGGGCTACAAGACGCTGGATCCCGCCTACGATTACCTGTTCAACTCCTATTACGAAACCCATGGCACCCCATTCCCACGAGCCAAGCGCGGGCTGATCTCCCGTCCAACCGTTGCAGAGGTCTATGGCTTTCGCCAATGGGTCGATCAGGCCATGCTCGAACTGCTAAACCATCTGCCGGAACAGCATGCTGAAGAAATCGCCCGTCGGACAGAACTCGGGCTACACCATGAGCAGCAACATCAGGAGCTGCTGCTCATGGACATCAAGCACATCCTGGCCCAGAACCCTCTCCATCCGGTATATCGGCACGATCTCAAGCCAGCCACACACGCTGATCCCACTCCGCTGACATGGCTTTCATATCCGGCTGGCGTACGCCACATAGGCCATAGCGGTGACGGTTTTGCCTTTGATTGCGAGACACCACGCCACCGCGTCTTCGTCGATGAGTTTCAGTTGGCGAGTCGCCTGGTCACCAACGGTGAGTACATGGCCTTTATCGAAGATCAGGGCTATAGCCGCAGTGATCTCTGGCTGTCCGATGGCTTCAGCCAAGTGCGGCAGGCCGGCTGGCAAGCACCCCTCTACTGGGAGAACGTAGACGGCCGCTGGTACGCCATGGGCTTGGGCGGCCTACAACCTGTCGATGAGCAGGCTCCCGTCTGTCACCTGAGCTTTTACGAGGCGGATGCATACGCCAGTTGGGCCGGCGCCCGCCTGCCAACCGAAGCCGAATGGGAATTGGCCGCCGCCGGTCTTTCGCGTACAGGCAACTTTGTCGAGCAGGACCATCTCTCGCCTGTGGCCTGTAGGACTCACACGCCCGATCAACCCTGCCAGCTGTTTGGAGACGTTTGGGAATGGACCGGCAGCGCCTATCGCCCCTACCCCGGCTTCAAGCCGCTGGATGGCAGTCTAGGCGAGTACAACGGCAAATTCATGTCCGGGCAGATGGTCTTGCGGGGCGGCTGTTGCGCTACCCCTGCCGATCATATTCGCGCGACCTACCGTAACTTCTTCTACCCAGCCATGCGTTGGCAATTCGCCGGCCTTCGCCTTGCCAAGGAGATCTGATCATGGCTCTAGCGGTTCGCTTCTACGATCAACAACCGGACGTCGCCAGCGACTCCCTACGTGAAGATGTCTTGAATGGTTTGGCAGCCGAACCCAAGGCCATTCCGCCCAAGTACTTCTATGATCAGCGCGGCTCCGAACTGTTCGAAGCCATTACCGGTACGCAAGAGTACTACCCGACTCGTACTGAAGAGCGCATCCTGACCGAAGCGGCTGGCGATATCGCTGCTATTGCAGGCTCCGGCATGACGCTCATGGAACTGGGCAGTGGTGCCAGCCGCAAGATTCGGCTCCTGCTGGAAGCCCTGCGTCCTCAAAGCTACCTGGGTGTGGACATTTCCCGAGACTTTCTTCTGTCCAGCACGCACCGCCTGGCCGCCGACTACCCCTGGCTGGACGTAAGTGCGCTGTGCACGGATTTCACACAGCCGATGAAGCTTCCACAAACGCTGGGAAAAGCGCCCGTGCTGGCCTTTTTTCCCGGTTCGAGCATCGGCAACTTCACGCCAACCCAGGCATGTGCCTTTCTGCGTAACCTCCATCGATTGCTGCCACCGGGCAGCGGGCTGTTGATCGGTGTGGATCTGGTCAAAAGCAAGGCCCGCCTGGAGGCGGCCTATAACGATGCCGAGGGTATTACCGCGGCGTTCAACCTCAATCTGCTGGAGCGTATCCGTCGCGAGATGGATACTGACCTTGATCCTTCGCGCTTCAGCCACTACGCCTTTTACAATGAACAGCAGTCTCGCATTGAAATGCATCTGGTCAGCCGCCGCGCCCAGACGATTCGTGTCGAAGACCAGCGCTTCATGTTTCGTCAGGGCGAAACGCTGCACACCGAAAACTCTTATAAATACAGTTTGAAAGGATTTGAAACCTTGAGCCGGGAAGCTGGCTTTTCCCCAATAGCCGTATGGAAAGATCCCGCGGCCCTCTTTAGCGTGCACTATCTGGGACGATAGCGCTCAAGCAGCGGTCAGCCGCGTCGTTAAGGGCTGACCGTTAGGGTACTCATGATGCCGATGCGCCACTCTGGCGCAGATGCCTAGGCTAAGCTATTCCTATAGTTGTACTAAACCGTTGCGATTACTAACTGTTTAGTGGAAATGAGCTGTAGAGCGCTCATGCGAAAGTATGGGTGTGTTATTTAGCAGACATGTCTGCAGGATTTAGCTTATGAGTAATGGCGCTGCCCTTCCGCCTAATGAAACAGAGCGCTTGGCTGCTTTGCGCAGTTCAAACTTGCTGGACAGCCCAGCTGACCCCGCATTTGACCACATAGCCGAAATTGCTACCGAACTCTTCGACGTGCCTATTGCCATCGTTTCGCTGGTGGATGAGCATCGACAATGGTTCAAGTCTATCCGCGGACTCGACGCGCAGGAAACGCCTCGGGATATCTCGTTTTGCTCTCATGCCATCCTGGATGAAAACATCATGCAGGTGCGTGATGCCCAGACCGACCCACGGTTCAAGGATAATCCACTGGTAACCGGTAACCCTGGCATACGCTTCTACGCCGGCATCCCGTTACGGACCCACGAAGGTCTGGCCTTAGGCACCTTATGCCTGATAGATACCAACCCACGGTCTGAACTTAGTGGTGCCCAGGTACGACTCCTCAGTAAATTGCGCGATATGCTGATGGAGCGCATCGAGACGCTGCGTTCACTCAGCTACGTAGACCCTATTACCCAGCTGCCTAACCGCAGCCGTCTGCTGGAAGATGTCGAATCGATGCTGCGCAGCTCCGAAGAGCTGCTGGCTGTCTCCATGGATGTGTTCGACCCGTTCTATCTTAATGGCCTGCTCAATGCGCTGGGCCAGGACCACTACGAAGGACTGCTCCAGTCCATCAAGGAGCGACTGCTTTCCCTGATGCCTTCGGGGATACGGCTGTACTCCATCGGTACGGCCCGCTTTGCATTTCTGGTCCACGGCATGACCGATCTGCAAGGCAAGGAAGTGCTTGATTGCATCGAGCGCGGTATGACAGGGCTTATCGACTACAACGGCATCCCGATTGAAACCCGTCCCGGTCTGGGGATTCTCAAGCTCAAGCCCGGCGACACCCGCGACTGGCTGAGGGCACTGATCTCGACAGCCGATATAGCCCGCGAACGTCGAATGGGGAGCCGTTATTACGACTCGGCCCATGATCTTGCTCAGCAACGGGCTTTTGCCCTGTTGAGCAGCTTGCCGGTCGCCCTGCACAGCGAAGGTCAGCTCTCCCTGTTTTATCAGCCTCGCGTAGACCTCAAGTCGGGTGCCTGCCGCTGCGTGGAAGCCCTGTTGCGCTGGGCTCACCCAAAGCTGGGCGCCATCGGGCCTACCGAATTCATAGCACTGGCTGAGAAAACGGCCCTGATTCGCTCTATCAGTTACTGGGTCATCGATGCTGTCTTGAGCCAGTATGCGCTTTGGAAAGCAGACGGCCATTGTTTCAATGTGTCGATCAACATTTCGTCCCACGACCTGGACGATCCAGATTTTGCCGAGCGGGTAGCGGAAAAAATGGCCAAACATGGCGTACCGCCCTCCTGCGTGGAGTTCGAGGTGACGGAAAATTCGCTCATGTGCAATTTTGAGAACGCTCGCATCCAGTTGGATGCGCTTCGGCATCTAGGAGCCTCTATCTCAATCGATGACTTTGGAACGGGATACAACAACCTGATCTATCTCCGCCAGATACCAACGGATTACATCAAGATCGATCAGAGTTTCATTCGCTGCCTGCCAGGCGACGACAAGGACGCACTCATCGTTCGCACCATGGTGGAACTGGCACACGGCCTGGGATACGAAGTCACCGCGGAAGGCGTGGAAACACCCGAGATTCTGGACACCGTGCTGGCGCTAGGATGCGATGAGGGTCAGGGCTACCACATTGCCAAACCCATGGGTGCGCTTGAGCTTGAGCACTGGCTCAGGCGACCCGTAACGCCTCAGACCTCTGGCCAGGGCGGCTCGCTTTTCTCCTCGTCTTACGCAACGAACTAGCTCTGATACGAAATTGGCCCTGTAATCAACAGGGCCAATTCGTTTATTCCGCGTCCGTCTTCTTACGCCGCAGAGGCGCCATGCCATCCTGGCTGACCACCTTGGAAGCGCTGGGGCGCTTGGGCCGTGGCGATGTCTTGGCTTTCGTCACTGGCTTCTTGGTGTCGGTCTTTTTCTTCTTGGTGCTGGCAGCCTTGCCAGACGCCTTGAGCTTCTTCGGCCCTTGATAGGTGCCTTTAAGCGGTTGCACCACGCGCCGCTCGAAACGCAGTTTCAGGTAGCGTTCGATGCTGGACATCAGGTTCCAGTCGGTATGGCAGATCAACGAAATTGCCATGCCCGCCTCGCCGGCACGTCCGGTACGGCCAATACGGTGGACATACTCATCCCCGCTGCGCGGCATATCAAAGTTAATGACCAGATCCATGCCTTCCACATCCAGGCCACGGGCCGCTACATCCGTAGCAACCAGCACGGACACGGCGCCCTGCTTTAAGCGCTCCATCGCCAGCTTGCGGTCTTTCTGGTCCTTTTCGCCATGCAGAACGAACACCTTGATGTTGCTGGCGGTCAACACGCCGCCTAGGCGGTCGGCCTGTACACGGGTATTGGTAAAGACAATGGCCTTGCGATAGGTCTCGTGGACCAGCAACCATTGCAGCAGGCGCTCCTTGTGAGCCACGTCATCGGCAGTGATGATCTGCTGGGTGACCGCCTCGTTGAGTTCCCCGGTGCGATCAAGCATGAGCACTTCCGGCTCACGCAGGACATGTTCTATGACAGTACGCAGGGAGCTACCGCCGCTGGTAGCCGAGAACAGCAACGTTTGTCGGGACTCTGAAGTGCACGCGTCGGCCAGTTTGAGCACATCTTCGGAGAAACCCATGTCAAGCATCCGGTCGGCTTCGTCCAGGACGAGAAAATCGACATCGTCCAACTCAAGGCTACCGCCATTTAGATGCTCGATCAGCCGTCCGGGCGTTCCGATAAGAATCTCGGGATTCTTGCGCATCGCCGCGGCCTGCTCCTTGAACCCCTCACCTCCGGTAATGAGTCCGGCCTTTAGAAACGTGAACTGGGCAAACCGCTCGACTTCCTTGAGCGTCTGCTGGGCCAGCTCACGGGTAGGCAACAATATCAACACCCGAGCACCCACCTGGGGTTTGGGCTCGGACAACAGACGATGCAGAATCGGCAGGACAAAGGCAGCCGTCTTGCCACTGCCGGTACGGGCAGTCACACGCAGGTCTCGCCCATCCAGTGCCGGGCCGATGGCGGCCTCCTGAACCGGCGTGGGCTTTTTGAATTTCAGCGTGTCCAGTGCCTTGAGCAGACGCTCGTGCAGGTCGAAATCGGAAAACAAGGACGCATACCTCAAAGAAAATCGTAGTTCTGCTGTATAGCCTACCGGTTACGCAACAAAATCGCTGCCTTATTTAGCGCAGCGGATGTTTCAGCTTCCCAATGGGTAGCTCATCGACGTGGCAGTAGACGGCTTGTAGATCAGCTGCCAGCTGACGCGCACGTCCAACGCGAACCGGAGCACGCTCGGTATCGATGACAAGGACAGACGCATCAAGACGAGGCAATGAGGTCCAGGCGCGTACCCGGCCATCGGTCATCACAACGACACTTACCGGCTCATTGCCGAGACGACATTGGTGTTGCTTTAGCCACTCATGTGCGTGCTTCAGAGATTCAAGCAAGGGAGTACCGCCCCCTGCACCCAGGTCTGCAAGCCAACCCGGAACCTGCTGACTGGCTCGACGAGCCTGGGCAAGCCAGTGCGGCTGTACGCCTGTTGCGCCCAGCACCGCTACGCTTGCCCGTGCACGGTAAGCCTGCTCGAGAAAACCCAGCAATACGCCTTTGGCTTGCACCAAGGCGCCATGACGCCGCATGGACGCCGAGGCATCAACAATGAACAACCAATGCTCTCGTGGCGACTGAGAGCGAGGCCGGCGTATCAGGTCAGCCTCACGTCGAGGAAGCCCCTTCAGCAGAGTCGGTACCCAGGCAACTGCCCCTGCCTCACCTGTGCGAGAAGCACCGTGCCGACCACTACTGGCCTTCCCCGGTAAAGGTCGAGCATCCGCCACTTGGGTTACACGCGGGCGAATGCTCAGCGCTTTTTTGGCCAACCCTCACCTGAGCGTTTTTCGCCAATCGCCGTCGCCTGAGGCGGTAGTTCACCCCATTGCCCTTCACTCTTCGAATGGCTTAAAGAAGGTTCGGAGACGGGACGATCAGAAGATGGTGGTGGCGGTAACTCCGAAGGGGGTTGCTGTCGTCGTCGATGACGCAGCGCGAATTCTTCCACCGCATCGATATCATCTTCGATAATTATCTCGCTGCCGCGCCAAGCCGCATGGGCGCGTGCTGCCCTTAGCCATACCAGATCCGCACGCATGCCATCCACTGCCGCTGCAAAACAGCGCTCGGCAATACGCGACAGTGACAGATCATCCAGTGCGACCCCTGCCAACCGGCTACGTGCAGCCTGGCAGCGCTCGACAAGGTCCGCCTGGCTTCCGGCCCAACTGGCAATAAAACCGGGCGGATCAAGGTCGAACGCCAGACGGCGGCGCATGATCTCGGCTCGCTCCGCTGGCGCAGGATGGGCATTCAGCACCACATTAAAACCAAACCGATCTAGTAATTGGGGGCGTAACTCCCCCTCCTCCGGGTTCATGGTGCCAATCAGTACAAAGCGCGCCGGATGCCGATGGGAAATCCCGTCGCGCTCCACGGTGTTTACACCACTGGCGGCTACGTCCAACAACAGGTCAACCAGATGATCCGGCAGCAGATTGACCTCATCCACATACAACACTCCGCCATCCGCCTTGGCCAACACGCCAGGTGAAAATGCAGCGCGCTTTTCACCCAGGGCGGCGTTCAGGTCGAGTGTGCCGGTAATACGCTCTTCGCTGGCCCCCAATGGCAAGGTCACGAATGAACCACCCGGCATCAGGGCGGCTACGCCGCGAGCCAGGGTGGACTTCGCCATACCGCGCGGACCTTCGATCAATACCCCACCGATACCCGGATCAATCGCATTGAGGCAAAGCGCCAACTTCAAGGAGTCGGCTCCTACAATGGCAGCCAAAGGAAATTGCGGAGTATCAGTCATAGAGGGCTCATTAATGGGCTGGTATTATGAGGAAACATCTACTTAGCTTTCCTCGCTGTCCATCAGAATGTTTTCTAGCGCTTCCCGATAATGCCCCGGCTCCTGCCAGAGCCCGCGTTGTTGGGCCTCCAGCAATCGCTCGGTCATTTCTCGTAAGGCATCAGGATTGTGTTGCTGGATGAATTCGCGGGTGGCCGGATCGAGCACATAGGCATCGGCCAACAGCGCATACTGGTGGTCATCGATCAACGCTGTCGTAGCGTCGAAGGCAAACAGATAGTCCACCGTGGCTGCAAGCTCAAAAGCACCTTTGTATCCATGCCGCTTCACGCCATCGATCCATTTGGGATTAGCAGCCCGGGAACGAATGACGCGGTTGAGCTCTTCCTTGAGTGTACGGATACGAGGCGACTCCGGCTGACTGTGGTCGCCGTGATAAGACGCTACTGCCTCGCCCTGCAATGTCTCTGCGGCGGCCAGCATGCCACCCTGGAATTGATAGTAGTCGTCCGAATCCAGCAGATCGTGCTCACGGTTATCCTGGTTGTGCAAGACAGCCTGTAAATGGCCGAGCCGCTCGACGAAGCGCTCCCGTGCAGGCGTGCCTGGGTCATCTGCGCCATAGGCGTAGCCGCCCCAATTAAGGTATACCTCCGCCAGATCATCGCGAGATTGCCACTGACGCTCATCGATCGGGCCTTGCAGACCCGCCCCATAGGCGCCGGGCTTGGAACCAAATACCCGCCAACCAGCTTGGCGCCGCGCCTCGTCCGTCGCCAGCCCCTTCGCTTCGAGGACACGCTGCTCCTCACGGACCCGGGCGGCCAATGGATTCATATCCTCCGGCTCGTCCAACGTTGCCACGGCCTGTACCGCAGCATCGAATAGCCGAATCAGGTTGGCAAAGGCATCACGGAAAAAGCCTGAAACCCGTAGCGTGACGTCTACACGTGGCCGGTCCAGAATAGTCAATGGAAGGATCTCGAAATCACTGACACGCTGACTACCCGCCTGCCAGACGGGACGCACGCCCAACAGTGCCATGGCCTGGGCGATATCGTCGCCACCTGTTCGCATGGTAGCGGTTCCCCAAACGGACAGCCCCAGCTGCCGCAGGTAATCCCCATGATCCTGCAAATGGCGCTCCAGTAACAGGTTGGCTGATTGCCAACCGATCCGCCATGCCGTTTGGGTTGGCAGGTTGCGGACGTCTACCGAATAGAAATTGCGGCCTGTAGGCAACACATCCAGACGGCCTCGACTAGGTGCTCCGCTGGCGCCTGCCGGGACGAACCGTCCTGCCAATGCACTGATGATTCCTGCGATTTCCGCCGGACCGCAGGCGTCAAGAAGCGGTGCTATATGGCTTTTGAGCTGGGCCAGCACCAGCCCCGCATAGGGCCACTGCGCCTCATTCAACTCACCGCCCAGTGCCTGCTCAATCAGTCGACCGGCCAGTAATTCCAGGCGCTCACGCGTGTCACCGGCGATACGCCAAGGCTCCGTACTGACTGCCCGTAACGCTTCAGGGTGCGGCCCAGGCCAGGGCTCTCCCAACGCAGCATCAAGGGGATCAATATTCAGGCTCAGGTCTTTAGCCAATGCCTGAAGCAGGCTGGCATTACCGCCCTGCCCGTTACCGCGGGGAATACGAACCAACGCCAGCAGGGTATCAAGCCGCAGGCGCTCCTGCGGAGACTCACCAAAGATATGGAGCCCGTCGCGGATTTGCGATTCCTTCAGATCGCACAGGTAGGCGTCTACCTTGGGTAACCAGTCTTCGGGTGCTTCGGTATCCGAGAGTTTCAGCTCCTGGTCCAGACTGGTGCGGCGTAACAGCTGTGCGATATCGCCTTGCAGCTCGCGGGCGCGACGCGGATCAAGCAGTTGCGCTTCATAGAACTCATCGGCAAGCCGCTCAAGATCGCGCAAAGGCCCATAGCTCTCGGCGCGCGTCAGCGGAGGCATCAGATGATCGATGATAACCGCCTGGGTACGACGCTTGGCCTGCGCCCCTTCGCCCGGATCATTGACAATGAAAGGATAAATGTTGGGCGTTGGGCCAAGCATGGCATCTGGCCAACAGGTTTCAGACAGACCAACACCCTTCCCTGGAAGCCACTCAAGGTTGCCATGCTTGCCGACATGCACCAGCGCATGGGCGCGATAGACGTGCCTCAGCCAAAAATAGAACGCCAGATACCCATGCGGCGGTACAAGATCCGGATCGTGGTAAACCGCACTGGGATCAAGGTGATAGCCCCGCGCCGGCTGGATACCTACAAACGTCAGTCCGAACCGCAGCCCGGCAACCATCATGCGGCCGCGGCGAAACATGGGGTCCTGCTCGGGATCGCCCCAGCGTTCCCGCACCGCGTCCTGGTTCACCTGCGGCAATTCGGCGAAAAAGCGCAGGTAGTCCTCCATCCCCAGGCTTTGGTGGCATGGCCGTAGATCCAGGCTTCCCAGATCATTCGTCACGCCGCCCAGTAGAGAATGGACCAGGGCTGTTCCGCTCTCGGGCAAATGTTCAACCGGATACCCTTCGGTCTCCAGCGCTTTGAGAATATTGAGTGCAGCGGCAGGCGTATCCAGCCCTACACCATTACCAATCCGGCCGTCCCGGGTCGGGTAATTGGCCAGGATCAAGGCGGTACGCTTTTCACTATTTGGCAATCGAGCCAACATGATCCAGCGCCGAGCCAGTTCAGCCACAAACGCCATTCGCTCATGAGCGGGCTGATAACACACCACATCGCTCTGGCTGCGCTCATCTCGCCAGGCCAAACCTTTAAAACTGACGGGGCGCGTGATGATCCGCCCATCCAGTTCCGGTAAGGCAATGTGCATCGCCAGATCGCGTGGGCCAAGTCCTTGGGCGTTCTCCCGCCATCCCGACTCGTTATCCTGGGCACAAATAGCCTGTAATACCGGCACATCGCGACGGAACGGGCGAAGATGAGGGGAATCCGGATTGGACTGGGCAAAACCTGTCGTATTGATGATCAGCTCGGTCTCTGTCGCCTCCAGCAGCGCCTCGACCTCAGCAAGGCACTCCGGGTCCTTGAGACTGGCTACGGCAACAGGTAACGGATTGATCCCTTGAGCTATCAACGCTTCGCAGAACGTATCGATGAACCCTATATTGGCCGCTTGTAGATGACTGCGGTAGAACAATAGGGCTGCTACCGGCCCATCCTCCTGCCAACGCTGCTGCCACGAGCCCAGCGCCTTATCTTTATCACGCTCTGGCGCATACACCACAACACGCGGTAGCGGCTGAGGCTCGACCCACACCGCCTCATGTCCAAACCATCGCTGGCCGATGAAGCGATACAACATGCGGGCATTATCCATGCCGCCCTGTCGCAGGTACTGCCAGATCCGCTCGGCATCCTCAACGGAAGAGTTACCCAACGCCATTAGCTCAGGATCGGGTTTGTCATCTCCGGGTACAAGAATCAGCCTGGCACCTTGTGCGGCCAGCTGGGCCAACTGATCTACACCGTAGCGCCAATACGCCGCCCCGCCCAGCAACGAGACAATGATGACTTTGGCATGCTGAAGCACCTCATCGACATACAGATCGACCGAGGCATGATTCATCAGCTGCATGGGGTTGGCCAAGCGCAGGCTTGGAAAGTCCTCAGGCAGCCCACACGCCGCTTCGGCCAGCAACGCTAGATGAGAATCGGCACTGCACAGGATCACTAGGTCACCCGGGGTCTGTGCAAGATGAGCGATTCCGTCGTCGGGAGTAAAGCCGCCGGGCTGAGTCCTGAGGAGATGCATCGTATTAAGCCAGTACGCTGCGGAGTTCAGCGCTGATGGCAGCCTGATCCAGATCCTGGCCAATCACGACCAGACGTGTCTGCCGAACCTCATCCGCCTTCCAGGCACGATCGAAGTGCTTGTCGAAGCGGGTACCTACCCCTTGCACCAGCAGGCGCATCGGCTTGGCCTTGATGGCGACGAAGCCCTTGATACGCAGGATGCCGTGGCGCTGCACCAGCCCGGTCAATGCGTCCAGCAAGACACTCTCCTCTACCTCTGGCAGATCGACCGCAAACGAGTCGAATTCGTCATGATCATGCTCCTCATGAGGCTCATGGTCGTGATGCGTCTTTCGCGAGTCGATATGCAGCTCGGCCTCGGCATTCAGCCCCAGCAGGACAGACAACGGCAGCTGCCCATTGCTCGCTTCGATGATTTTCACGGACGCTGGCAATTCGCTCTCGATCTGGCTACGCACGGCCGCCAGGGCCATTTGCGGCATCTGGTCGACCTTGTTCAGGATGACCAGATCGGCGCTTGCCAGTTGATCCTCGAACAGCTCATGCAGTGGGGACTCGTGATCCAGGTTGGGGTCCAGCTGACGCTGGGCATCGACTTTTTCGGGATAGGCCGCAAACGTACCCAGGGCAACCGCCGGGCTATCCACCACGGTGACAACGGCATCCACGGTGCATGCATTACGGATTTCCGGCCACTGGAAGGCTTGTACGAGTGGCTTGGGCAGCGCCAGGCCAGACGTCTCGATCAGGATGTGGTCGATATCGGCACGTCGGGCCACCAAGTCGCGCATCACCGGAAAGAACTCTTCCTGCACGGTACAGCACAGACAGCCGTTAGCCAGCTCGAATACCCGGCCTGCGGCTTCTTCTTCGGTACATCCGATGCTGCACTGCTTCAGGATTTCACCGTCGATACCCAGCTCACCGAATTCATTCACAATGACGGCAATGCGCCGCCCTTGGGCATTTTCCAGAATATGGCGCAGCAATGTGGTTTTGCCGGCGCCGAGAAAGCCGGTAATGATTGTGACAGGAATCTTGGCCAAGGTTTTCATGAGCTGCCTTATGAAAAAGGGACAGGCAGGCATGACGAAGACGCGCTCATACGCAGTCCAGACGCCACACCGGATCACCCCGCCCGGTTGTCGGAAAGAATACGGCTCACACGTGCAGCCGCATTCTGAAATGTGTTCAAGGCAGGTCTCCTGGCTCACGGCAACGCTTCTCGCCTTCCCGCCCAAGAGCAGTGGCTTCCTGAAAAGCATCGATTAAACAACCGTTTACAGTTGCGGGGGCAGCTGCGGTCTCGCACCGCATTCCCTCTTAGCTTTGGTCATGTGCCAAAGCACCCTGAAGGCGCAAAGGCTACGAGCGCCACTCTGGAGTGTCAATCGATGAAGTTGACGCTTCGCCCGTGTTCGTGGTCTGCTTGCGCCTGATTTCAGGTGTCGCCACGCGGTTCGTGGCGGTGAAACGGGAAGCCGGTTCAAGTCCGGCACTGCCCCCGCAACGGTACGTGAGTGTAGATCGATATCCACTGTGCTCGGCTGTAGAGCATGGGAAGGCCGATCTTGCAGGCGTTGGAGCACCTTGCTCCACCCCCTTCACAAGTCCGGAGACCGGCCTGATTGACGATTGAGCAACCCGCGGTGGGCGGGCGCAGCTGAATGGCGTGGCGCGCAAGCGACCGCGCCTTCGTGCGTTCCCTCATCCTCGCCACACTCCTAGGAGGGAATCCATGAATAGCCAATCCCTGTCTCATGTGCCTACGGCATCCGGCACCCTGACTCAACGCCTGACTGCCGCCGCCCTGGCGTGCGTGTTGGGAGCAGGCCTGGTCTTTCTAGCCGGCTTCTCACACATCGACGCCATTCATAATGGCGCTCATGACACCCGTCATAGTGAAGGCTTCCCCTGCCATTGAGGCTGTGACATGTACAAACGGATTGCCTTTACAGCCGGCTTTGCCGGACTACTGGCGGCACTGCTCCTGAGCGTACTGCAGAATCTTTGGATCACGCCGCTGATCCTGGAAGCCGAAACCTATGAGGTAGCGGGTGAAGCGCACGCGCATGCCGCTGACACGCCTGCTCACCACCATGACGACGAGGCCTGGGCGCCTGAAGACGGCTGGCAACGAACGCTTTCGACACTCGGCGGCAACCTGGTCGTTTCGGTTGGATTCAGCCTGATATTGGCAGGCCTGTTTACGTTACGAGCCCCACGCCACGCCTGGCATGGCTTGCTTTGGGGCGCTACTGGCTATCTGACCTTTTGTCTTGCGCCCTCCCTGGGGCTGCCACCGGAACTGCCCGGCACCGCAGCGGCTGAACTGACCGCACGGCAAGGCTGGTGGATCGGCACCGCGGCTGCCACAGCCTGCGCCCTGGCCCTGCTATTTTTCACCCGCCATAGGGTGTTGCGTCTGGCCGCATTGGCCCTTTTTGCGCTGCCCCATATAATTGGCGCACCACAACCTGCCGAACAGGCAAGCCTGGCCCCTGAATTCCTGCAGCAACATTTCCAGTTGGCAGCACTTGTTTCCAATGCCGTTTTCTGGATTGTGCTGGGCTGGCTGAGCGCCTGGTTCTACACCCGTGATACAGCTGAGAATACCTGATGACATTAAGTAACAGCGCACCCGCCATTCTCGTCGTGGGGCATGGCACTCGCAGCAGGCCGGGCGTCGAAGAGTTCTTCCGCCTCGCCGAACACCTCAAGAGCCGCTTTCCGGATCGTCTGTGCACCACAGGCTTTCTCGAATTCGCCCGCCCGACCATTGCTGAAGGCCTTAACAAGCTGATCGCAGAAGGTGCTCGCAACATTACCGCCATTCCTGGCATGCTGATGGCCGCCGGCCATGCCAAGAACGACATTCCCAGCGAACTCAACGAGTTCATGGCCGCGAACCCGGAAGTCAAGATCACCTACGGAGTGGAACTGGGCGTCAACGCCAAGATGATGCGCGCTGCACGCGATCGTATCGAGGCGGCCGAAGCGCAGTTTGGCGATGATTACCGTCGCGATGAAACCCTTCTGGTCGTTGTCGGGCGAGGCGCGTCCGATGCTGACGCCAACTCCAACATCACCAAGATCACGCGCTTCCTGTGGGAAGGCATGGGCTTCGCCTGGGCCGAGACCTGCTATTCCGGCGTAACCAAGCCGCTGGTAGCCGACGCGCTGCCTGTCGTGCATCGCCTGGGCTACCGCAATGTCATCGTATTCCCCTACTTCCTTTTCACAGGACGCCTGATCGATCGCATCTATGCAGACGTAGATGCCTATGCCGAGGCGCATCCCGAGGTACGGGTTGTCAAGGCCGGTTATCTCAACGACCATCCCTTGGTCATCGAGGCGTTGGTGGACAAACTCCATGAAACCGAGGAAGGCACTGGCAACATGAACTGCCAGCTTTGCCATTACCGCGAGCAGATCATCGGCTTCGAAGACCGTGTCGGTGCTCCCCAGTTCGGACACCACCACCATGTGCGCGGTATTGGCACCGATGCCGATCATGACCACCACCATCATCACCATCATGGTCATCACCACCATGATCATGAACATGGCCACAGTCATGATCATGCTCTGTCACCTGCCCAGGCAGCGCCGCTCAAAGCTGTTCAGAAACTGACCCCGGCGGATTGATTGCATGCCCTTCGATTATCAGCGCGACCCGGAGGCCATCGAGCGTCAGTCCTTTGAACAGATCAGGACATTGACCGACCTCAGCCGCTTTGACCCTGACCAGGCGCAGATTGCCATGCGCCTGGTACACACCTGTGGCGAACCGGAGATTGTGGAAGCGCTGCACTTCAGCCCACATGCCATGGAAGCCGGTCTTGCCGCCGTGGAGGCGCAGGCCTCTATCCTCTGTGATGTCGAAATGGTCAGGCACGGCCTGACCCGACGCCTGTTCGGTGAACGTCCCTTATGCTTTTTGAATGACGAGCGTGTCCCGGCACTGGCAAAAGCAACGGGTGAAACGCGCAGCATGGTGGCGCTGTCGCTGTGGGAGCCCTATCTGCCCGGCAGCATTGTAGTCATTGGCAACGCCCCGACAGCCCTGTTCAGACTGCTTGAGCACTTGGAATCGGGTGGCCCCAGGCCCGCCCTTGTCATCGGGATGCCGGTTGGATTCATTGGTGCAGCAGAATCCAAGGATGCGCTCATGGCTCATGGGCAAGCACTCGGCATCGAGTGGATAGCGCTCAGTGGCCGACGGGGCGGCAGCGCGTTGGCCGCCGCTACGCTCAATGCACTGGCACGTGTGCAGCAAGGGATACGCTGGTGAGCGAACGAACCTGGAATGGCCCTACGCTGGAAGTCATCGGCCTTGGGCTCGCAGGCGAAGCCCTTTCGGCCGAAGCGCGGCAGGCACTGGACTCGGCTGAACTGGTTATTGGTGCACCGCGTCATTTCGAAGCGCTTGAGCAGCAAGGCCTCAATGTTCCTCGCCGAGCCCATTTCCCTAGCCCGTTTTCAGCGCTCTGGTCGCTTCTGGCAGAGCACTCCGGCCAGCGCATCGTCCTGCTTGCCTCTGGCGACCCGCTTTTTTATGGCCTTGGCGGACATCTGCGCAAGCACCTCACCGCTGAGCAGCTTTGCTTTTATCCGGCAGTGTCCAGTATCCAGGCCGCCTTTGCCCGGATCGGCCAACCCTGGCAAGAGGCTGAAGTGGTCAGCCTGCATGGTCGTCCCCTTTCCAGTCTGCGCGCCGCCCTGAAGGTCAACCGCTGGTTTGCAACGCTCACCGATGCCCACAGCCATCCTGCCGCGATCGCAGACGAGCTGGTTGCCGGAGGCTTTGGTGATTCCACCGTTTGGGTAGCAGAAAACCTGGGTACCCATGAGGAACGTGTGTCCACTCATACGGCCAGCCTTCTCAGTGAGTCGACTGAAGTCTTTTCTCCCTTGAACGTCGTGATCTTCAGGACTCAAGGTGCAGGTGGCGTACTGCCTGAATTCCCGGGCATCACCGACGCCGCGTTCAGCACAGACGGTGACGAGGCCGGCAGAGGTCTGCTGACCAAGCGCGAGGTACGGCTGTGTGTTCTTTCGCTGCTTGAGCCCCGTGCAGGTGATATCGGCTGGGATATTGGTGCAGGGTGTGGTGGCGTAGCGGTGGAATGGGCCCGATGGAACCCCTATGGGCAGGTTCATGCCCTGGAGTATCACGCCGAGCGACTCACCCATCTTGCTACGAACCGTGACCGCTTCGGCGTTATCAAGAACCTGCATATTCATGAAGGCCGTGCGCCTGAGCATATCGCTAAACTGCCATCGCCGACCGTCGTATTTGTAGGCGGTGGCGGCCGTGATCTGGCTGCGATTCTTGAAGCATGCTGGGCTCGACTTCCGTCAGGAGGACACCTGATCGCCAGTGCCGTCACCGAAGATGCGCGTATGGCCTTGCATGGTTTTTCACAAATTGAGCCTGCCCAGGACGACGAATGGATCCAGTTGGCCGTTTCCAGAGGCGACCGTCTCGCCGGTCAACGCCTCATGCGCCCGCACCTGCCTGTACTTCTTTTCAAGCGAATCAAACCATGACTGGTACACTTTATGGCATCGGTGTCGGCCCCGGCGACCCCGAGCTGCTTACCTTCAAGGCTGCCCGCCTGATCCGGCAGTGTCCGGTAGTAGCCTATATTGCCAATCAGCAAGGTGCCTCCCAGGCGCGGGTCATTGCCCAGGAACACCTGATCGATCAGCTGGAGCTGCCTATTTACATGCCGTTCGAGCGTCAGCGCGATGCGGCGCTATCTGTCTATGATCAAGCTGCTGCTGATATTGCCCATCGGCTTGAGCGTGGGCAGGACGTGGCGGTTCTATGCGAAGGCGATCCTCTACTGTTTGGCAGCTTCATCTATCTACATGACCGGCTGGGCGAACGGTTTCCCTGCCAGATTGTGCCGGGCATCAGTTCGATCATGGCCGCCGCCGCTGCAGCGCGTCACCCGCTGACGCGACTCGAACAAAGCCTGCGCATCCTACCCGCCACTGCCGGCCCGGAGCGGCTGGCCAGCGCCCTGCATGAGCCCGGACCGCTCGTGATCATGAAACCCGGCCGCCAGTACGGTGAAATCCTGCGCTTGCTGCGACGTACCGGACGTGACGCTGATAGCGTTTATGTCGAATACGCCAGCCGTGACACACAGCGGATCATTCGATGCCATGAAGCGATGCCTGATGGAGAACAAGGCCCCTACTTTGCCTTGTTCCTAATCGGGGCACAGCCATGCTGACCATCGTCAGTCTGACGGATGCCGGTGCTGCGCTCGCTCAACGCTTGCAGTTACTGGATCGAAGTGCCGAGTGGCTGCATCGTCCTCAGCCTTTTATCGAAATCGTACAGCAACGCTTCCAGGCCGGACATCGGCTGGCATTGATCTGCGCCAGCGGTATCGCCGTACGCACCCTGGCGCCAGTATTGCAAGACAAGTACCGCGACCCGCCGGTGCTGGTGTTGGATGAAGCCGGTCGGTTCATCATTCCCCTGCTGTCCGGCCATGAAGGCGGCGCCAACGCCTGGGCGCAGGAATGGTCGGAGCAGCTGCAGGCTCAATGCGTTATCACCAGTGCCCGGCGCTACACCCGTCCTCTCTACATTGCTGGCCTGGGATGCGAGCGAGGCTGCCCGGAATCAGTTCTGCATACACTGATGACAGAAACCCTGGCTGCCCATTCGCTGACCGTAGCCGACATCAATGGCTTCGCCAGCATCGCATTGAAACACGACGAAGTCGGCATGCTGGCATTGGCTGAAACATTAAATGTACCTATTCGGTTTTTTGAGGCCGACACGCTCAACCGGTACGAAAACCAGCTCACTCAACGCTCCGCTATCGTTTTTCGCGAAACGGGCTGCTATGGCGTGGCAGAGGCAGCGGCCCTTGCAATGGCCGAGCAGGTAACGGGCGGTCCGGCCGAGCTGATCATTCCCAAACACAAGAACGCCCGTGCGACCTTTGCTCTTGCACGCGCCTATCAGGATCCTTCATGACTGGACGTTTAGTTATCATTGGTACCGGCCCAGGCGGGCTGGAGCACTTGAGCCCCGCTGCCAGCCGCGCGCTGGAAGGCGCTACAGACCTGGTTGCCTACCCGCTCTACGTCGACCTGCTCGGCGAGATCGTGGCCGGCAAGGCACGTCACGATAGCCCACTGGGTGATGAAATCGGCCGTGCCCGCCGCTCCCTGGAGCTGGCCGCCGAAGGCCGAAGCGTGGCGCTGATTTCCAGCGGAGATGCAGGCATCTATGCCATGGCGACTCTGGTGTTCGAGCTATTGGAGCACGAGGCGCTGCCCGCCTGGCACGAGGTGGAGATTGCCGTAGTGCCCGGCATTTCAGCCCTGCAAGCCTGCGCCAGCCGTGTGGGCGCCCCACTGGCCCACGATTTCTGCACTATCTCGCTTTCAGACTTGCTCACTCCTTGGGAAACCATCGAGACACGCATCCGTGCGGCAGGCCTAGGAGATTTTGTGGTGGCCTTCTACAACCCGGTCTCCCAAAAGCGTACCTGGCAGTTGGCACGTGCCCGTGAGCTGTTACTGGAAAAACGCCCAGCAGACACGCCTGTCATTATCGGTCGCAACGTTACCCGGGCAACAGAGCAGATCACTGTCACTACACTAGGCGAACTTGACCCAGCTCAGGTCGATATGCTGACTATTGTGCTGGTGGGCAACAGCGAAACCCGCCGAGTTGGCCAATGGGTATACACGCCCCGCGGCTATGCCAAAAAACTGGGAGCCGATGCATGACGGTTTATTTCATCGGCGCCGGTCCTGGCGACCCTGAGCTGATCACCATCAAAGGCCAGCGACTGATTCACAGCTGCCCGGTCATTCTCTATGCAGGCTCCCTGGTCCCTGAGGCTGTTCTCCAAGGCAACACAGCCGAACAGGTCATCAATACTGCCGAGCTTCATCTGGCGGAAATCATGACGCTGATCGAAGCTGCCCACGCCAAGGGCCAGGATGTAGCACGCGTGCATTCAGGCGACCCGTCACTCTATGGCGCAATTGGCGAACAGATTCGCCGTTTACGTGAGCTGGACATTCCGTTCGAAGTGATACCGGGCGTCACAGCCACGTCTGCTTGCGCTGCCTTGCTCGGTACAGAACTGACGCTCCCGGATATCTCTCAAACCATTATTCTCACGCGCTATGCAGGCAAGACAACTATGCCCGAGGGTGAGCAACTGCCGGACCTTGCTAGGCATGGCGCAACCCTTGCCATACACCTGGGAATCAACCGACTGCACAAGATTGTCGAGGACCTGATCCCGCACTATGGCGCCGATTGCCCGGTGGCTGTGGTGCACCGAGCTACCTGGCCGGATCAGGACTGGGTAATGGGTACGCTGGAAGACATCCTGGCTAAAGTTCGGGCCAAAGGCTTCCACCGCACGGCGCTGATTCTTGTCGGGCGCGTGCTGGCACCAGATGATTTTTCCGAATCCTTTCTTTACCGGGAGGACAAGGCTCATGTATATCGTCCGGCATACAAGCGTCGCAAGAAAGCCAGCGAGGAGCCGCCTGCATGAGACCGTTCACCTGCCCGTTCGTCCATTCCAAACCTGACGCACTCATGTCAGTGGTGGGCTGAAGGACGACTCAACGCCCATGCGCGAGGAATCTCCCGAGCGTAAAGGTCCGCTGCGCAGCGGCTTTACAACAGGCAGCTGCGCCACGGCCACAAGCCTGGCAGCGGCACGCCTGCTCTTGCGTGGCGAAACCTGTGATGCCTTGACCATTGATCTGCCCAAGGGCGGGAAAACCCTTCTGCTTCGTATCGAGCATTGCGAGCGTAGTGCTATGGGTGCCACCGCCTCGATCATCAAGGATGCTGGAGATGACCCGGACGTTACCCATGGCGCACGGGTTTTCGCTCAGGTCGAGCTGACAGCCGAGCCCGGTATTACCTTTCTAGCAGGTCCTGGTGTTGGCACAGTAACCCGACCAGGTCTGGTACTGGAGGTTGGTGAACCCGCGATCAACCCGGTACCCCGGCAGATGATGCGCCACCATCTGGAGCGGCTCGCCCTTGAGGCTGGCTACCCTGGCGGGTTCCAAGTGACTATCGGCGTTGAAAGCGGTGAGGTATTGGCGCAAAAGACCATGAATGCCCGCCTGGGCATCCTGGGAGGGCTGTCGATTCTGGGTACCAGCGGCATCGTTCGTCCCTTTTCCTGTGCAGCCTATATCGCCTCAATTCAGCAGGCTATTGATGTTGCCCGCGCCAATGGAGAGTCTCACTTGGCTGCGTGTACCGGCAATGCCAGCGAGGCGGCCATGCGGACCCACTTCGGCCTGCCTGAAATTGCCTTGATCGAGATGGGAGATTTTGTCGGCGCGGTCTTAAAACATACCAAGCGCGTTCCAGTGCCACGATTGTCTCTCTGTGGCGGTTTTGGCAAGATCAGCAAATTGGCAGCCGGACACATGGATCTCCACAGCCGTAGCTCCAGCATAGACCTGCCCTGGCTGGCTGAGCAGGCGGCAGCTCTCGGCGCAGGTGCCTCCCTGCAAGCAGCTATTGCTTCCTGCACTACCAGTCAACAGGCGCTCAAGCTTTCTCATGAGGCCGGTTTCCTCCTGGCTGACCATATCTGCCGACTCGCCCGTAATGTGGCGCTCAGTAAACTGCCCGCTGCCACGGCACTGGACGTTTTTGCCATCGACCGCGCCGGCAATCTGATGGGGAGCGCGTCTTGAAGAAAATTCTGCTGCTGGGCGGCACTCGCGAAGGTCTGCGCCTTGCCTATCAGCTTCCCGCTGATGCCATCTATAGCCTGGCTGGCCTGGGTCAGATACCCGATGACTTACCCTGCCGCTGCCACGTAGGTGGCTTTGGCGGTATCGATGGGCTAGTTCGTTTCATTCATGAACAACGAATTGATTTGCTGCTCGATCTGACCCATCCGTACGCTGAACAGATCAGCCGACATGCTCAAAAAGCCGCTAGACAAACAGGTATCCCATACTGGGTGCTGCATCGTCCGGCCTGGCATCCTTGCGCGGGTGATAACTGGCGGGAATGGCATCACTGGCCCGATCTGACGGCCCAGCTTTATCCCTTTGCCCGCGTCCTGATGGCGCTCGGGCGAGAGCCGCTAACCCATATCGATGAGATACCCCGTCACCAGCGCTGGTGGGTTCGCTGCCTGGTCACTTCGGAGCAGAGTCGTTCCAACGTTACGCTCCTGAACGCACGAGGACCATTCCGGATAGAAGACGAATACACCTTGTTGAAAGATCAAGAGATCGAGGTGATTGTATGCAAGAACAGCGGCAGCAGCGCCACCGAGGCTAAACTGATCGCTGCGCGCGACTTGAAAATTCCTGCCCTGATGCGTGCTCGCCCCCCATTACCACAGGCGGACCAGACATTTACTGCAATCGATTCCCTGATGACGGCGCTAGGCCTAGGCCGGTAGTCAGGACTGAGCAATATCTGCATCGGCAACAGGCGCGTCTTCGCCTCGGGCCCGTACATGAATCGCTGCAAAGGGCTCGTTCTGTACCAATTCGATCAGCGATTCCTTTACCAACTCCAAGATAGCCATGAATGTCACCACCACGCCTAAACGGCCTTCTTCGACGGTAAACAAGGCAATAAAGGGTACGAACTGCCCCCCCTTGAGGCGTTCGAGCACATCGCTCATGCGCTCACGAGTCGATAAGACTTCCCGTGACACCTGATGGCTCTCGAAGAGATCCGCCCGCCGCATAACCTCACTCATGGCCAGCATCAGCTCGTTCAGCCCCACATCTGGCAGGAGTTTGCGCGCCTTGGCGTCAGGTGCCGGTAAAGTGGGTACCGTAATGTCACGCCCTACCCGAGGCAAAGTATCTATATCCTCAGCAGCTTTTTTGAAGCGCTCGTACTCCTGCAACCGGCGAATCAATTCAGCTCGAGGGTCATCCTCTTCCTCTTCCACCTCCGAAGAGCGAGGCAGCAACATGCGCGACTTGATCTCCGCCAGCATGGCTGCCATGACCAGATACTCTGCAGCAAGCTCCAGACGAACCGATTTCATGAGTTCAACATAACCCATGTACTGCCGCGTGATCTCAGCCACTGGAATATCGAGAATATCGATATTCTGTTTGCGGATCAGGTAAAGCAGCAGGTCAAGCGGTCCCTCAAAGGCTTCGAGGAAGACCTCCAGCGCATCTGGCGGGATATACAAGTCCTGTGGCAGCTCGGTAAAAGCCTGCCCGTAAACCAGCGGTACTGCCGCCTCTATGCGTGCCGAAGGCTCGTTCACGTCAGGACTGCCTGGCTCGCTCATGCACGCTCACGCTCAAACGGCTCTGGATCACCAGCACCAACACGTAGAACTTCCGGCTCGCTGTCGGTCAGGCTGACCACCGTAGAGGGCTCAAGTCCCCCCATTCCACCATCAATGATCAGGTCAACGAGATGGTCCAGCTGGTCTCTCATCTCATAAGGGTCGGATAGCGACTCTTTCTCGCCGGGCATGATAAGGCTGACACTCATCAGCGGCTCCCCCAGCTCTTCCAGAAGCGCCTGAGTGATGGGATGCTCGGGCACCCGCACACCAATGGTACGTCGCTTGGGATGCAGCAGAATGCGTGGCACCTCACGGGTGGCGTTGAGAATAAAGGTATAAGGTCCTGGCGTATGCGCCTTGATCAGTCGAAAGGTGCTCGTGTCGACCTTGGCATACAAACCAAGCTCGGAAAGATCGCGGCATACCAGAGTGAAGTTGTGCTTATCGTCCAGCTGGCGAATTCGCCGGATGCGTTCTACGGCATTTTTCTCACCGATCCGACAGCCCAATGCATAAGACGAGTCGGTGGGATAAGCGATCACGCCGCCGCTTTGAATGATATCCACGGCTTGACGGATCAGCCTCGGCTGGGGATTTTGCGGATGTATCTCGATGTACTGGCTCACGTTGGCTCCTGACTGGCTGGGTAGATGGCATGGCCGAATCGTGCCCACAGCGGAGGCAGGTCTTCAGGGACCGGACGGTACATGCCCAGGTCAGACCAGTCACTCGGTGTATGGAAATCACTTCCGGCACTAACCATCAGACCGAACTCACGCGCCAGAATTGCCAACATGCCAACCTGTTCGGCCGGCTGGACTCCATTGACCACTTCCAGGGCATGCCCGCCGGCCATAATGAAGTCACCGATCAGCTTGCGCCGTTTAGTCCGTGTAAAGTCATAAGCCAATGGATGAGCCAGACTGATCCACGCCTTGGCCGCACGCAGGGTTGTGACTGTTTCCTCCAAGGTCGGCCAGTGCTGCTTGACATCACCGATCTTGCCTCCGCCCAGCCATTTGCGGAATGCTTCGCCCCTGTCCTTCACATAACCTGCCTGCACTAGAAACTCAGCGAAATGAGGGCGGGAAGGCGCATTACGGCTATCACCCAGCGCCTGCTGAATAGCCTGAGCGCCTTCAAGCGCCCCGGGCATGCCCTTGGCAGCCAAGCGCCGGTCAATTTCTTCGGCCCGCGCCCAACGCCCCGTGTAAAGGGCCTCCAGAGCCTGCTTCAAGTCTGGAGAATCGCTGTCAAAGCCGTAGCCCAATACATGGATGGTCGCACCGCCCCAGGTACAGGAGAGCTCAACGCCTGTCAGCAACGTCAGTCCCAGCTTATCGGCCGTCTGTCGCGCCTCGGCAAATCCTTCCAGGGTGTCATGATCGGTCAGGGCCAGTAACCGAACGCCCCGCTCATAGGCGCGTGCAACCACCTCGGCCGGGGCCAATGTCCCATCAGAAGCCGTACTGTGGCAGTGCAGATCGACACGCATCCTGGTTCCTCGTCTTGATTCGTCTGTTATTATGCCCGGATGTCTTGGCTCCGGCTGCTTAAATGAAACAACTTATCGATTTCATCCCCCTGCTTCTGTTCTTCATCGTCTTCAAGCTTGAACCTCGAACCGTCGAGTTCGCAGGTCATGCCTTCTCACTGGGCGGCATCTTTAGTGCAACAGCGGTTCTGATCATTGCGTCAGTCATCGTCTATGGCATCCTTTTCATCCAGCAGCGGCGTCTGGAGAAAGGCCAATGGCTGACGCTGGTGGCCTGTCTGGTGTTTGGTGGCATGACCCTGGCGTTCCACAGCGAAACCTTCCTGAAATGGAAAGCGCCTGTGGTCAACTGGCTGTTTGCCCTGGCCTTCATCGGCAGTCATTTCATTGGTGACAAACCGCTGATCGAGCGGATGCTGGGCCATGCCATGACCCTGCCCCATGCGATCTGGGTACGCCTCAACATTGCCTGGATCATCTTCTTCTTGGTCTGCGGCTTTGCCAATTTGTTCGTCGCCTTTACGTTCGAGAGCATCTGGGTGGACTTCAAGGTGTTTGGCAGCCTGGGCATGACGCTGCTCTTCATGATTGGTCAGGGCATTTACCTGTCCAGGCATCTGCATGACAGCGACTCCAAGAAATCCTAGAACCGCTGAAGTCTTCATACAGCTGCCGGCCTGTCATACGTCGGTAGCCTGCTTCCGGTTCCCGACGAGCCTAACGTAATGAGCCAAATTCTTCTGATCGATGACGATCGTGAGCTTTGCGATCTGCTAAGTGCCTGGTTGCAGCAGGAAGGATTCGAAGTGCGCGCCAGCCACGATGGCGTGACTGCACGCCAGGAACTGGCTGCCCACACCCCTTCTGCAGTGGTACTCGACGTCATGCTGCCTGATGGAAGTGGTCTGGAGCTGCTCAAGCAGCTACGCAGCGACTATCCCGAGCTACCTGTCGTGATGCTGTCCGGCCGTGGCGAACCCCTGGATCGCATCCTGGGCCTGGAGCTGGGCGCGGATGACTATCTGGCCAAACCCTGCGACCCGCGAGAGCTGACTGCGCGCCTGCGCGCCGTTCTACGCCGCAGCCACCCGGCGCAGCCCGCAGCCCGTTTACAGCTGGGCGATCTGTCATTGAGCGTTGCCCGAGGCGTCGCCAACATCGGCGAGCACGAGGTCAACCTGACACTTACCGAGAGCCGCATTCTGGAAGCCCTGCTTCGCCAACCCAGTGACCCTCTGGATAAACAGGCTCTGGCCCAGATTGCCCTGGGACGTAAGCTTACGCTTTACGATCGCAGCCTCGACATGCATGTCAGCAATCTGCGCAAGAAACTGGGTGCCCATGCGGATGGCAGACCCCGCATCATGGCCATTAGAGGCCGCGGCTATTACTACAGTGAATAGCCGGCACGGTACTGACACAGTTTACTGACTGCGTATTTACCCAAGCTTTACCTTGATTGACGGCGCCTGACCTTGCCTCCGCTAAAGTGGACTCATCCGGTCGATACCGGCTCTCAAAAAGGAGAACCTTATGCGCAAGATGATTCCCGCCCTGCTGTTCGCTTCCCTGCTGCCTACCTTGTCTTTTGCAGCACCTGCGCCAGCCGATGACATGCCGCCGCCCCCGCCCGGCATGCATATGGACGGTCCCAAGGGACATCGCGACATGATGGGCGGCCCGTTCCGGGAACTTGATCTGACGCCTGAGCAGCACCGTACTATCGGTAAGCTGATGGGTCAGGAGATGCACGATCGCCAGGACATCATTCACAAGTACTTGGACAAGCTGCCAGAAAAAGAGCGCCAGGCCATGAAGGATGAGCTCAAGGCCAACCGCGAAAAGACGCAGAAGACCATTCGCGATCAGCTCACGCCTGATCAGCGCAAAAAGTTCGACGAGCTGGCCAAGAAGCAGGAACAGCGCAAAGCGGAATGGGCTGAATTCCAGCAGTGGAAGAAAGAACACAAATCCAATTGATGCCTAAAACTGCCCAGCCCAGCTGGGCAGTTTTCCATCCAAACCAGGGTTCCACATGGTATTGAGAACATTGTTCTGGCGAATATTCGGTACCTTCTGGCTGGCAATCCTGTCGGCAGTCGGCCTGACCATGCTCCTGGGGCATATTCTCGATCAGGATTCCTGGATCCTTTCCCGCCATCCCGGTCTTCAACAACTGCCCGCCAAGTGGGTCGAGCGCTACGAGCATGAAGGCGAGGATGCAGCCCAACGACTGCTTGAGCACCGTAAGCGCCGCTTTGGCGTCGACATACAGGTACTGGGCGAGAACGGGACGCCACTGGTGCCCGGCACCCTCCCCCCGCATGTCATGGAAATGGAAAAACGCGGCCCCAGAAGACCGCCGCCCTGGCGCCGGATTACTACGGAATATACCAGCAGCGAAAGCGGGCGCAGTTACCTGTTCATTTACCATATCCCACTGCCCGAGCTGAATGCCTGGCGGCGCGATTCAGTGCTCTTCCCTATCAGTGTATTGGTCATTGCCTTTGTGGTTCTGACGCTGTTCAGTCTGCTATTAACGCTGGCGATTACCCGACCCTTGAACCGCCTGCGCAGCGCTGTGCATGATCTGGGACGTACGGCCTATCAGCAGGACAGCCTTGCCAAGCTTTCTCGGCGAAGAGACGAGTTTGGCGTACTGGCGCAGGACTTCAACCGAATGGGCGACCGCCTGCAAAGTCTCATAGTCAGCCAGCGTCAACTGCTTCGAGACGTCTCTCACGAGTTACGCTCGCCTCTTGCCCGACTTCGCATTGCCCTTGCGCTGGCCGAGCGCGCGACCCCTGAAGATCGCGCCGCCATGTGGCCCAGGCTGGAACAGGAATGCAATCGTCTGGAAACGCTGATCGGTGAGATCCTGGCGCTGGCCCGCCTGGACGGCGAACCTGGCGACAGGGCAGACATCCCTCTGAATGCACTCATCGAACACCTGTGCGATGACGCTCAGCTGACCGCACCCGAGCAGCGGATCGAGGTAAGTGTACCCGCCACCCTGATGCTGCACGGATGGCCTGACCTGCTCGAACGCGCCATCGATAACCTGATCCGTAATGCACTACGCTTCAATCCACTTGAAACGCCTCTGGAAATTACAGCCCACCAGACCGGGAGAACACTGACTATCGCAGTGCGTGATCACGGAACAGGGGTGGCGAATGAAGACCTACCACGGTTGGGCGAACCCTTCTATCGTGCGGCCAACCAGACGAGTCAGGGTTACGGCCTGGGCCTGGCCATCGCCCGACGCGCGGTCGAGCGACATGGGGGAAAGCTCGTGTTCGCCAACCATCCCGAGGGCGGGTTCGTCGCCACACTGGAGCTTCCCGCAAGCCTGATTACGCCGGCCAAGTCTTGACGAATTGCTTCGTTTCCAACGCTACCGGCTTGCGCGGAGTAACTTCCGGCGTCCCCAGGTAAATGAAACCGACGATTTCCTCGTGAGCACCAATGCCCAGCCCTTCGCGTACGACAGGATCATGCGTAAGATCACCGGAGCGCCATATAGCGCCTAACCCCATGGCATAAGCCGCCAGTTCCAGAGCATGAGCCGCACACCCTGCTGCCAGGATCTGCTCCTGCGCAGGTACTTTGGGGTGCTCTTGAATGCAGGCCACAGCCACCACCAGCAAAGGCGCACGCATAGGCATGTTGCGCGCCTTGGCCAAGGCTTCGGGCGGGCTCTCTGGGCGTTGAGCCAGAACCGCCCTTGAAAACAACTCGCCCAGCGCCTGGCGCCCTTCCCCCTGAATCGTCAGGAAGCGCCAGGGGCGCAACTGCTTATGATCGGGCGCCCTTAACGCGGCAGCAAAGAGGATTTCCAACTGCTCTGCCGTAGGGGCAGGCTCGGTCAAGCGAGCAACGGAAACGCGGTTGAGCAGCACATCGAGTGCATCCATGAACACCTCTTTCATCAAAACGATCGTTGTTGTACAGACCGGCTGAATTGTGCCATTACTCCATGCCAAACTTCTGCTCATCGGTAACAAGTAAAGACTTTGGACGAGAATAACGACCTCAGATAAGATCGCGCTCGCCAGCAACGCTATTCTGGCACAGCTCTTTGCAAGACTTTTGAGGGTTACTATGGCATCACTTTTTCTTCCAGATGGTTCGACTCTATGAAGTTTCTGACCCATCGACACGCCAACAGCCCATCCGAGTACCTAGGCGAATACTATTCTCGCGCATTGGCCTACCTTGCCCTGGCAGCCACCATTGCCGCAGGCGCCTATGCCCACCACTTCGCATACAACATTTTGTGGCTGGTGCCTTACACGCTGTTGTATCCCCATGTGGCTCAACAGGTCAGCATACGCTTCCGCCGCAACCGCAACCAGGAAACCGACCTGATCCTGCTGTTCATCGATTCGGTGCATGCGGGTATCAGCATTCTGCTGCTGGGCTTTTCGCTGGTACCCAGCTTCATGGTCCTGCTGCTACTGACGTTTACCTCCCTGTTGATGGGAGGGGGCCGCTATGCTGCTATTGCATTGCTGACAGCCTTCAGCGCTCTACTGGCGACCAGTGCGGTCGCGCTGGAGCACATCGAACCGCACACACCGCTTCTGGTTACCTTTGTCAGTATCGTAGGCACCAGTCTGCACCTCTGCATGACAGCGTACTTCATGTATGAACAGCGGCTTCGCCTGCGTCAGGCGCAGGAAGAGCTCAAGCTTGAACATGAAAAAGCTGCGAACCTGGCCCACAATCTTTCTAAATACCTGCCTTCTCAAGTATGGGAGTCGATCTTTACCGGTAAAAAGAACGTCATCCTGGAGACCCAGCGTAAAAAGCTCACCGTGTTCTTTTCCGACATCAAAGGGTTTACGGAGCTGTCCGAAGAGCTTGAAGCCGAAGCACTGACGGACATGCTCAACAACTACCTCAACGAGATGTCGAAAATTGCCATCAAGTACGGTGGTACGATCGACAAGTTCGTTGGGGACTGCGTCATGGTGTTTTTTGGTGACCCCAATACCCAAGGCGCGAAGAAGGACGCGGTTGCAGCGGTATCCATGGCCATCGCCATGCGCAAGCACATGAAAGTTCTCAGGCAGCAGTGGCGTAGCCAGGGCATTACCAAGCCTCTGGAAATCCGAATGGGCCTCAATACGGGTTACTGCACGGTCGGTAACTTCGGTGCCAGCACACGGATGGACTACACGATCATCGGCCGTGAAGTAAACCTTGCCAGCCGGCTTGAAAGTGCGGCCGATGCCGGGGAAATTCTGATCAGCCATGAGACCTACTCGTTGATCAAGGACGTCATCATGTGCCGGGATAAAAGCCAGATCAGCGTAAAGGGCTTCAGCCGTCCGGTTCAGATCTATCAGGTTGTGGACTTCCGCCATGATCTGGGCGCTTCACCCAGTTACATGGAGCATGAAGCCCCAGGCTTTTCCATGTACCTGGATACCAATAGCATCCAGAATTATGACAAGGAAAAAGTCATCCAGGCCTTGCAGCAGGCTGCTGAAAAGCTGCGAGATAAAGTCATTCTCTGACTCAGGGGCAGCGCATTGCTGCCCCTCCTTTCCTACCGACTGATTCGGTACACCACCTCATCAAGCCGGATCACCCCCTGCCGGGCGAATTTGGCGTTTTCCGCCAGTACATCATTGCGCTCCAGACAGGTCAGCCCCCAAGCAGAGCCATACAAGGCATGGAGTTCGTGCTCTGACACTGAAAACGGCGGGCCCGCGCGCTTGTCCTGGTCATATTCAAGAGTTACGAGGAGTCCCTTCGCCTTGGCTGGCATAAGCCTGCCCATTTGCTTAACGTAAGAAGGTCTCATATTTTCCGGCAAGGCAATTAAAGCTGCTCGGTCATAGAAGCCAGCGCATGCCGCCACTTGCTCTGCGCCTACCTTGAAGAAATCACCTTGCACAATTTCATAAGGTCCCGCCTTGTAGAGCACCAGATCACCGCGCTTTTCCTGCATAGGACTCAGCCCCTGCTCGGCAAAGAATGACTCGACCGCCACCTGGGAGAGTTCAATGCCCACGACCTGATAGCCCTGCTCTGCCAGCCAGACCATATCCAGTGTTTTTCCACAAAGCGGAACCAGTACACGCGACCCGGCAGCTAGCTCCAGTGACACCCAGTTTCGTGTGAGATAAGCACTGACTTCAGGCACGTGAAAACCGATCTCGTTGCGCTCCCACTTGGATATCCAGAATGCTGCTTCCACATGACCTCCTTGCTGATAACTAGACAGTAGGCATCCAACACCCGAAAACAAAAAGCCCCGGCACAAGGCCAGGGCTTTTTGCAGATCACACTGCTTAGTCTTCGCGATAACGACGCAGACGCAGCGGCTTGCCACCTACACGCGTATCTTTCAGACGATTCAGCAGCCCTTCGAGTCCCTCTTCCGGCAACTCGATCAGGCTGAAGGATTCACGGATCTGAATACGACCAATCGCCTCGCGTTGAACACCACCCTCATTAAGGATAGCACCCAGCAGGTTTTTGGCAGCGATGCCATCACGTGCACCAAGGGCTGTACGGCAACGTACGCGACCCTCCGGCAGTGGCGCCATCGGACGACGATCACGTGGCTCGCCACGCTCACTGCGACCACCACTGCTCTGACGCTCGCCACGATCGGAGCGAGGCGCCGGTGTCAGCGGCTGCTCACGGCGAACCGTGTCGATATCCAGCGCACGGCCAGCAGTCAGCTTGGCCAATACCGCAGCGGCCAATGTTGTCGGATCACACTGCAGACGCTCGCACAGCTCGTCACGCAGCGCACCGCGGTTTTCTTCTGCGTCCGCGAGTAGCGCACCCAGACTGTCCGCCAGGCGGGAAATGCGGGCTTCCAGTACCGCTTCGGCATCGGGCAGGCGAATCTCGCCAACCTTCTGACCTGTTACACGCTCGATGACCTGCAGCATGCGACGCTCACGCGGCGTTACTAGCAGCAGCGCACGACCTTCACGACCGGCACGACCTGTACGACCGATACGGTGTACGTAGGACTCTGGGTCATAGGGCATGTCGATGTTCAGTACGTGCGTGATACGAGACACGTCCAGACCCCGCGCAGCAACATCTGTTGCAACCACGATGTCCAGCGATCCGTCCTTGAGCGACTCGATCACTTTTTCTCGCTGAGCCTGGGGCATGTCGCCGTTCAAGGCACTGACGCGATAGCCTTGACGCTCGAGCATTTCAGCCATGTCCAGCGTGGCTTGCTTGGTACGCACGAAAGCAATCAGGGCATCGAAGTTTTCCACTTCCAGCAGACGCAGCACGGAGGCTGGCTTCTGATCAGCGTGAACCATCAGGTGAGCCTGTTCGATACGGGCAACTGTCTGGGTCTTAGCTGCAATGCGGATGTGCTTGGGCTCTTTCAGATGACGCTCGGCGATCGCACGGATCGACGGCGGCAGCGTAGCGGAGAACAGCACGGTCTGACGCGACTCAGGCATCGCTTCGAAAATGAATTCGAGATCGTCCATGAAGCCCAGCTTGAGCATTTCATCCGCCTCGTCGAGTACAAGACGTCCAACAGTGGACAGTATCTTGTCATCCCGACGAAGGTGATCACACAGGCGGCCTGGCGTAGCAACCAGAACCTGAGCGCCCAAACGCAGCGTGCGCAGTTGTGGGCCCATGGGCGCGCCACCGTATAAGGCAACGACCTTAACGCCCGGCATTTCTGTTGAGTAGGTTTCGCAGGCTGTTGCCACTTGCAGGGCCAGCTCACGGGTTGGCACCAATATCAGGACCTGTGGCTCACGGCGAGCAGGGTCGATACGGGACAGCAACGGAAGCGCAAAAGCGGCTGTCTTGCCAGTACCCGTTTGAGCCTGGCCGATCATGTCGTGGCCAGCCAGAATGACTGGAATCGACTGGGCCTGAATAGGAGAAGGTTCTTCGTAGCCAACGGACTTGATTGCCGCCAGTACGTTAGGATTAAGATCGAGAGCGGCGAAACCGCCGATTTCCTGGGTCATTGTCTTGCCTCTGTACATCGCAAAGACCCAAGACCTAGTGCTGCTAATTTCCGATAGACCGAAGTCACCCAGGCAGACGAGGTGAGGATTTGCGAATGAGTAAATTACGTGGTGTTACATCTGGAATAGTTCGCACTGCAAGGCTATGGCCGGTGCGAACCGGGAAAATGCAGTTCCTGAACGGAAAGGTCTGAAAAGACCGAGGCGTATCATACCGGAAAACTCAGGATTAGCCCAGCCTTTCTCAAAAATGCTTTCAAGGCTAAGCATTTAGCTCGCCGGACGAATCAGATCGACCAGATGGCCCAGTGAGTAACCAGTCTTCTCCTCCATGGCACCGACACGTACCGACAGTCCGCTCCGGTCCAGGGTTTGCTCGAAGCTGGCCGGCACCAGAATGATGACATTGCCCTCAGGCACCGGGCACTCCCAATAGTGGTGCCTGAACATGCCGCGCAGGAATGCAGATCCCAGGGGCTTGTCGTCGGTACTGCTCCACTGATTGATGATGAGCCAGCCACCAGGATTGAGGCGGCTCTGGCAGCCTGTCAGAAACCCCCATGCCAAGTGAGCGGCTGAGGGGCCTACATCCGTATAGAGGTCGACGAAAATCAGATCGGCTGGCTCGCAGCTGTCCAACAGATCCATCGCATCGCCAATACGGATATGCAGGCGCGGATCGTCACCAAGACCGAAATACTGTCGAGCCAGCGGCGGTACCGCTTCGCGCAGCTCGATTGCCTCGACATCCTGCAATGGCAGATGATCAAGGCAGGCACGCGTCAGTGTTCCGGCACCCAAGCCCATGAATACCGCCCGCCGTGGTTCAGGATGGCAAAGCGCGCCCATCAGCATGGCCCGGCCATACTCATATTCCAGCCAGCCGGGATTGGCAGTCGATACGCAACTCTGCTCGATTTCGTCTCCAAACTCGAGAAAGCGGTATTCCCCTGCTTCCACGACTCGAATACGACCATGTTCGTCGTGTACTTCCGCCAGTAACCGCTCCTGAGTATCCATGTCGACTCCTTTATACAGAGCACACCATCTTAGGCAGACTGATATAGCACGTCTATCAGCGCCAAAGGCTGTTAATCGGTTAACATGCCTGCCCAATTGGATAATCCGTAAAGCAAGTAGCCATCATGACTCAACCCTGGAGCCCTGACAGCTGGAGAGCACTGCCCATCCAGCAACAACCCGTCTACCCCGATGCCAAGCGTCTAAACGACGTCGAGCGCACCCTGGCCAGTTTTCCACCGCTTGTATTTGCAGGTGAAGCCCGTGAATTGCGTCGCCAGTTTGCCGAAGTTACCCATGGCCGGGCGTTTCTGCTTCAGGGCGGTGACTGCGCGGAGAGCTTTGCGGAGTTCTCCGCCGGCAAGATCCGCGATACGTTCAAGGTGCTGCTACAGATGGCCGTGGTGATGACCTTTGCCGCCGGGTGCCCTGTGGTCAAGGTGGGTCGCATGGCCGGCCAGTTCGCCAAGCCTCGCTCTTCGGGTGAAGAAACCCAGGATGGCGTCACGCTGCCAGCCTATCGCGGCGATATCGTTAATGGCATCACCTTTGATGAAGCCAACCGCGTACCGGATCCTCAGCGTCTGCTGCAGGCCTATCACCAGGCGACGGCAACCCTGAACCTGTTGCGTGCCTTCGCCCAGGGCGGCTTTGCCGACTTGCATCAGGTACATAAATGGAACCTGGACTTCATTGCGAACTCGGCTTTGGCCGAGCGCTACCATCAACTGGCGGACCGCATTGACGAAACTCTCGCCTTCATGCGTGCCTGCGGACTGGAAAGCGCACCGCAGCTTAAGGAAACCAGCTTCTTTACCGCTCACGAAGCCCTGCTGCTCAATTATGAAGAGGCGTTTGTCCGTCGTGACAGCCTGACGGGTGACTGGTACGACTGCTCTGCGCACATGCTCTGGATTGGCGACCGTACCCGCCAGCCCGACGGCGCGCATGTGGAGTTCCTGCGGGGTGTCAATAACCCGATCGGCGTAAAGGTTGGACCGACGACGTCAACGGAAGACCTGATACGCCTCATCGATACGCTGAACCCGAACAACGATCCCGGCCGTCTGAATCTGATTGTACGGATGGGCGCCAACAAGGTGGGTGATCACCTGCCCCGCCTGATTCAGGCTGTACAAAAAGAGGGCCGCCTGGTGCTCTGGAGTTCGGACCCGATGCATGGCAACACGATCAAGGCTTCCAGTGGCTACAAGACGCGTGACTTTGCCAGCGTTCTATCGGAAGTTCGTGAGTTCTTCCAAGTGCATCAAGCCGAAGGCAGTTACGCGGGCGGCATTCATATCGAGATGACCGGCCAGAACGTGACTGAGTGCATTGGGGGGGCGCGACCTATTACCGAGGCCGGCCTGTGCGACCGCTACCATACCCACTGTGACCCACGTCTGAATGCCGACCAGTCTCTGGAACTAGCCTTCATGATTGCGGAAACCCTCAAGCAGGTCCGCCGCTGACCTCAGCCAGTGGTGCCTTGAGCACCGCTGCACTGCCATGCAGACTGATCTCCGCCAAGCCAAGCCAGTTGGCCAACTGGCGGAGATTGGTTGCCAGCGAACGACTAGCCTCCTCGCTCAAACGTCCCTCCTCACCATGCAGCGCATGTACCGCCAGCCGGTCATGGGCGCGCTCAGCCCGCAGGTCTACCCGTGCAACCAGGTGCTCATTGAAGAGAAAAGGCAAGACATAGTAGCCATACACTCGCTTATGAGCAGGCGTATAGAGTTCCAGCCGATACCTGAAATTGAACAATCGCTCCGTACGGGCGCGCTCCCAAATGAGCGAATCAAAAGGTGATAACAGCGCGCTCACGTGTCGCGCGCGCAGGGATTGCTGCGGTTCGCCAAGGCTAAAGGCCGGCTTTTTCCAGCCCTCTACAGTCAGCATCAGCAGCTCGCCGGATTCCACCAATTCTGCGATACGCACCTTGGCATCAGCAGGATCGAGCCGGTAATAGTCTCGTAGGTCCTTTTCGGCCGCCACACCCATGGCTGCTGCGCTTCGGCGGATCAACTCGCGCTGGGCCTCCGCTTCACTCAGTAGCGGCTTTTCTCGTATGGCCTTCGGAATCACCCTTTCACGCAGATCGTATAGACGTTCAAAGCCACGCCTGCCTGCCACCGTTACTTCTCCAGCCGCAAATAACCATTCGAGTGCCTTTTTTTCGACGCTCCAGTCCCACCAGGGTCCCGCCTTGCCGACTCGGGTCGTCAGGCTTCCTGCGCCAAGCGCGCCCCGTTCCCGTACCGCCTGTAGCACAGCTTCAATCACGGCGCGCTGCTCACGCCCAACCCGTGCCAGCTCCTGATAGATGCCTTGCCCCTGAGCGGCCCGCTCCATGAGCCAGCGCATCAGCGGATAATCCTCCATCGGCATCAGGGAGGCTTCATGCCCCCAGCACTCGAACAGCTGGTGCGGTTTCTCTAATGACCATGCCATCTCATCCAGAAGCTTTCGGGGATAGAACCCGAGCCGGGAAAATAATGGGAGGTAATGTGACCGCACGAGCGCATTGACCGAGTCGATCTGCAGGATGCACAAGCGCTTCATTAACGCTTCGATATGCCGATGCCGTACCTCGCCCCTGGGCTTGAAGCCGTAAAAGCCTTGGGCCGTCAGGGCGAGTCGGCGAGCCTCTTTCAACGACAGGGACAAAGGGACAGACATGATGAATTCCAAGGGCCGGGTACGGACACCCTAGTCAACCCTCTGCCAGACATCAACGCGAAAACGGTCCCTCCCAGAACCATTTGGAACCCTCCCGCTCTGCATCCGCCCGGCTCAAGCCCAGATCCTTCAAGGCGTCATCACTTAACATCGCCAGGGTCTGGCGTTGCCTGGCCTGCTCACGCCAAGCCCTGATGACTCCATGTGTTTTCTGCCAGAACAAGAGAGCCGATATTTTGCGGCGCGCACTATCGGAAGCCTGGATAACCTCATGAGCGTTCATGCTGATACCTCCTCTTCATGTAGTGGCATCATTCTTGGCCCGCGTCTAAGATCAATCCAACGAATAGTTCTGATGCCTTGCATTCAGGAGATTGATGCTTTGAGCTTTTTCCCCAGCATTGACAGTGAACTCTTGCGCACCTTTATCGCCATTGCCGACAGCGGTGGCTTCACGCGTGCGGCCGAGGTCGTCAACCGAACCCAATCTGCCGTTAGCATGCAGATGAAACGTCTCGAGGAGGATATCGTTCAACGTCAGCTATTCGATCGAGAGGGACGCCAGGTTCGCCTCACGGCTGAGGGTCAGGTGCTGCTGGGATACGCTCGCCGTATCATGGCGTTGCACAGTGAAGTGCTGAATACGCTACGCGAGCCCCATATGGTAGGTACCGTTCGCATCGGGACTCCCGATGATTACGTTATGCGCTTTCTGCCCGGCATTTTGTCACGCTTTGCTCAGGCCTATCCGCTTGTGCAAGTCGAAGTTCAGTGCGAGACATCAGCGCAGCTGTTGCAGCGGCATGACCTTGATCTGAGCATCGTGACCTGCGAGCCCGGCCACGAAATCGGTCAGTTCCTTAGAGAAGAACCCGTTCGCTGGATGCAGGCCATTGGCAGCTCCGCTCTTGAGCGAAGCCCGCTGCCTGTAGCGGTCTTCAATCATGGCTGTTTTTGCCGTCTATGGATGTGCAATGCCCTGGAGACAGCGGGCATCGATTACCGGGTTGCCTATAGCAGCCACAGCCTGTCGGCCATCCTGGCCATGACCGGCACCGGTCTTGCCGTAACAGCGCAATTGCACAGCCTGGCTACGCCAGAACTGGAAATCATCAACGAGGAAGAAGCCGGTCTGCCCCGCCTGCCCTCCGCCCGGATCATGCTGGTTCGTAATTCGAACACTGAGTCCCAAGTTACGGAGGCCTTCGCAAACTTCATTGTCGAAGGCTTCCGTCTTGGCTGATCATTTGAGCGCAAGCAATATGGCGCATACCAGAAGAAAACCGCAAAACAGCCCACGCAGCAGACGCTCCGGCAAGGCGTGGGCCATTCTTACACCCCACCCGACGCTGAAGAAACCACCAATTGCCAGTGGTATGCCAATAAGCCAGTCGACCTCATGATGAATCGCATAGGTTGCCAGCGTAATGCTGGTGGCCGGGAGCGCCATGGTTAGCGAGAGCCCCTGCGCTACGACTTGGGACAGGCCGAAGACACTCGTCAACATGGGGGTCGCAATCACAGCGCCGCCTACGCCGAAGAGGCCTCCTACCAGACCGGCAAACACGCCCAGCACTGCCAACCAGGCGACTCCAGGTGGATTGGTCACCGTATGGCTCTTCATGCGCAGCTGCCAGAGATTGTAGGCCACAAGAAACAGCAGGAAGACTACAAAGCCTTTTCTCATCAGGTCTGCATCCAGCCCTACCGCCAGCATCGCTCCTGCAATGGCTGACAGGATACCCGCTCCCGAGAGAATACCTGCACGACGCCAATCGATGCGATTGCGTTGGTTGTACTTGATGATTGACACCAGCACATTAGGAACGACCATGACCAACGCTGTGCCTTGTGCCAACTGCTGATCGAGCCCGAAGAGCAGCCCCAGCACAGGGATCGCAATCAGGCCACCCCCAATTCCAAAAAGACCACCCACTACTCCCAGAACACTACCCAGCAGGATATCAAGCACAATCGCCGTTACATCCATACATCATCCTGTCCATCACTGTGCTTTGGGCCAACGAAACACGGCCCACAAAAAAGCCCGGCATCAGCCGGGCTCTTGTGACACTCGCCGATCAAACCTTGGCGCGTGACTTGTACTCGTTGGTACGAGTATCGATTTCGATATGGTCGCCGATATCGCAGAACTCGGAAACTTTCAGTTCGAAACCGGTGTTCAGACGAGCAGTCTTCATCACCTTGCCAGACGTATCACCACGAACAGCCGGCTCGGTGTAAGCGATCTGACGAACGATAGTGGTCGGCATCTCGATGGAGATTACACGATCATTGTAGAAAACAGCTTCGCAGACGTCAGTCATGCCGTCTTCGATGTAGTTAACCGCATCGCCCAGGTCGTCTTTTTCGATCTCGTACTGGTTGTATTCATTGTCCATGAACACGTACAGCGGATCGGCGAAGTAGGAGTAGGTTACTTCCTTGCGATCCAGAATGACTGGTTCCAGCTTGTCGTCAGCACGGAATACCGTTTCGGTACTGCTGCCGGAAAGCAGGCTCTTCAGCTTCATCTTGACCACTGCAGCGTTACGGCCGGACTTGTTGTACTCAGCCTTCTGGATGACCCAGGGAGCGTTGTCGATCATGGCCACTTGGCCGGCACGGAACTCTTGTGCGGTTTTCATGCGGTTATCCGTTTGGAAGAAGATAGAAAATCAAGCGCCGTATAATAGCCGCTCTGTATGGAATTGTACTAGCGTTGACGCCAAGTCATTGAGTTCACTCTGTCGGGCACACCAGTTTTCCGCATGAGCGGTCATTTCGGCTTCATGTTTTGACCATTCACGCCACGCCTGCCCAAGAGCCCCTTCTCCGTTCCATGCGTGCCATAGCGTACGCGTAGCTACCTGCGCAGCCGGACTTGCTCCGACGAGATACCGGTCCAGGAACGCATCCAGCTTGAGCATATGGGCACGCTCTTCCTGCGGATAGATATGCCAGATGAAGGGTCGACCAGCCCACTGCGCTCGAATGAATGACTCCTCGCCCCGTGCAGCATTGAAGTCGCAGCACCATAAGAGCAGGTCATAGTCATCCTGCTGGCGGAACGGAACAATGCAGAGCCGCAACGCGCCTCGGTGATATTCCTCGCCTGCCTTTAACTCTTCAGCCTCCAGCCAATGGGCCACGTTACTTAATACACGGCCTTCAGGAATGAGCAGCAAGGTGGGCTCAGCGCCCTGGGCCAGTTCATCCAACCACTCCGATAGTGCTGGAATCTCATAGCTGAACAATGAAAGGATGCGCTCGCCAGGCGTCTGGGTAACGCCCAGGGCAGCCAGAAACCGTGCTTGTGCGTCAGTAGACGCCTGAAAGTGCAAACGCTTGTCGAGCAGATCCTGTTCTCTGAGCAGCCCTCCCGTTCCCTCAGTGAAGCCGGGAAAGAAAAAGTATTTCTGCATCCCCTGCTGCGGCGATGGAAGGCGATGGCAGCTCTCCACCCAGGCTTCGGCGCTCAGGTATTCAAGGTTGATCCAGAGGGGATGGGAGGCACGTCGAGCCATTGCGTCGATATAGGGAGCCGGCAATGGACAGCCAAACGCTTCGACAACGACCTCTGCCGGAATGACATCGTCGGGCCATACGGCTGTCCACCGATGCACTTCGACGCCCAGATGACGCTGGACAGGATCATCACTGGTGCCTGCGGCTGGATGAATACGTGCAAAGGACGACCAGTCATCCACCCACAAGCGTACCTGCTGACCATGCTCGGCTACCAGCTGACGCGCAAGGCGCCATGTCACACCAATGTCGCCATAATTATCGACGACACTGCAAAAGATATCCCACGAAGCGTTCATTCATCCTCACTGCTCAGCGGATGACGCACTCAGCGTCACAACCGGACGGCATTTAGCCAGACACAGCGCTCAGGTCAACTAGAAATAAGGGAAACAGACAGATGCTATCAAAACGCCATTCGTCCTGAGAAAAAATCGTTCGGTCAGAAGGCGCCAGATAGACCTTTAAGCAGTGGGAATAGCCGCCGATAATTTGCACTGGTTCACAAAATGAATCGAATGGATTAAGGAAATCAAATTCAAGGCATGGCTGCGACCGGACAGACTGTACTCAAGACACGGATCGCAGGCGGTAGGGGGCAATTCTATTATGGCGGCCCTTGATGACGCTTTTATTTCCAAGTGCCTTATCCATTGCACCTTACGCCGCTGGGTGCACTAGAAATAAACGCGGCAAAGCCCAGATGCTTTGCAAACAGGAGCAATACCAGAATGGCTACCCTGCCCGTTACTGAGATCGTTGCCACAGGCAACAGTGGTCGTGAAGACGTTTCCACGCTAATTCGTCATTACGATTTGCAAAATTTCCGCTACGCTGAGATTCAGACTGTACAGAATCTGAATAAAGCGTTGGCCGAATGGCCTCTTCTCCTGGAGACGCTTCAGGTCGTACTACCGACTCAAGAGCAAGCCAAACTGAAGAATGCCTCATAAAATATGCACGTTATAGCCGTCCAGGGAATACGGGGCGGCTGTGGAACCACCTCAGTAGCCGCAGGCCTGGCGGCCAGTCTAGCCACCTTACAGAAGCATGTTCTGCTGATCGATCTTTGCCCCAGCAATCTACTGGGACTGCACTTTG
This sequence comes from Pseudomonas sp. UBA3149, assembly GCF_002364655.1. Taxonomy (NCBI): domain Bacteria; kingdom Pseudomonadati; phylum Pseudomonadota; class Gammaproteobacteria; order Pseudomonadales; family Pseudomonadaceae; genus Pseudomonas; species Pseudomonas sp. UBA3149. Next base: position 180,277 of record NZ_DEYV01000030.1, read on the forward strand.
GCTTATCCGTTACAGAGGATGCCGGATGGGCACAGGCTCTCGCCGAAGGCTACCCCTGGCAAAGCACCGCTTTCCTTTATAAGGAGCACATCTGGCTGCTGCCCTTTGGTCGTCCGACCTCGCTTTCCCATCTACATGAGCTGGCTGCAGACTGGCTGCCCACATCCCTGCGCGCACTTGCGATGCCGGACGATACCTATGTAATTTTCGACGTGCCACAACACTCGAGCTTTCGCGAGGCACTAGGTCAGATTACGGACCTGCAATGGATTCAAATCGTGCAGGCCGATCCTGCCTGCCATGCCCTGATCAATCAGCAGTCGCTGGTGGGGCAGCTGAATACACCCAACCGCTTCTGGCTGGTGAACCGTTACCAACCCGCTTACAAGCTCTCTCGGGATCTCATACAACTCTGGCGCCTGGTCCTGGGCAAAACACTGATTTCAACCATCATCCACGAGGATGAAGCTGTACGCGAGGCCCTGGCCCTGAAGCGGCCGCTCGCAGATAGCGCTCCGGCCTCTCTGGCCAGCCACAACTTCCTCTCGCTGGCTACATGGAGCGTGGCGCAGGCAGGCGCCACATGATCCTGGCACCGGCTGCCAAATCCTGGCTTTCGCTGTACTACCACAAGAGCCGCGAGCGCCATCGCGCGCCGGTTGCCTTACTGATGACGGCATTGTGGCTACTGGGCTGGACATTCCTGCGATTCGAGCGCCCCACCTGGCAATGGGTCGCCATCAACTGGCGTGCGCTGTACCCTCAGTTATCCACGCGGCGCCTGGGCAATCCTCTCAGAACTGTCATGCAAAGTATCTGGCTGATTCTGGTCAGGCCCGTCAATGGCAAAGGTCCCGATTACCTGGCTGCTCTCTCCAAGGGTTTCCAACGTTTTCCTGCCTTGCTTGAACATCGGCGTCGCCTCTATCGTTCAGCCGCACGTCTGCCGGAACGTTTGCCACTCGCTACGCTGAAAGAAGAGACCTGGTCGTCTCTTTCGGTTAGAACGAAATGTATCTTAGGTGGTGCCTTTGCGCTTATTGCCACGCCGCTTTTGCTGCTTTGCGTAACGCAGCCATTCGAGATCGGCCAGCAGATCGTTTTTATCGCCATGCTATGGGCGCTGGCAATGGTCATTCGCAAGATGCCGGGGCGCTTCCCGACGTTAGCGCTTATTATCCTTTCGCTGCTTGTATCGTGTCGGTATTTCTGGTGGCGCTATACGCAGACGCTGAACTGGGAAAATCCGCTGGATGTCATCTGCGGCCTGCTCCTGTTGCTGGCAGAAACTTATTCCTGGTTGGTACTGATCCTTGGGTACTTCCAGACAATCTGGCCGCTGGATCGCAAGCCCTATCCGCTCCCCCTCAACATTGCCGAATGGCCTTCGGTCGATATTTATATTCCCACCTATAACGAAGACCTGTCTGTCGTTCGGTCGACGGTACTGGCCTCCCTGGGTATTGACTGGCCAAAAGACAAGCTGAACATCTACATACTTGATGACGGTAAACGGGAGTCATTTCGCCAGTTTGCCGCGGAAGTTGGGGTGCACTATCTGATTCGCTCGGATAATCGCCACGCCAAGGCAGGCAATCTGAATGCGGCCATGAAAGTCACCAAAGGTGATTTCCTGGTGATCTTTGACTGCGACCATATTCCGACCAGCTCTTTTCTACAGATGACCATGGGCTGGTTCCTGAAAAGCCCAAAGTTGGGCGTTATGCAGACGCCTCACCATTTTCTGTCGCCAGACCCCTTCGAGCGCAACCTGGGTAACTTCCGGCGTACGCCGAACGAGAACACCCTGTTTTACGGTCTGGTCCAGAACGGAAACGACATGTGGGACGCCACGTTCTTCTGCGGCTCCTGCGCCATTTTGCGGCGCACCGCCGTGGAAGGCATTGGTGGTTTCGCCGTGGAAACCGTAACCGAGGATGCTCACACGTCCCTGCGTCTGCACCGCAACGGCTGGACGTCCGCTTATATTCGTATTCCCCAGGCGGCAGGACTCGCTACTGAAAGCCTGTCAGCCCATATCGGCCAGCGAATTCGTTGGGCTCGGGGTATGGTGCAGATATTCCGACTGGACAACCCGCTGATGGGCAAAGGCCTCTCGCTTCCCCAGCGACTCTGCTACTGCAACGCAATGCTGCATTTTCTCGCTGGCGTGCCTAGGCTCATCTACCTGCTTTCACCATTGGCCTTCCTGATCCTGCATGCGTATATCCTGTATGCCCCGGCGCTGCTGATTCTGCTGTTCGTTCTGCCTCACATCGCCCATGCCAGCATTACCAATTCGCGCATCCAGGGTCGGTACCGTTATTCCTTCTGGAGCGAGATCTACGAGACGGTGCTGTCCTGGTACATCGCCCGGCCTACCACAGTGGCGCTGATCAATCCGCACAAGGGTAAATTCAACGTAACGGCTAAAGGGGGACTGGTTGAGGAAAACGTCTTTGACTGGACGATCTCGAAGTCCTTTCTTTTCCTGGCTGGATTGAATGTGGTAGGCCTGCTGTTTGGTGTCTATCGTTACGTTACCGGCCCAGCCGTCGAACAAGGCACTGTCATCATCAGCATGCTCTGGACCGTCTATAACCTGATTATCCTCGGAGGCGCCATTGCAGTTGCCGCAGAAGTTCGTCAGGTTCGTCGCACCCATCGCGTCGACTTGAGACTACCTGCCGCCATACGCCTGACGGGCGGCCACGTTTATGCGTGTACGCTGACGGACTACTCCGACGGCGGTGTGGGCCTGGAGCTGCCGCCAGAGCTGGACCTCAAGTCGGACGAGCAGATCTTTTTGCAACTAAAGCGCGGCCTTGAGGAGTACAGCTTTGCCACTCGCGTTCGGAACCAGCGAGGCCGGGTGGCAGGGCTAGAGCTTGAACCGATGGATGTTCAGACACGCATCAATTTTGTGCAGTGTACGTTTGCACGTGCTGACACTTGGGCCCAATGGCAGGAAAGTTTCGTGCAAGACAGTCCGCTACGCAGCATCCTGGCCATTATCCGGGTCGGATTATCAGGTTATAAACGCATGCTGCAGCACTCCCCAGGCTTTCCCGTCCTCTTATCAAGGGCTCGGTGTGGCTGGTGGAGAAACTCGTGTCGTTCATACCTGTAACCCCTGTCCTACCGCCAAAACGAACACAACAGCAAGGATAAGCATGAAAGGCGTAATCCGCTTTCTCATCGCAGCGGCTCTCTTGACCTGCGCTCCCTGGACTACCGCGGCGCCTACGGTTGCGCCTGCTCCCAACACGACACCCGTTGCCCCACCGGTACAGGAGCGGCAGCTGGGCTTCAATCAGATCTCATCAGCGGGAAACCTGACGACCCGTAATGTCTTGAGAAATCTCTACGCATCGTTCGGGTTACGTAGCGATGAGGTCGTCACAGGCGCTCGACTCCATCTGGTGTATACCCCCTCGCCGGCGCTGATTCCGGTGCAGTCGCACCTGAAGGTCTATCTGAACAATGAATTGATGGGGGTATTGCCTATCAATCAGGCGGATCTGGGCAAGGAAATTACTCGGGATCTACCGCTCGATGCCCAGTTTATTTCTGATTACAACAACGTGCGCTTTGAGTTGGTTGGCCACTATGCCCCCATTTGCGAAGACCCGCTGCACTCCAGCCTATGGGTTGACTTCAGCGCGAAAAGCCAGCTGATCCTGAGCACTCAGGCACTAAAGATCCAGAATGACTTATCCAAATTACCAGAGCCCTTTTTCGATCAGCGCGACCCGGCGGCCCTGAGCGTTCCATTCATCTTTGCAGATCGTCCCAACAGTGCCGAGCAGACTGCTGGGGCAGTAATGGCGTCCTGGTTTGGAACGCTGAGTGGCTGGCGCGGTGCCAGCTTCCCAACTTCATTTGGACGCCTGCCTTCCCAAGGTAATGCCGTTGTGTTTGCAACGAATGCACAGTTGCCTGCGTTGATTGAAGGCCATGCGGAGGTGACAGCACCGACCATTGAGATTGTCGAGAATCCGCAAAATCCTTATGGAAAGCTATTATTGATCCTTGGACGCGACGACAACGACCTGCTGACCGCAGCGAAAGCTGTCGCCCTGGGCGCTGCAATCCACCACCGTGGACTCTCTGCAAACCCTGGCACCCCGCCAACCCTACGATGCCCCAAATTGGGTTTCACTGGATCGCCCTACTCGATTGGGCGAGCTAATCGATTATCCCAATCAGCTGGAAGTCACCGGCATGGTGCCGCGACCGATTACGCTAGCGTTCAATATTCCGCCAGACCTGTTCGTGTGGCGTAATCGCGGTATCCCGCTGGATCTTAAATACCGCTACACGCCCCCGCTCCGTGACGATACGGCCCTATTGACGGTCAACGCCAACAACCAGTTCATCAAGGCCTTTACGCTGAGCAAGAATGCCAACCAGAGCATGGGCGGTGTTAATCTGCCGATTCTTAACGAAAATCTGCTAGGGACCAGTACCGGCTTTCAAGTGCCGTCACTCAAGCTAGGGGCTCGCAATGAGCTGCGTTTTGATTTTTCTTTCGGCGCCTTCCCGGCCAATGGCGACAATACCAGCTGCACCACGACGCTTCCGCTCAATGTTCAAGCCGCAATCGATCCGGACTCGACCATTGATTTTTCTTCGCTCTATCACTACAAGGCCATGCCCGATCTACGCGCCTTTGTCAGTGCCGGATATCCCTTTACTCGCCTTGCCGATCTATCCCAGACGCAGGTAATGATGCCCTCGCAGCCAACGCCGGAACAGACAGGCCTTTTGTTTACGTTGATGGGACGCATGGGGGCCATTACAGGCTATCCCGCGATACAGGTCTCCATTGGTGATGACTGGTCAACCATAAAGAAAGGCGAACGCGACGTTCTGATAATAGGTGAAATTCCCGAGCAGGCTCGGACCGAGTTGGACAAGAATATGACAGCGTTCGTGGATGAGACCCGAACGTCGCTCATGCTTCCCAACCGCAAGACATCCCGCCTTGAGTCACCGCTACAGGACACCGGGTCTGCCATGGCAGACACACAATTGCAAACGTCGTCGTCGGGGCCGATCTCGGCGCTGGTCGGGTTTGAATCCCCATACGCCAGCTCGCGCAGCGTAGTCGCTCTGATGGGTTATGGCGAAAACAGCTATCAGCAGCTGCAAGAGGCCTTGAGCCAGAATACCGGGCTTGAGAATGTCACCGGGTCCGTCAGTCTTTTCCGCGGAGACCGGATCGACAGTCATATCGTAGGAGAGCCTTACTACGTAGGTAGCCTGCCCTGGTGGCTGCTTCTCTGGTATCACCTGTCCGCACATCCGCTACTACTGGCATTCATTGCAATCGTGACCACACTGATATTGGCTGCCCTGCTCTGGAATGTCCTCCGCTGGCTGGCGCGCCGTCGCCTGCAGGAACAGGAGTAACCTTCATGAAAAAAGTGCTTGCCTCCCTCTGTCTGATCAGTCTCGCCAGCCCCGTCTCGGCTGCCTGCCAGTGGCCGGCTTGGGAAAGTTTCAAGCGCGGGTTCATCGAAAATGGCAGGGTGATTGATCGCAGCGACGAGCGCGCAATTACGACATCGGAGGGGCAATCCTACGCGCTCTTTTTCGCCCTGGTGGCAGGTGACCGAACCACGTTTCAGCGTTTAGTCAACTGGACGCAGGGCAACCTGAGCCAAGGAGACTTTTCCAAACACCTGCCCGCCTGGCTCTGGGGGCGAGCGGAAAACGGCAACTTTCAAATACTGGATGACAACGCCGCCTCTGATGCCGACCTCTGGATCGCCTACAGCCTTCAGGAAGCCTCGCGCCTCTGGCGAATTCACCACTACCAGACGTTATCCAACCGGCTTCTTCAGCAGGTCGAAAAGCAGGAAGTCGCGCGAATCGAGGGGCTTGGTCCCATGCTTCTGCCCGCCCCGGTCGGTTTTACCGACGAGGACAGCTGGACGCTAAATCCTAGCTACACGCCGCTCTTTTTGCTCAGCAGCTTCGCATACAAGCATCCGGAAGGCCCCTGGCAAGGCATGATTGCCCCTACGCTGCGACTGCTGAACGAAACCGCGCCCAAAGGCTTTGCACCTGACTGGATTGATTGGCGCTCAGGTGCCTGGCATGGCTCCGAACGGAGCAACTGGCAAGGCAGTTATAATGCCATTCGCGTCTACCTGTGGGCGGGTATGCAAGCACCTGGGTCAGCCGGCCGAGACAGCCTGCTTTCGCGCTTCCAGCCCATGCAGACTTATGTCTCGCAACGGGGCTACCCGCCCGAAGAGGTCAATGCCGAGACAGGGACTACTCAAAACCGCGGGCCTTTAGGCTTCTCGGCGGCTGTACTTCCGCTTCTGGCAAGCCTGGGTGACAAGGCGGCTCTCGACGCTCAGCTAACCCGTCTGAAGCAGGAGCCGCTCGAGGCAGATGCCTATTATGGCAATGTCCTGTCGCTGTTTGGACGAGGCTGGCAAGAAGGTCGCTTCCGCTTCAACGTTCATGGTGAATTGCAGTTGCCGGATACCGCTGCATGCCCACGCTGATTGTTCTGCTGTCTCTTCTATTGGTTAGCCTGTCGGCCCAGGCCGAGGGGCCCGTTACGCCGGAGGATCGGCTAATGGCGCAAGTTAGGGCTGGCGAGGCGCGTAACAAAGATGACCTGATCGAAGACAGCCTTTACCGCCTCTTCAAAATTGCACCTGATCATCCGGAAGGCTTGGCTGCCCTCGCCCGCCTGAAGTTAAGACAGAACAAGCCGCAGGAAGCACAGGCCGCACTGGAACAGCTGGAGAAGGTTGCTCCAGGTTCGCAGGCGTTGAGTCTGGTACGGCTTGATATCGAGCTTGATCAGCCACAGAAAAAATCGCAGCTTCTTCAAGCCAGGCTGCTCGCACGGGCGGGTCGCTATGACGAAGCCCTGAAGCTATACGATGAGCTATTCAAGCCAGGCCTGCCGTCGCCTGAATACGAGCTGGAATACTGGCAAGCGGTTGCCAATACGCCGCAGGGTCATACCAGAGCCCTACAGGGTATTCAATCACTGGTAAATCGCTATCCGCAAAGTGGCAATTATCGGCTGGCGCTGGTCAGACAGCGACTTGATCTGAATCCGTATGATCCAGAAGCCTACAAGGATCTGGAAAAGCTCAGTCAGGACCCCTATGCCCGCCAGGGCGCCTCTGCAGTATGGCTGGACCAGCTCCAGCGAATGCCAGTTGAAGATCGGGCTGTCACGCTCTGGAAGCGTTACCTTGAGTCCTACCCGGATGCAGCTCCTATCGCCCACGAGGGATTGGCCGCGCAACAACAGCTGCTGGCAAACCCAGCGTTCAGAGCCAAGCAGAGGGCGCAGCAGCTCCTGGAGCAAAACTCGCAGGACCATGCCGCTATCGAGCGCGCCTTGCAACAGGCCCTCAAGGGCTTCCCCAATGATTCAGATGCGTTAGGCAATCTGGGAAGACTACGGCAGCGCGAAAGTAGGCATCGAGAAGCGTTGGCCTTTTACCAGCAGGCCCTGGCCAACGAGCAGAACATCGACCAGCGAGCCCAATGGCAGAGCCTGATTGCAACAGCCCAGTTCTGGGCAACCCTCAATGACGGGGATGCTGCATTGCGTGCAGGCAATTACACTGCAGCGACAAAGGCCTACCAGAACGCTGCCAGACTGCAACCTCGCGCCGTAGAGCCCTTGATGGGCCTTGCCGATGTCTATGCAGCGCAGGGTGATACGAACAGAGCCGAGCAGACCTACAAGCGGGCGCTGGCCTATGACCGTCGAAACGGTTCAGCACTACGGGGCCTCATCAACCTTTATCTTCAGCAAAACCAGATCGACACGGCCAAATCTCTTATCGCCTCCCTTCCCCAGGATCAGCGTCAACGTTATACACCTGAGTTGAACCGGATTCAGGCGAACATCTTGTCGCGAGAGGCCGATGCCCATGCCGCCAAAGGTCAATGGGCAACCGCTGAGCACAAGCTGACAGAAGCCCTTGAGCTGCAGCCGCAGGATCCCTGGCTGGCCTATAACCTTGCTAGAGCGCGCGCAGTACTGGGTAATCCAAAGGCAGAAGACGCCTTTGCAAATCAGCTGCGTCAGCGCTCCACTGATCCGGTCCTGCGGTATGCCCATGCGCTCTTTCTCGACAGTCAGGACCAGGCGCAACGGGCACTTGATAGCCTGCGTCAAGTTCCTGCCAACCAGTGGAGTGAGGATATGCACAGCCTTGCCTATCGACTGGATTATGGCCTGACCCTGGCTCAAGCGCGCGATTTAAACAATCGGGGCCGCACCCAGGATGCGACCGCCCTGCTTGAAAAGGCACGTACACGCTTTCACAAGGAAGCGGGTATTCCTCTCCTGCTGGGCGAGTGGTCGGTATTAGGTGGACATCCTGGCGAGGCCAAACGTTATTACCGTGCAGCTCAGGTACTTGAGCCTGACAATATAGAAGCCGGACTCAGCCTGGCAGAGCTTGCCCATCAGCAGAGCCTTGATATCCAGGCACGGCGCCAACTGGCCGAGCTGTCTTCCAAGGCAGCCACGGCGGGACAGCAACGTCGGATGGCCAATCTCTGGTCGGAATTGGGAGAGCCGGAGAAAGCCGCTGCCTACATGAATGCCGCGCTGGAGGTCGAGACCCGTGATCCGCTCCTATGGCGCGATGCGGCGCGGCTCGCCAGGCGCAATCAACAGCCGGACCTGGCGCTTGATCGCTATCGCCAGGCCATGCGCACAAGCAACATGGGCGATCCGGGCGAAAACGATGCGCAGTTCACCCGGCAAACCCGAGTACAACCTGATGACGACTGGCTCAACCGCAGCATTCGCAGCGATACCGCTGAGCTTTATCAACAGCAGACCGCTACTGCGACACTGCAATATGACGCATGGGACAGTTCAGGCACACCGGGTATATCGGACCTCAAGGCCCATGATCTACGCTTTGAAGCTGATCATCCCCTCAGGGATGGCAAAGGCTTTTTCCGGGCGGAAACCATTACGATGGATAATGGCAGCCTGGGAAACATTCTTGAGCAGAACAACTTTGGAAGTGTCGCCCTCTGCCAGACCCGTGAGGAATGCAGTCGCGGGCATATCAACCAACGAGCCCAAGGTACCAGCCTGGCTGTTGGCTGGCGTGGGCAAGACACCCAATGGGACGTAGGTACTACGCCGCTGGGGTTTCCAGTACAGGATATCGTAGGGGGCGTACGCCTGAGCGGTGATCTTGAGCCCCTTGGCTGGACAATGGATATTTCCCGCCGCGCCCTGTCCACGTCCTTATTGGCCTATGCAGGTACTGAAGACCCTCGCACAGGCAAAACCTGGGGTGGCGTCCGCACCAATGGGGTATCGCTTGGTTTGAGCTACGACCAAGGCGGCTTCTATGGCATCTGGTCGAGCCTGCAGGCTCATCGTCTGACTGGTAAAAACGTGGAAAGCAATGATCGCCTGCGCCTGATGAGCGGAATCTACTTTCGCCTGATCGACGAGCCCAATCGACGCCTGCGGGTTGGCAGTAACGTCATGTACTGGCACTTCAAGGAAAACCTGAGCGGTTATACGTTCGGCCAGGGAGGCTATTATAGCCCACAGCAATACCTGTCCTACTCTGTCCCGATCAACTTTGCGCAACGCTGGGATGCTTGGTCGTTTTACGCCGAAGCATCAGCCAGCTACTCGTGGGTGAAAGAGGATGATGCGGATTACTTCCCGACAAAGTCCGCCTGGCAGCGCGAAGCAGGAAATCCTGTACTGACGGGAGGCCGCAGCAAAGGCCTTGGCTATCGAGCCAGCTTTTCGCTGGAGCGTCGTCTTTCGCCCAACTGGTTCATCGGTACGTCTGCCGGAATCGAGCGCTCCGTGGGGAGTGACTACAAACCCAACCAGGCACTCGTGTACCTGCGCTACAGTTTTGCTCCCTGGGAAGGCGATCTCAGGATGCCGCCCGAGCCACTTCAGGAATATGCACAGTTCAATTAAACCCAGGCCAGCCTGAAAGAGATTTTCAGGAACCCTGGGCATCTGGGTCAGTCCCTTCCCTGTAACCAACAGCCGCCTGCTCTCGTTGAACAGGCACAGCGCTGACCCTGGATGATCCACAGGAGTGAGACATGACCCAATCCCAAAACGAAAATCGCCGCATCGTAATGGCCTCGCGCCCGCAAGGCGCACCGACGCAAGAGAACTTTCGTCTGGAGCGCGAGCCTCGCCCTGAGCCAAAAGACGGTGAAGTATTGCTGCGCACGGTCTACCTGTCTCTCGACCCCTACATGAGGGGCCGGATGAGCGATGCGAAATCTTATGCCGATCCGATGCAAGTGGGCGATGTGATGGTAGGAGGCACGGTTTGCCGCGTGGAAAGCTCCCGACATCCGGATTACAAGGAAGGCGAATGGGTATTAGCTGCTAATGGCTGGCAGGATTATGCCGTCTCCAATGGCGATGGTCTCAACAAGCTCGGCGATAACCCGGAGCATCCCTCTTGGTCATTGGGCGTTCTTGGAATGCCTGGTTTTACTGCTTACATGGGGCTGCTTGATATTGGACAGCCCAAGGAGGGTGAAACCGTTGTGGTTGCCGCGGCCACCGGTCCCGTTGGCTCGACGGTGGGACAGATTGCCAAGCTCAAGGGCTGCCGCGTTGTAGGAATCGCGGGCGGAGCCGAAAAATGCCAGCATGCCGTAGAAGCCCTGGGCTTTGATGAATGCATCGACCACCGGAGTGAGCATTTTGCCGAGGCACTGGCCAAGGCCTGCCCTAAGGGTATCGACGTGTATTTTGAAAACGTAGGCGGCAAGGTATTCGATGCGGTTCTGCCTCTCCTGAACACCAAGGCACGCGTACCGGTGTGCGGTCTGATCGCCACTTACAACAAGGATCCAAAGGATCTGCCTGACGGCAAGGATCGCCTCCCGATGCTGGAGGCTACGTTCCTGCACAAGCGCATTCGCATGCAAGGGTTCATCATCACCATGGACTATGGCGACCGTTACGGTGAGTTCCTGGAAAACATGACGCCCTGGGTAAGCGAAGGCAAGATCAAGTACCGCGAGCAGATCGTGGACGGTCTGGAAAACGCCCCTGACGCGTTTACGGGCCTCCTGGAAGGCAAGAACTTTGGTAAGCTGGTCGTCCGGGTCGGCAACGACTGAAGCTAGCGCCAGAAAGGCCAGCCGTACATAACGACTGGCCTTTCTCGCTTACTTCCCCCGCTGCGGATACTTGATCCAGCTTTTACCATCCAGCCTCAAATAATGCGTGTTGTTGAAACGCATCATCACACTGCCTTCGTTTTCCGCCACCACATGATCCAGCTGCGGCAGGCTGGTAATAACGGCATTCAGGTCGAAATTCGGATTTTTCCAGGCAGCGCCATCCACCAAGTGATTGATCAATTCCGACAACGCAAAGTAGCTGGCAGGCGTACGGATATGAACAGGCGCCCCACTCAACGTCGCCTTGGCATTGATGAGTTTGACGCCGGCCGGAATGTGCGTCACGGTAGGGCTTGGAATTTCTCGCATTCCCTTGATCTGCATGAGATCGCCTCGCAATGCGGCGCCATGCTCGGACACGATCACCAGCAGAACCGGCTTTCCAGAAGCTTGGAGGCGATCCATAAATCCGCTCAGGTCATCTAATACGTTTTGCAGACGCGGCTTGTATTCTGCCGTGACCGTCTTGCCGGACGTTGGATCAATGACCCGATTCCCGTCGTGCAGCGAGATTGTGTTGTAGAACATCGCCTCGCGCGCTGACGCATTGTCTAGTCGCTATTGCCACCATTTGGAGAGCACTTGTCCATCACGGTAAATGGGCGAGCCATCAAAGCCCGTCATGACGGGCCGCAAGTCTCCAAACGGGAAAAGAGTCGCCTGCATATCACCGTTGTCTTTGACCTGCCCGATCAGGTTATCGAAGCGACCGGTATGGTTCATGACCATGGCCTCGTCAAAACCCAACTGCTTGAGATTTTCGAAGAGAAAGCACTGTTTGCTGGCAGGCTGATACAACCCGGCATTAGGCAACTGGCCGCAGCTCGCTCGAAGCAGCCTCAATACAGCCGGTCCGCTGTAAGTAGCGGCCGAATTGAAGTCATCAAACAGCACGTCCATCTTGTTCCAGAGCGGATGCTGACTGAGTCCGACATCCTCCATGTCGTCCCAGGCCAACGAGCAGATATTCAGGATCAGCACGTCAAAGGGGGCCGCGTCGTTACCTAGAGCTGGAGGGAACTGGCTGACCAGAGTGCTCTGATGGGTATAAAAATCATTGAGTGTTGCATTGAGATTAGCATCGGTTGGCTCTACCGTTCCGCCCGCCACCGGCCTGGGCACAGGCGACGCCTGCCCTCCAGGCTGTACAGCCGTGGTTGGGACGTCTACAAGTGCTGGTCCCGCGGCAGGGTTTGATGAACGCCAGAAGGTTGTCTGGCCAGCCATCAGAATCGCTACCAAGGCTACAACCGTTACCGCCGTGAAACGTATCCACTGACTGAAGAACAGGTACCCCACCAACAGCACGAGACCTGCGGCCAGCCAGGAAGTATTAATGAACCGCCCTACCAGCTCAAGGATATAGTCAAAACTGAACGCCGATATCTCAGCAGACTGGGCAAAGAGCCGACTGACAGGGGGTAGCCAGGTGTCATATAGATAAAGCGACACGCCAATGGGAATCGCCACGACATGCCTCAGACGGTGCAGCCATACCGGCGGCAGCGGCACCAACAGAAAAGCCGCAAAGGCCAAATTCTCCAACGCATGAAAATTTAGCAGGCCTTGCCAGACCAGCACGAATTTGGTGAGGAAGTAATAATTCCAGAAGCCCAACCCTCGCCAGTATTGAAGCGCGGTGGGTGGCGGCAGCAGTGGTCTATCGGTCATAAACACATCTTCAATCAAGGCGTCCTGCCCGCTCAAGGCGATAGCGAGGCGTAGTCGAATGGATGACGGAGCATAAACGTCCGTCAGGTTTACTGATTACCCCGCCCTTTTGTCTCGCCATCACGAATCTTGCCCCCTTTAAGCTCTATCGAGGGTTTCAGGTAACGAGGCCTTTGTGTCTTGTGAAATATCCAATCCAGTATGGCCTTCCAAGCCGAGCGCAGCAAAAAGCCCGCCAGAAAGGCCAGAATGCCGGTCAGAATAACAGCGTAGTGAAACAGCTCATCGCTCATGGGTTGCAGTCCTCTTTACCATAAGCGAAACACGCCTCAATACAGGCTGTGGCTCACCCGATTCGGGAGAGACATCTTTGATGTCAGCCGGCTCAGCAATACCTTTGAGCCGGAAGGCAAGGTCATCCGTATAGTCATGCTGGGCCGGTAGCGCATTCATTCGACTCAGCTCCAGCCCCAACCGCTCGGCGCTGTCATAAATCTCGACACTCGATGCCAGCGTATCGACAGAAACACGAAAAATATTTCGCAAGGCCGGTTCGATATCATTAAGGCGACACGCAAACAGATACAGGTACAAGCTTTGCTCGACCACCGTCACGAAATCGCCACGACGCTTCATGTCGCACTGTGCCAATAGATCCAGAGCGGTCAGACCATGGGCGGGCTTGAGCTTTAATACCATGCCGGGCAGCTCATCTTGTACGATGCGCTCCAGCTCGGCCTGTACACTGCCAATAAAAGTCTCTGCAGCCACATAGCCACGCATGAACTGGGGACGTAATGCCTGCAGGAGCTTATCGAAGTCCGTATCGCCCGTTCGCCGATAAATCTGTCCTTGTACACTTTGCAACTGACTAAAGAAACGGGATACATCGTTCAGGTACGGCACAACGAGGTTGGTACCCGCTGAAAAGAACAGCCGTTCATCCACGTGGCGAAGACACTGACTGATTTCACGAATCACAATCTTGAGCCGATTGCCTCGGGCAGCGCGTAAGCCATGGATCTGTCTTGCCAGCTCCTCTACCTTGCCCGCAGTTGCAATGCCCAGCACTACCGTAGCGGCATGGGCGCCATGGGCTGCATTAAGCAGATCTTCCAGTGAGTCAAACAGCTGCCAATGCCGGGAGGGTGCCTGTCGGCCTGCCAGGCATTCTCGCCAGGCCAGAACCACCTCGTCATCACGGTTACTGGTAGACACTTCCACATCAGCGGCATTGGCCAGTCGCAGGCCGGACTCACTCAGCTCAAGTGAGAAGTCAGCATGAAAAACGCCACCTTCCCCGCTACGCCAGTGATCAATATGGTAATGCACATGAAAGGCATGACGCTCCATTTCACCCAGGCCGGATAACTCATCACTTAGTGGCGCCAGACGTGTCCGCTGCTGGACACCATCTCCTACCCCAATCATGAGCCATGTAGCCTTGTGCTTACGGACCCATCCGGCCAGATGAGCCAGCCGCTTTTTCAGCGCAGCCTCGGTCAGACTGTCCAATTGGCGAACATCGTACTGCACCACGATCAGCCGGCCGGCCAACCTGCCATACCATTCAAGCTCTTCGGTCAACCGCTCCAGCCAGCGCTCATGGTTCTGTTCAGCTAGCGTATAAAACCGGACGTTAGTTTTATGAGCCAGCAGAACGTCGAACCAGCTGTCCTTGGGCCGGTCAGGCAATACGCAAATTGACGATACGTCCGAAGCCTGCTCATGGAGGGTTGACAGCAGCAACGTATCGGCCACCAGAGCCTGGTTAACCAACAACCAGTACAGGCCAGGCTGGCGCATATGGCCATATTGTTGAGGTAGGGAATGAATAGCGATGTGCAAACTGTTCGCCTTTGCCTGAAGATAAACACAGCATTGCAGACAACCCAGCGAACATCCAGTTGGCCACACGCCACAATCCCGGTTTTTGACAGTACCTAGGGGAGAAAGTCAGCCTAGCCCTTCAATAGCCAGCAACTTGGCAAACAACAGTCGAGCGATTAAGCAGCGACCTTATAACCGCACCTACCACCATCCTTCCCGTACAGCCTTCAGGCCATCAGAAGTTTTGGCCATAAAAGGCAAGTCGCGGCGGACATGTCGCCACGACACGCTGCGGCTTGAGTCAACAGCGTCGGTGAAACAACCTCTTTCTTGATCTAAATCAAGACGTAAGACAGGAAAAGAAGATCTGACAAACGGTCAAGCCGTGCGGGAATGTTTGGGAAATTCCGTATCTAATACTCATCACGGAAAACGCTGCTCTTTGATCATGAAGTCACTTCTTCACCTGTCGGATCTCTCGCTTGGACGCTACCAGGTCAATACAGTGGTCGATTGCGATGGTAGCCTGACCATTACTGCAGCTCCTGTAACGGGGAATTCTCCGCTCACCTGGAAGCTGACCTCAGCGCAAGTCCAGAACCCTTTGCTGATGGACACTGTGCTAACAGACATAGAGCGTGAACTTCGCAAACCACCTTCTTTCAGCGAACCCTGCCTGCCAGATCTGACACTCGCAACTTACGCCCCAAGCGCTCGGTATCTAAAACGCTGACATCCTGCCCGTATATTCGGCAGAAATTTCACCCAGAATGCACAAAACCCCTGGAGCTTTCGCTCTCAGGGGTTTTGTTAATCTGGCGGTGAGGGTGGGATTCGAACCCACGATACGATTTCTCGTATACACACTTTCCAGGCGTGCTCCTTCAACCGCTCGGACACCTCACCAGAATTTATCTCAACGTCTGCGTCGTTGAGGTGCGCTACTATATCCATGTAGTTTTGAAATGGCAAATTTTTTTTAATGTATTCATGCATTTAAATCAGAAAGCCCAGTTCATGCGTGACCAAGCAGTCAACCAAACGGCTTTACGTGACTCGAAACAGTCGTTACGTTCGCCACAATATTAATAACGACAACGGCTCACTCATGAACGCACTTGTTTCTTATCGCTATGAATCCCCTGTTGCAACGCTTACGCTGAATAACGGCAAGGTCAATGCGCTCTCGCCAGCTGTTATCGATGCGCTGAACGAGGCCCTCGATCAGGCCGAAAAGGACAAAGCCATTGTGGTCATTACAGGCCAACCGGGAATCCTCTCCGGGGGCTTCGATCTGAAGGTCATGATGAGCGGCCCGCAGCAGGCGATCGACCTAGTCACAATGGGGTCTCGTCTGTCACGTCGTCTGTTGTCCCACCCCTTCCCCGTGATAGTTGCATGTGGTGGTCATGCCGTTGCCAAAGGTGCCTTCCTGTTGTTGTCGGCGGACTACCGGATTGGCGTCAAAGGCGCCTTTACCATAGGGCTGAATGAAGTCGCTATTGGTATGACAATGCATCAGGCGGGTATTGAAATCGCACGCGACCGGTTGCCCCGTCCCGCCTTTCAACGAGCCGTGATTGGTGCTGAAATGTTTTCACCTGAAGCGGCTGTCGAAGCAGGCTTTCTGGATGAAGTCGTAGCGCCAGAAGCGTTGGAAGACGCTGTTCACCGCGCCGCTATGCGCCTGAGCAAGCTCAACATGTCAGCCCATGGGAACACGAAGGTAAAGGCCAGAGCGCCATTACTGTCCGCACTGGATGACGCTATCGCCCTGGACGCCCAACACTTCGGCCGCGCCTGACAATCATCAGACAAACGGCACGCTGTCACGAAACCTCTGTGAAACGCGTCTATAACAGTGAAAAGACGCTGTACAGCGCTCCTTTTAATCGCTAAACATCATTAAGTAGGAGATTTAGAAAAGCTTTAGATCTAAACAGGCTGTAACTTGCGACCTAGTCTCGACTCAATGTGATATGGCCCTTGCGAGGGCCATACAAATGCCGACAGAGCAATCGAGCTTCTCCCTATAAGAAGAAAGGGCTTGAGTCATGTTAAGAGAACCGACACCCAAGTGGCGGCAAGCGAGTCTTGTGCTGATCATCACCACCATCGTACTTGTACTTCCCAACCTGACTCGCCTGTTGGGAGGCTGATTATCCTGTGGCAGGCAGCCACCATGCCAGCATCAGCGGCAAGAACCCAAACGCCAGTATGGTTGAACACAATACGAGACTGGCTACTTCCTGGGGAGACCGGTTAGCGCGTAGGGCATAGAGATAGTTGAAAACCGCTACGGGCATGGATGACTGGGTGACGAGGACAGCATGGGCCAGAGGTGGCAGATGTAGCGCCCAACCCACCAGCCAGCCCACAAGAGCACCCAGACATAGCCGGATTCCACCGAATAGGAAGCCGGACCCCAGGTGTTGTGGCCGTATGCTGGCCAGTGACACGCCCAGCGTAATAAGCATGAGCGGAATGGCAAGGCCGGACATGAGGTCGACGGTATTGGCAATCCAGCGCGGCAGTTGGGCATCAAGCATCATGAGTGATAATGCAATCGCTACGCTGATCATGATGGGATTTCCCAGCAGCATCTTGAGCGAGCGCTCGCCGGACATCCAGAAGATCCCTAAACTGAAATTACCGATCGACAAGACCAGATAAAATGCCACGGCCAGCGTCATGCCTTGCTCGCCAAACGCATACAGGCACACCGGCAAGCCCATGTTGCCTACATTGGGAAACATGAATGCCGGGGCTAATACCTTCCAGTCTCGCTTGAAGACACGGGCAAGCCCATAGGCTGCCAACCCCATGATCGCGCAGATAACCACGCAGGCCAGGGCCATTTGCCCAAAGCTGTGCTTGTCGATATGTGCATGCCCCAGTGTCGCCAAGACCAGACAGGGAGAGGCTACGTTGAAGACCAGGCGGGAGATGAAGTCAGTGGGATATTCATAGCCCCAGCGCTTCCAGAAATAGCCGATACCTGCGCCAATGAGCACAGGCGCCATGACCGCGAATAACTCTGACAGCATGCCTTTCTCCCCTGAATCAAGGGTTCATTATGCCCTCTTGAGCAAGAACGGGGAGTAGTAAATCGGTAGTGCAAGACGTGAGATCAAACGGAGCATATGGCAGAAACTAAAATGAGGCATGACACGAACGGCCATGCCTCGACGTCAGGATCAGGTCCTCCTGATTTCCTGGGTTACGCCCCAGCCATCCAACGTTCCGCCAAGAGGACTGACGACGGCCTCAAGATCAGACTCGAAATCGTCAATTGTCGTATAGGTAGCAAACATGACCTTACTGACCTGTAAGTGCCACCCACCCTCTTCGTGCGGGATTATCTGAGCGTTCAACGACTCTCCCTTGAATTGACATGCAGCCTCTCGGGCCTGTTTTTCATCAGGAAAAATAGCGAAGAAATCGATGGGATGTATGCGTGAGAAGTCGAAACCACCCTCCTTCATCTGCCGGAGCACAGTAAGGCTTACATCATCGGAGATGTTTAAAGGCATAGGGCACCTCCTGCTCATTGAATGGGATTTTTAGTTAATGCGATAGAGCGTGATAGAGGCGTTGCAACGGTGATCGCCGGTATCAGCGAAGCCACTCGCAGAGCCCTTTCAACTAAAAGAACGCCAACACAAACGCCTGACGTATAGCATTGCACACAACTAAAAGAGAGCTTTGAGGCGGCACCGGTTCCTTGGATAGCGACGAGTGGTGCGTGCCCTGCAAATGATCACAGGGCACCTTCCGAAAGTATCAGGCGTTGGAAGTCTTGCCAATGGCGCCTAGTACATATTGAGGCAGCGCAAAGGCACCAATATGGATGTCGGCATTGTAATAGCGCGTAACAATGCCGGAGACTACGAACCGTTCGCGTAGGGTATCTACCGGCACGAAACGTTTGCCAGCGTCTCGGCTGCCCCAGGCAAAGGTCATCGCGCCGCCAATGTAGGTCGGTACGGCAGCCTGATAGAAATGCCAGTCAGCAAAGAGCCCGTTGACCCGGCTTGCTGTGGTCTTCACTTCGTCAAGCTGCATGAAGGGCGTGCCGTTCTGCGTGACAAGGATTCCACCTTCATTCAGGCAGCGATGGCAGGCCTGATAAAAGTTTTCCGAGAACAGTACTTCACCCGGGCCAATGGGATCGGTCGAGTCGGAAATGATCACATCGAAACGGTCAGTGGTATTTGCCACGAAGCGCATACCGTCATCGATGACAAGGTTGAGACGCGAATCGTCAAATGCGCCATTGGAGTGATTGGGCAGATAGGTTTTGCACATGTCGACCACGGCCGCATCGATTTCCACCATGGTGATGTGCTCGACACTCTTGTGCTTGGCCACTTCCCGCAGGATGCCGCCGTCACCGCCACCGATGATCAGGACACGCTTGGCCTGACCATGGGCAAACAACGGCACATGGGTAAGCATCTCGTGGTAAATGAATTCATCGGCTTCGGTCGTCTGGATTACGCCGTCCAGCGCCATGACGCGTCCCATGCGGGCATTCTTGAAAATAACGAGTTGCTGGTGCTCGGTACGAACCTCATGGAGCAGCTCGTCCATGCGAAAGCGTTGGCCATAGCCGTCATATAGAGTTTCTAGATAATCTTTCATTGAGAGGTCTCCCGTTCCTCGGATGGGCGGAACGGAAAACGCCCGCCCTGGAAAAGGCGGGCATTGTAAGGGCAATGCGTGACGGTCTCCAGACGCGTTCTATTACCCTTTATGCGTTGGCGCCGATACGGACGTACTTCCGCGAGGACCCGCAAGCCCCCAGGCAATCAGCCCCACGACTGGCAGAATGATGATAAGCAGTGTCCAGAAGATCTTCTTGTTACTGGTGCTGTCGCTGCGAATGACGCTGACGATAGCCCAGATATCCAGCAAGAAGACGATGAAACCGATGACACCGCCTATAGTTGAGTTAATCATGGGTGCTCTCCAATTCAGTTCCGGTAAAATTGGGACTGCGCACCCGAGGCGGTAGTTCGCCTTAAACGACCGAATGTCGCTGATACCCCTTTTGTCAGAGCGTCAGAGGGTCGATTTCAGCAAAGCTTTTCACGCAAGGGTGACCGGCCAGATCGCCGCCCTCGCGAACCAGGCCACAGGTTTTCATACCGGCAGACCGGGCAGCATCCAGCTCCTCGACAACATCCGATAAGAAGAGAATTTCATCTGCCTGATGCGTGGTTGCGCTGGCGATACGGCTATAGGAAGCGGCTTCACGCTTGCCTCCGGTCATCGTATCGAAGTAGCCGGAAAACAGCGGCGTCAGGTCTCCAGCCTCGGAACAACCGAAGATGAGCTTTTGCGCCTGCACAGAGCCGGAAGAATAGACGTAAAGCGCAATCCCCAGCGCATGCCAGCGCCGAAGGGCTTCGACGGCATCCGGATAGACGTGCCCTTTCAGCTCGCCGGCCTTGTAGCCCTGTGCCCAGATCATGCCTTGCAAGGCCTTGAGCGGTGTAACCTTACGATCCTCAGCGATCCAGCCCAGCAGAATCTCGATGACGCGCTCGGTATCGGCAGTCAACTCCCCGGCCTCGGCGCGCACCGCATCCAGCTGCTCTGCCACTGCCACCTCCTGAGCATGCTCACGCACATAGTCCGGCAGATGCTTGGCTGCAAAAGGAAACAGGACATCAAAGACAAAGCTGACCGCGCTGGTCGTGCCCTCGATATCGGTCAGGATAGCGCGAATGGTCATGCATCTGCCTCCAGGCGTGGAAAACGGGAAGCAATGTCTTCCCCGGTGAACTGGGCGATCCATCCCTCAGGATTATTGAACAGCCGGATCGCAACAAAGTTAGGCTCTTCGCTCATATCGAACCAGTGCGGTGTACCGGCGGGTACTGAAATCAGGTCATTCTTCTCGCACAGTACGGCATAGATATATTCGCCGATATGCAAGGTAAAGAGGCCACGCCCGGCTACGAAAAAGCGGACCTCATCCTCTGCATGACGATGCTCGTCTAGAAACTTGGCGCGCAGCTCGGCTTTCTGAGGATGATCAGCCTTCATGCTGATCACATCCACGGTCTGATAGCCGCGTTCCTGGATAAGACGATCGATCTCGGGACGATAGGCAGCAATCACTTCTTCCTGGCTCGCCCCCGGCGCTACAGGCGCCGTGGCCTGCCAGCGTTCGAATCGAACGCCTACTTCGGCCAGCGTTGCCGCGATATGGTCGCTCTGGGTCAGGACCTTGTTGGGCTGCTCGGGATGGGACTCATGGTAGACAGTCAGGCGGCTCATGTCCGGATACTCAATATTTTAAGTTCACATTCGAAAAGAAACTCGAACGCCTCGATCTGGCGCAAGGCATCGCTCATACGAGCCCCCCAAGTATAGAGACCATGACCACGAATCAAATACCCCACGCAGTCTGGATGCGTGTCGAGCCATGTCTGAACATGCGTGGCAAGCTGGGCGATGTCCTGATCGTTTTCAAAGATCGGTACCAGTACCCTGCCCTCGTGGGTCGTGATACCGCTGAAGGCCTTCTGCAGCTCATAGTCATGCAGTACCAGCGCCTCGTCGGCAACCATCCGGGACAGAACCGTGGCATTAACCGAATGCGTATGCAGCACCGCGCCAATCTCCGGCTTCCATCGATACAGCTGGGTATGCAGCAGCGTTTCGGCCGACGGCTTCTTGCCGGGCTCCAGGCTGTTACCTTCCAGGTCCGTTACGAGCACATCATCCAGGCCCAACTGTCCCTTGTGCTTGCCTGAGACTGTAAGCAACGCGCGGGTCTCGGACAGCCGGGCAGAGTAATTGCTACTGGTTGCTGGAGACCATCCCCGACTGTAGAGAAACTGACCCGCCTCAATGATTTGCTGCGCCAGCAGCTCCCGATGATTCATCATGATGTCGATCTTCCAAACGCGTAATGATCATGCATGCCCCCACCAGCGCTGCCAGGCTGGCGAAGCCGAATGTCCAGGCAGGACCCAACACCTGCCAGCTATAACCGGAGTAAAACGCCCCCAAGGCGCCTCCGGTTCCCGACAGTGCAGCATACAGTGCCTGCCCCTGCCCTTGATGTCTGTTTCCGAAACGGCGCTGGATGAAATGGATCGCCGACGCATGAAAACAACCAAATGTAGCCGCATGAATGACCTGGGCAAAGAGCAGAACCCCCAGGTGATCGGCAAGATGACCCAACAGCAGCCAGCGCAGCGCTGCAAGCAGAAAGCTGGCCGCAAGTACCTGTCTCAGGCTGAACAGGGTCAACAAACGAGGCATGACCAAAAAGATCAGCACCTCCGCCACAACCCCTACTGCCCACAAGAGACCGATCGTGCCGCGAGCATAACCCAGGTTTTCCAGGTGTATCGTTAGAAAGGTGTAATAAGGCCCATGGGAGAGCTGCATGAGGCAGGCCCCCAAATAAAAAGCCATGACGCCCGGTTGACGCAGACAACCCATGAGTCCGCCTTCGCTTCCGCTGTTTTCCAGTTTTACCGCAAGAGGCGACGGAACCCAGATACTGCCTATGACAATACCGGCCATGATGACCAGCAGGCCGGCTGGGTACAGATCAAGACTGAAATGCTCGAACAGCTTGCCCAGCCCTACCACTGCTGCAATAAACCCGACGGATCCCCAGAGGCGAACGCGGCTATACAGCGAAGCCTGTTCACGCAGGTGTGCCAGGGTAATGGCTTCAAACTGTGGCAGCACCGCGTGCCAGAAGAACGCATGGGCCGCCATGACCAGGGCGAGCCAGGCGTAGCTATGACTGAGGTAGATTCCCGCAAAGCAGATGAGCGTGCAGCAGGCGCCGAAACGAACAATGGTCAACCGCTTACCGGTACGGTCGCCCAGCCACCCCCAGAGATTGGGCGCCAGGCAGCGCATCAGCATGGGAATAGCGACCAGTTGACCGATATGCTCGCTGGAAAACCCCAAATGATGAAAATAGAGCGACAGAAACGGCGCCGTTGCGCCCAGCAAGGCGAAGTAGAAGAAATAGAAGCTGGACAGACGCCAATAAGGAATCGGCATTGACTCACGTGTATTCATGCAGTGCCCGAGTAGGCCGGTACAGCTGATCAGCGGCGTGCCTATTCATGCAGCTGCCCTCCACGGGCAGCTGCAGTTGAACCTGTCTATAGGCTGATAAGCCCGCAATCAGAGCTGACCCAGGACAGGCGTTCCTACGTGAACATCCGCATTCTGGGCACGATGTCGCAGGTAGTGATCCATCAGGACGAGCGCCATCATCGCCTCGGCAATGGGGGTGGCCCGAATACCAACGCAAGGATCGTGGCGGCCCTTGGTTATCACATCAACGGGCTGGCCATTCACATCGATGGAGCGGCCAGACGTGGTAATGCTTGAAGTAGGCTTGAGCGCCAGATGCGCTACGATTGGCTGCCCCGAGGAAATGCCTCCCAGTACGCCGCCGGCGTTGTTGCTGAGAAAGCCTTCGGGGGTCAGCTCATCGCGGTGCTCGGTGCCCCGCTGCGCTACACTGGCAAATCCGGCACCAATCTCAACGCCTTTCACGGCGTTGACGCTCATGAGTGCATAAGCCAGCTCGGCATCCAGGCGATCGAAAATCGGCTCACCCAGGCCCGGCGGAACGCCGTCGGCCACGACCGTAACCCGGGCACCTATCGAATCCTGATCGCGACGCAGCTGATCCATGTACGCTTCCAGCTCCGGCACCTTGTCTGGATCAGGACAGAAGAACGCATTCTCCTCCACACTATCCCAGGTCTTGAACGGAATTTCGATAGGACCGAGCTGGCTCATGTAGCCCCGGACACGGATGCCCTTGGTCGCCAGAAACTTCTTGGCAATGGCGCCAGCCGCAACCCGCATGGATGTTTCACGAGCAGAGCTGCGGCCACCGCCACGGTAGTCACGCAACCCGTATTTATGGTGATAGGCATAGTCCGCGTGAGCTGGGCGGAACAGGTCCTTGATGGCAGAGTAGTCCTTTGACTTCTGGTCGGTGTTGCGAATCAGCAAAGCGATAGGCGTACCCGTGGTGACGCCTTCGAACACGCCAGACAAGATCTCGACCTCATCCGGCTCCTGGCGCTGGGTAGTATGCCGACTGGTGCCCGGCTTGCGACGGTCCAGATCATGTTGAAGGTCAGCCAACGCCAACGGCAGCCCCGGTGGGCATCCGTCTACAATCGCGACCAGCCCGGGCCCATGGCTCTCGCCAGCCGTGGTAACAGTGAACAATGTGCCAAAGGTATTGCCGGACATGTCGCAAAGCTCCGCAGAATCGATGGACCGGAGCCTATCCAGCGCCGGCACAGAAAGCGAACGAGTATACCTTCTGGCTTTCCCGAGTTCATCTTTAGAACCCTAACCGTTACGCTGCGTCCAATTACGGGTTACCGGAACCGTCCGGTGCCCTTTGTTTATGGTCATGAGTGCTGTGATGTCCCGCCTGTTTGTTCTGCTGTGTTGCCTTCTGACGCTACCCGCATTCGCGGCCAGGGGGCCGATCCTGTATCACCCTATTAACCTTGAGACGGCCAACGGAACGCTGTATGGCAGCCTGGTCATGCCGGAAAGTCACAAGCCACAGCCGGTAGCTCTTATCATTGCAGGTTCCGGGCCTACAGACCGTGACGGCAATAACCCCATGGCGCGTAACTTTGCCTTGAAACGCCTGGCCGAGGCCCTGGCTGAGAACGGTATTGCCAGCGTTCGCTATGACAAGCGTGGCGTTGCCCAAAGTACGCCTGCTGCGCCACGAGAAGAAGACTTGAGCGTCCCACGCTATGTTGCAGATATCGTCGCGTGGTCGAAAAAGCTCCACTCAGACCCGCGTTTTACAAAATTGATCCTGATCGGCCATAGCGAAGGCGCCCTCATGGCCAGCCTCGCTGCCAACGATGCAGGTGCCGATGCCCTGATTACCTTGTCGGGAAGTGGCCGCCCTATCGACGACGTGTTGCGCGAGCAATTGGCAACCAAGCTGTCCCCTGCGCTGCTGGCCAGCGCACAATGGATCATGGATCAGCTGGATAAAGGCCAGATGCAGCTTCAGGTACCGGAGCCCCTGATGGTGCTGTTTCGCCCTAGCGTTCAGCCTTACCTGATCACCCTCTTCCGGGAGAATCCCGCCCAGGCCTTCGCTCAGGTCAAGGCTCCGGCATTGATCATCCAGGGCAAGCATGACATTCAGGTAGACATCAAGGATGCCGAGGCGCTTAAACGGGCAAG
The DNA here is from genome assembly GCF_002364655.1 of Pseudomonas sp. UBA3149. Classification (NCBI taxonomy): domain Bacteria; kingdom Pseudomonadati; phylum Pseudomonadota; class Gammaproteobacteria; order Pseudomonadales; family Pseudomonadaceae; genus Pseudomonas; species Pseudomonas sp. UBA3149. The sequence goes on from NZ_DEYV01000030.1 coordinate 205,210, forward strand.
GCCCGAGGCCGAGCTGGCGCTGATTCCAGGCATGAACCATATGCTCAGAATCACGCCAGCCAATGTCGAAGCTCAGCTTTCCACCTACAACAACCCGGATCTTCCATTAGCGGGTGAATTGGTGGAACGAATGACCGTCTTCATTCAGGAAAAAGTCTCTAGTCCACGCTAATTTGGCCGATATAGCGATTTGAATTACCCCATGCGGAGGTAGAAAAGGATCGCGGCCATGACTGAAACCGATATTGAAGAACCCACTACCGCCGAGGAAACCGCCCCCGAGAAGCAGACGCATCCGTGGGCCGAGCTCGGACCGGAACACTTTTACCTGCTGCGTCTGGCACCGTTACCTACGGACCGTATTACCGGGCCACGCCCGCTGCGCTTCGTGCAGTTTGGCAAGACCGAACGGCATGGAGACGATCTGAGCGTTTTATCGTTGAGCATTCAGCTGCCCGGACAGCGCGTTCACCGTGATCAAAACTTCCTGAATATCTGGGCTGATCACGAGAACAAGGAGATCCGCTTCACCGCCGAACCCGGCGGACTTGAAGGCGGACTGTTGCAAGTCGAGCCATCCAATCGTGGCCTGGGCCGCTTTCTGTTGGCTCAGGGCATTGCATGGGCCAAGACCAAGTGGGGCCACTACAAGGTGGCCAACCTTGACCTGCCAGCCCGTGATGGATTCGTAGAAGAGATGCGCAAGCGCCGCGACCATGCGCTGGAAGCCCAGGGCTTTACCCTTACCTATCTTGAAGGGCAAACACTCAAGGCCATCTGCAGCACGCCCAAGGCCAGCGAGCTGAAAAGCGAATGGAACATGGATAAGGTGCAGGTGCTTTCTCTGCTGGATGTAGGCAGCATGCTGGAACAGGCCGACAAGAACCTGCATGAGCGTGACCTCAGCCTGTTCAAACTGCAGGAGCAGATTGCCGCCTACCGTCGTGACGACGCGGGCCTCAAGTTCACCATGGCGTGCCTGACGGCGTTCTGTCTCTTCGAGGCCGGGCTGCTGATCTGGATGGTGTTTCATTGAGCCAAAAGGCTTCAGGCGTTACAGCTACGCCTGAAGCCTATGTTTTATCGGCACTCTTTCGGCACGTGCTTACCTGGGATTGAGAACTCTCTCTAGGACTCCAACCGCTCTGCGGGATACTTTAGCGTCCAAATGTTTTTAAGAACATCAGCGATCACCAACGCTGACCGTTGCGCTGCAACTCCAACCGGCGAATGAACTCCTCCAGAATCAACGCATACAGATCATCCTTCAGGACGGCATCCTCGATCCCTGAGTCGATATTGGGATTGTCGTTGACCTCGATGACCGCCATTCGCTCGCCCGCCTGCTTGAGGTCAACTCCGTACAGGCCGTCGCCGATAAGGTTGGCAGTACGAACCGCCAGCTCGACCACTTCATGAGGTGCCTCCTGAATGGGTACGGTACGAAAGTCACCACTGCTCTCGACCGCACCGGCGCTGTGATCGTAGATCTGCCAATGCCCTTTCGACATGAAGTACTGACAGGCAAAGATCGGCTCCTGGTTGAGCACGCCTATGCGCCAGTCATAGTCGGTATAAAAGAACTCCTGGGCCAGGAGCAGCACGGAGCGCTCGAACAACTCGGCGCTCGCCTTGTTCAACTCCTCCTGATTGGAGACCTTCATAACGCCACGCGAGAACGAACCATCCGGAATTTTTAGCACCAGCGGAAAGCCCAGCCGCTCCCCTACCGTTGCCAACTGGGCGGCATTGTCCTTGTACAGGATTTCCGTCTTGGGCATGTCCAGCTTGTGTGCCTTGAGCAAATCCGCCAGATAGACTTTATTGGTGCATCGCAGGATCGAGCGGGGATCATCCATTACCACCAACCCCTCGCTTTCCGCTTTTTTGGCGAAACGATACGTGTGGTGATCGATGGCAGTTGTCTCACGGATAAATAGCGCATCGAACTCCGAAAGACGCGAGTAATCCTTTTTCTCGATCAACTCGACATCAATTCCCAGGCGCCTGCCAATCCGGACAAAGCTCTTCAGAGCCTTGGCATCAGAAGGCGGAAACGCTTCTTTCGGGTCATGCAGGATGGCCATTTCGAAACGATATTTTTCTCTTACGCGCGGCTTGAGCCAGACCTGCCGACTAAAACCATCCAGGGCGTTGGCAAAAAGGTCTTCCTGAGCTTCGTGCAGCTTATGTATGGCTCCCAGCTTGACGCCTCCAATATGCCAGCCCTCACGATTGCGGCGAAAATCCACGAGCAGCAGTGGACTGGGGAAAGCTTCAAACAGCTGGCGGGCCAGATCCTGCAAGGCTTCGATATCGGTTCGTCCAAAGTACAGGGTCAACGTGAACCCATCAGCACTGGCGTAGGGATGGCCCTTCAAGGCCTTGCTCAACAACCTGTCGAGATCTTCCAGAGCCAGGTTATAGATGGATTTACGGGAGAGCTCACTGATGGTGCGAACGGAGGGAATTACCTTGTGGCCACGAGCCTCTGCCAGTAATGAGCAGTAATACCCATGCCCCAGGTACTTCTGATTACGGCACAGGTTGATGATCTGCACGCGCTTGCCGTTATCTTGCTCATTTGACTGCTCAAGGTATTGCTGGGCAGTGATAACGTCTTCGCTCGGATAATAGGATGACCAATCCTCCTTGCGCTCGACGATGATATACAGCTTGCTCACGACACCTCCTCGGTGCAGATAATCGCCTTGGGAGCCTATTACCAACGTTCCTGTCAAACGACTCAGGTTCGGTCTGTACCAATTGATGGACAGACGAAAACTACGTAACACAGCCTCCATTAACCGCGGCTTAACCGCACTGCTGAGGCCCGAGCGACTGTCTCTGAGGCGCTTGACCTGGCTAGGGATTCACACAAATGAATTTCACGCTACGCCCTGCTGTTCACGAGGACCTCAACGCACTGGTTGAGCTGGAGAAACGGTGCTTTGACTACGACCGCCTTTCGCGGCGCAATTTCCAATGGATGCTGACTCGAGCCAATGCCTCTCTCACGCTGGTGGAAGAAGCTGGAAATACCCTGGGGTACGCCTTGGTTCTGTTTCACCAAAACACCTCCCTGGCGCGGCTGTATTCCATTGCCATCGACCCGGCAGCTCGGGGTCACAAGCTTGGGCAGCGCCTGCTCGAGGCGGCCGAGGCCTGTGCCATTGAGCGGGACTGTGCGTACATGCGTCTGGAGGTGCGCCCGGACAATACTGCAGCCATTGCCCTGTATGAACGCAATGGCTATCTTCCTTTTGCAACCGTCGATGACTATTACGAAGATCACAGTCAGGCGCTGCGCTTCGAGAAACGTATCCGTCAGCCCGGTGAAGGCCGGCTACGCAAGGTACCCTTCTATAGACAGACCACGGATTTCACCTGCGGCCCGGCCTCGCTTCTGATGGCCATGGGCGCGCTGGAGCCTGGGCGCCCGCTGGAGCGCTGGGAAGAGTTACGTCTCTGGCGTGAGGCTACCACCATTTACATGACTGCCGGCCACGGTGGCTGCGGGCCACACGGCTTGGCCCTGGCCGCCCGACGCCGCGGCTTTCGTGTGAAGTTACAGGTTAACACCCGCGGCCCTCTTTTCCTGGAAGGCGTACGCAGCGAAGAAAAACGTGACGTGATGCGGCTGGTGCATGAGGACTTCAGCCGGGAACTCAAACAGACTGATATTGAACGCCTGATTCGAACAAAGCTGGATATCCCGCAAATCATTGCCGATGGTGGTCTGCCATTGGTGTTGATCAGCAGCTTTCGCCTTATCCAGACCAAAGGCCCTCACTGGATCGCTGTAACCGGTTGCGACGAAGACTTCATTTACTTCCACGACCCAGACGTAGACCATAGCCAACATCGTCGGGAGCTGGACTGCCAACACATTCCGGTCAGTCATGCCGAGTTCGACAAACTCAGCCGCTTCGGCAAGAGCAAGCTGCGGGCTGCGGTGATCCTGTATCCTCCAGCCCCAGTGAAAAAGCCGGCAGCGTAAGGCGGTAGCGTACCGCTTCAGCGCCATAAGCCGGCTTCAATTTTAAGGTAGAAAAAGACGCTTGGTAACAACACTGACGCTGTTTCTAAAACGGAGCTCCTATGAGCACTTGGGTTCTTCTTGTGGTGACCCTTCTGAATACAACCAATCCTCATACCGATAAGGGCAGCTCGCCCATGGTCGCCATGCAGGAGTTCAATTCTCAGAAAACCTGCATGGATGCGCGGACCCAGCTGATAAAAATGAATCCCTCCATCAGTGCATCCTGCGTTCTCAAGTAACCGGCCCCTCTGACATAGCATGGCAAGCTGCCCAAAAGCGGCTAGGACGCCTGCCAGACGAGTTCTGGCAAATGAGTCAGCACACTCGACACCCTTTTCGGGTGATTTCCACCGTTTTGTATGCTGCTGGCGGTGCGCTGCCGGACACATGCTGCACGAAACGCTCTGGATCATCGAAAGGAAGCTGCCTGAGCGCCTCCGGGCTGAGCGTCCACCATTGAGACGCCAATAATCGCTCAATAAGCTCAGGCGCAAAGCGGTATCGAATGATCCTGGCCGGAGAACCCCCTACGATGGCATAAGGCGGCACATCCTTGGTAACCAGTGCTCGGGCAGCGATAACCGCACCGGTACCCACCGAGAGCCCATCCATAATCATGGCATCACGGCCAATCCATACATCATGGCCAATGACGCTCATCTTCTGCTTGCCTTGGTAAAGTAGCCCCGCCTCATCGGACGCGAACGGATGAGAAGTTGCCCAGTGAACGGGATGGGTATCCCGCTCCTGTCCGATCAGAACGTTGTTGCCAATCGAGCAAAAACGCCCGATAGACTGGACCAGATATAGCTCGCTGCCGCCTCGAATATAGGTATAGGCTCCAACAGAAAGATGACGGGCAGCCACATCCACAGGGCCGATCGAAACATGCTCTTCCAGTAGCAATGTGGTTCTGCTACTGAGGCCAAGAGGTCCGTTCGACAGCTTGCAGCCCTGCTTTCTGAGCCAGCGTTTCCAGTAGGCATTTCTGAATTCTTTTATCACGGCACCTTCTCAACCACCCGACACGCAAGCTGGAGCGTTGGCTTGACCCAGACGCTCCGTCGCTAGCTAGTATTACCCAGGTTGCACCGTCAAAGGTAAAAAGCGTCCCGGCCTATCGTATGGTCAGATGCTTGTCATCCAGCGACGTTACCGCGTTGATGGGTCGATCCGACGTCAGAAAGGCGCGCATGTCCGCCCCGCTGGGTTGTTGATAGATACGAAGCCCAAACTCCGGCAGGATCGCCAGCAAATGATCGAAAATATCGCTCTGGATATTTTCGTACTGCGCCCAGATCACCGTATTGGTAAAGCAGTACACCTCCAGGGGTAAACCGCTGGAGGTAGGATCGAGCTGGCGAACCAGTAGGGTCATGTCCTGCCGAAGGCCGGGATGGCTACGCAGGTAACGCTCCACATACACCCGAAATGTACCCAGGTTGGTAATACGACGCGTGTTGACAGGCTCCTGACCGCGCTCAGCCAGTTTATCATTCCACTCCTTCAGCTCCTTCTGCTTGTTGTCCAGGTAGTCCGCCAGCAAGCTGAAACGATGCAGATGTCGATACTCATCACCATCGATGAAATGCACGCTCTGCTGATCCAGAAAAAGGCTGCGCTTGATGCGGCGACCTCCGGATTCCTGCATACCGCGGTAGTTCTTGAACGCATCGGAGATGAAGCGCTTGGTAGGAATCGTGGTAATCGTCTTGTCGAAGTTCTGCACTTTGACCGTGTGCAAAGCGATATCGATGACATCCCCACTGGCGTTGAGCTGGGGCATCTCTATCCAGTCACCGATGCGCACGATGTCCCCGGATGAGATCTGTACGCTGGCCACCAGTGACAAGAGCGTATCCTGGAAGATCAATAGCAGCACAGCAGCCATCGCGCCCAATCCGGACAGGAGAATCAATGGCGAGCGATCAATCAGCGTGGCGATGATCAGAATGGATGCCAGGCAGAATATGCCGATCTTGAGGACCTGGATGTACCCCTTGATCGGCCGGAATCGCGCATCGGGACGGCGCTGGTAAACCGCATTGACAATATCGAGCAGATTACTGATCGCCAACACGATAGTAAGGATAATGAACGCGCTACACACGTTCCCAACTACTGTGACCAACGCCTCCGGCAGGCCGGGCACTGCGAGTATACCCGTCGAAAGGATCAAGGCTGGCACGACATTAGCCAGGCGCGCGATCATCGGGGTATTGGTGACCTCACTTTTAAGACCCAGCGAAGCACTGCTTAATAGCCGGTAAACACCCTTCACCAGAATACGCTTCACAATCCAGTTACATAACCAGGCAGCCAGCAGCAGCAAGGTCAGGCAGAACAGCGTGTAAAGCTCGGGATAGTTCCTGAGCCAGTTTAACGAGGCATCTAAATAAGTAGTCATAATCTTTGCTTTTTAGAGTCGCACCATCCTGATCCGGACGGCGGGGAGGCGTTACGGTAGCAAAATGCAACCGGCTTCTGTATGACCGGCGACAAACCGGCGTTACCTGACCCGGCATGGCCGTATCGTTGAGCCGCTAAAGACATTTCGGAGGAAGCAGACTATGCTGCGGTGGCCTTTTCCGTATAACCACAACACCACGGACCCGGCCATGACTCGACCTTTGCGCAAACGCGATCCGTCGTATGAACTGATGGACGACCTTAGCGGTCATTCGGTGATCTACCGCGAGCACGGTTTCCCCTGCCCTCTGGTTCGCTGGCATTTTCACAAGGAATACGAGCTGCATCTGATCATAGCCAGCTCGGGCACAGCCTTCATTGGCGACTATATCGGCAGCTTTTATCCTTACAGCCTGTTCTTGACCGGTCCTAACCTGCCCCATAACTGGATCAGCCAAGTAGCGGAAGGTGAGGTCATCGACAAGCGCGACATGCTGGTTAACTTTACCGATGAGACGCTTGAAAACGCGGCGACAGTTTTTCCTGAACTTAATGCACTGAACCCGCTACTTGAGCGCGCCCGTTTCGGCATTCAGTTCCACTGTTCGCGCACCATCAACGAATCGGCAGATCTTCTGCAGCGTATTGCCGAGACGCGGGGTGCCAGCCGTCTGGGTCACTTTTTCGTACTGATGGAACTGCTGGCGACCTGTGAGGATTATCACCTGCTGAGCGGCGCGCCGATTCGTTCGGAAGACGACGAACATACGCTGGACCGTACCAACAAGGCGCTTAACTTCATCTTCGAGCGCTATACCAGTGAGCTCACGCTTGAAGAAGCAGCAGAGCACCTGGGCATGACGCCTACCTATTTTTCCCGCTTCTTTCGCAAGGCTACCGGGCGGTGCTTTATTGAATTCGTGAACAGCCTGCGTATCAGCAAATCCTGCGAGCTGTTATCGCAAAGCGAAAAGGCCGTGACAGACGTCTGTTTCGAGTCAGGCTTCAATAACATTTCCAATTTCAATCGCCGCTTCCAGCAAATGAAAGGCATGACGCCTACGCATTATCGGCGCCTCACGGTAAAACGCTTGACCGAGCAGAACGTATAAACCGGGTCCGGGCGACTGCTCATTGCCTGCCAATACCTTGCAATTTCTGTCACGCAGGCTCAACGCCAAAAACGCGCCAAGCCCTACTGCAGAGCGTTCTGTTGCCATTTCACACCCAAAGATCACTCGCTAACAAGTGCAAAAAAGTATCAGTCTGAGTGTGTTTTCGCATTTGTCTACCGCTTAACTTAAGAGGTGTAATCAATCGAACACGCTCCTCCTGTTTCGTAGTCTGGGGGTTAAAACAACAATAAGAGCTTCTGTCGCTACGGCGCAGAAGGGAGTGCGACATGAACATGCTATTGAAAGCGCTTTTCGCTACAACCGGAATTTGTGCCGTCACCTATGCTCAGGCCGCCACGGTCACCATCGCCACCGTTAACAACAGCGATATGATTCGAATGCAACGGCTCTCCAAAACCTTTGAAGAGCAGCATCCGGATATCAAACTCAATTGGGTAGTCCTTGAAGAAAACGTACTTCGCCAACGCCTGACGACTGACATTGCCACGCAGGGTGGTCAATTCGATGTGCTGACCATTGGCATGTACGAAACCGGTCTCTGGGGCGCCAAAGGCTGGCTGGAACCTATGAAAGACCTGCCAGCCGACTATGATGTGAACGATCTGTTTCCTTCGGTACGAGAAGGTTTGTCCGTCAAGGGCACGCTGTATGCCTTGCCGTTCTATGCGGAAAGCTCAATTACCTACTACCGTAAGGACCTCTTCAAGGACGCCGGGCTGACCATGCCCGAGCAGCCAACCTGGGAACAGCTCGGTGAATTTGCCGCCAAACTTCACCATCCTGACAAGGATCAGTATGGCATTTGCCTGCGCGGCAAGGCTGGCTGGGGTGAAAACATGGCGCTGATCGGCACTATGGCCAATGCTTTCGGTGCACGCTGGTTCGATGAAAAGTGGCAGCCGGAATTCACTGGCCCGGAATGGACCAAGGCCGCCAACTTTTATGTCGATACGATGAAGAAGTACGGCCCTCCCGGTGCGTCCAGCAACGGCTTCAACGAAAACCTGGCGCTGTTCAACAGCGGCAAGTGCGCCCTATGGGTGGATGCCAGCGTGGCCGGATCTTTTACGACCGACAAATCGCAAAGCAAGGTGGCTGACCAGGTGGGCTTTGCCGCCTCCCCAACGCAGGTAACCGATAAAGGTTCGTCTTGGCTTTATGCTTGGTCCCTGGCGATCCCTTCCAGCTCCAAAAACAAGGAAGCTGCACAGTCCTTTGTGACATGGGCGACATCCAAGCAATACGCCACCCTGGTAGCTGACAAGGAAGGTATTGCCAACGTCCCGCCAGGTACGCGCAAGTCTACATACAGCGAGGCCTATATGCAGGCCGCCCCCTTCGCCAAGGTATCCCTGTCCATGCTGGAAAAGGCCGACCCGGCGCATCCCGCTGCCAAGCCTGTTCCTTATGTGGGTATTCAGTACGTAACCATTCCTGAGTTCCAGGCTATCGGCACCTCGGTGGGCAAGTTGTTCTCGGCGGCACTGACTGGACAGATGCCCGTGCAACAGGCGTTGCAGGCTGCCCAGCAGTCGACCTCTCGCGAAATGAAACGCGCAGGCTATCCCAAATAGCTTAACCGGTTCGGCGTGGCCGTAATGGCTACGCCGCTTCAGGACAAGCCTGGCCTGACAGCTCTCTGGATGGCCGCCCTGTAGACCTCTCGCTGCAACGGTTCGGAGCGACTGTCATGAGTACAACCACGTTGAAAAGCCCCGTCTCTACCCAGGCACGAGCTCGTGAGCACACCGCCCGCAAGCGCCGGACCAGCCCCGGCTGGTTTCTGGTCAGCCCGTCGGTCCTGCTGCTTCTGCTCTGGATGATCGTGCCACTGGGCATGACCATCTACTTTTCGCTAATTCGCTATAACCTACTCTACCCCGGTGAGAATGACTTCGTCGGTCTGGAGAATTTCGAATACTTCATCACCGACACCGGCTTCATGCCGGGCATGACCAACACCCTGCTACTGGTGGGCAGTGTCTTGTTGATCAGTGTGGTCCTGGGCGTACTGATTTCAGCGCTTCTGGAAGCCACCGAGTTCTGGGGGCGTGGGATTGTACGGGTCTTGCTGATTTCCCCCTTCTTCATCATGCCTACCGTCAGTGCGCTGATCTGGAAGAACCTCATCTTCCATCCGGTTTCAGGCATTCTCGCCGCCGTCTGGAAGTTTTTCGGCGCACAGCCAATCGACTGGCTGGCAAATTATCCATTGCTGTCGATCATCTTGATCGTGTCCTGGCAATGGCTGCCCTTCGCTATTCTGATCCTGATGACCGCCATGCAGTCGCTTGATCAGGAGCAGAAAGAAGCAGCACGGCTGGACGGTGCCGGCCCGCTTGCCATTTTTTGGCACCTCACCCTGCCCCATCTGGCGCGTCCCATTGCCGTCGTGGTGATGATCGAAACGATCTTTCTGCTTTCGGTCTTCGCTGAGATCTTTACCACCACCAGTGGCGGCCCTGGCTTCGCGTCTACCAACCTTGCGTATCTGATCTATAACCAGGCACTTCTGCAATTCGATGTAGGCATGGCCTCGGCAGGCGGATTGATCGCTGTCGTGATCGCCAACATTGCCGCCATCATCCTGGTTCGGATGCTTGGCAAGAACCTGACCCAACAGTGAGGATGCGACCATGATGACGCTCAAGCAATCTCGTCGCCTGCACAGTGCCATTCTCGGCACGCTGGCCTGGATCATTGCGCTGGTGCTGTTCTTTCCAATCTTCTGGATGATCCTGACCAGCTTCAAGACTGAAATCGATGCCTTTGCAACCCCTCCGCAGTTCATCTTTATGCCCACGCTGGAGAATTATCTGCACATTCAGGAGCGCAGCGATTACTTTCATTTTGCCTGGAACTCCGTCGCCATCTCCTTTGGCTCTACAGTGCTGGGCTTACTGCTGGCGGTTCCAGCGGCGTACTCCATGGCCTTCCATGAGACGCGCCTGACCAAGCAAACATTGCTCTGGATGCTTTCGACCAAGATGTTACCGGCCGTAGGCGTTCTCATGCCGATCTACCTGATGACCAAAAGCCTGGGCCTGCTCGATACCAAGCTTTCGCTGATCATCATCTATACGCTGATCAACCTGCCCATCATGGTCTGGATGGTCTACACCTACTTTAAGGATATTCCCAAGGACATCCTGGAAGCCGCTCGCCTGGATGGCGCCACCACCTTTCAGGAAATCGTCAGGGTTCTTCTGCCCATCAGCAAAGGGGGCTTGGCGTCGACGGTCCTGCTGTCGCTGATCCTGTGCTGGAACGAAGCGTTCTGGTCACTCAACCTCACCTCGTCCAACGCCGCGCCACTGACTGCCCTGATCGCGTCCTACTCAAGCCCGGAAGGCTTGTTCTGGGCCAAGCTGTCTGCCGTCTCGACACTGGCCTGCGCACCTATCCTGATTTTCGGCTGGATCAGTCAGAAGCAACTCGTACGCGGCCTGTCCTTCGGCGCCGTCAAATAAGAACAAGAGGATTTTCCATGGCTACGTTAAAGATTCGTAACTTGCGTAAAGGCTTTGACTCCATCGAGATCATCAAGGGTGTCGACCTGGATATCAACGACCGTGAATTCGTGGTGTTTGTCGGTCCTTCCGGTTGCGGCAAGTCCACGCTGCTGCGCCTGATTGCCGGCCTTGAAGATGTCACCAGCGGCACCATCGAGCTGGACGGCCGTGACATTACCGAAGTCAGCCCCGCCAAACGGGATCTGGCCATGGTGTTCCAGACCTATGCGCTTTACCCCCATATGACGGTGCGCAAGAACATGTCGTTCGCGCTGGATCTGGCGGGAATTGCCAAAAGCGAAATAGAGAAGAAAGTTGACGAGGCGGCACGTATCCTCGAATTGGGTCATTTGCTTGAACGCAAGCCCCGCCAGCTCTCCGGCGGCCAACGCCAGCGTGTCGCCATTGGCCGCGCCATCGTACGCAATCCAAAGGTCTTTCTCTTCGACGAGCCCCTGTCCAACCTGGACGCTGCCTTGCGTGTCCAGATGCGCCTGGAACTGGCCAGGCTGCACCAGGAACTCAAGGCGACCATGATCTATGTCACCCACGATCAGGTCGAAGCCATGACGCTGGCAACCAAAGTGGTAGTGCTCAACGGCGGCCGTATCGAACAGGTCGGCTCGCCGCTGGACCTCTACCATCACCCTGCCAATCTCTTCGTCGCAGGTTTTCTGGGCACACCCAAGATGGGCTTCCTGAAAGCCAAGGTCATCCATACCAGCGCTCAGGTGACGGAAATCGAGCTGGCCAGCGGACCTCGACTGCGTCTGCCACGTGACGGCAGAGCATTGGCAGTCGGCCACGAAGTCACCCTGGGCATTCGCCCTGAGCATCTCGTCATAGACCCTCAAGGTCAGCTACCCGTGGTCACGGACGTAACCGAGCGCCTGGGCAGCGATACGTACTGTCACATGACCACGCCGTCTGACGAACCCCTCACCGTACGCGTACCGGGAGACTTTTCGGGTGCCTATGGCGAGCGGCTCAAGCTGGCCGTTGATGTGAGCCACTGTCATCTCTTCGATGAGCATGGGCAGGCCGTAAGCCGTGCCCTGCAACAAGCCGCCTGATCAACTGAATTCGCGTGGCTCAATAGGGCCACACCTGGAGACACCTGCATGAAACTCAATCGCCAGAATCTTGCACAGCTGACAGACCCGATCCGCACGCCAAGCTACGTGCCATGTCAGACCCGGCATGGCATTGCTCACATCGGCGTTGGTGGCTTTCATCGAGCCCATCAGGCCATCTATACCGAAGCCCTTCTCAATCAGGGCGAGGCGCTGGACTGGTCCATTTGTGGGGTGGGATTGCGCAGTGAAGACCGCGCCATGCGCGACACTCTAGCCGAGCAGGACTATCTCTATACGCTTTTCGAGCTGGGCGACACGCCAGATCTTGAAGTCCGTGTTGTGGGGGCAATCAGCGAGATGCTGCTGGCAGAAGACAGTGCCCAGGCACTGATCAATAAACTGGCCCATCACCATATTCGCATCGTTTCGCTGACCATCACCGAGGGCGGCTACTGCATGGACGATAGCACCGGCGAGTTCAACGATGAACTTCCGCTGGTCCAGCATGACATCGCCCACCCGGAGGATCCTAAAACGGTTTTCGGATTTCTGCTGGCGGCCTTGTGCAAACGCCGTTGCGAAGGCATACCCCCTTTCACCATCATGTCCTGCGACAACATTCCTCATAATGGCGACGTCACCCGGCGAATGCTACTGTCCTTTACCAAACTGGTAGACAAGGAGCTGGCGGACTGGATCGCCAAAAACGTCTCCTTTCCTAACGCGATGGTCGACCGTATCACCCCTATGACCAGCACCGCGCACAAGCAAAAGCTAAAAGACAGCTACGGCATCGAAGATGCCTGGCCGGTTGCGTGTGAGCCCTTCATGCAATGGGTACTGGAAGACAAATTCGTCAATGGCCGACCGGCTTGGGAAAAGGTAGGTGTTCAGTTCACTGACGACGTTACGCCCTATGAGGAGATGAAAATCAAGCTGCTCAATGGCAGCCATCTTGCCCTTACCTACCTGGGTTTCCTCAAGGGATATCGTTTTGTTCACGAGACCATGAATGACCCACTATTCGTCCAGTACATTCGTGATTACATGAACAAGGATGTTACCCCGCAGCTCGCCCCTGTTCCCGGTATTGATCTGGAAGCCTACAAGGACAAGCTGATCGAGCGTTTTTCCAACCAAGCGATTGCCGATCAGCTGGAGCGCGTCTGCTCGGATGGATCGTCCAAGTTTCCCAAGTTCACCATCCCCACTATCAATCGTCTGATTGCCGACAAGCAGAACCTGGATCGCGCCTCCCTCGTCGTGGCCGCCTGGGCGCTTTATCTCAAAGGCGTAGACGAGCGCGGCGAAACCTACCGTATTCCTGATCCCCGCGCCGACTTCTGCCAATCCCTGGTCAGAAACGATCAGCGCCTAACCGAGCAGCTGCTGGGTGTTGAGGAAATCTTTGGAACCTCTATCCCAAAATCCGCCGCCTTTATTGCCTCCTTCGAACGTAACCTCGCCAGCCTGAAAACCTTAGGCGTAGAGAAAACTCTGGAAAATCTTCTGAAGTCAGACAGGTGATCCCCAGGCTCTAGAAGCAAATGCATCTAGGGCCTTTCAGTACGAACAACAGCGAGACTACACATGTTTCTTGGTATTGATTGCGGTACACAAGGCACCAAGGCCGTCATTCTCGACTCAGCTACGGGCCAGATCCTGGGGGAAGGCTCCGCAGCCCACGACATGATCAGCGGGCCCAACGGCCGTCGTGAGCAGTTGCCTGAACAGTGGATCCAGGCATTTGAAACGGCTACACAGCAAGCACTCGCTCATGCTGGCCTGCCACGAAACGCTCTCCGGGGTATTGGAATATCAGGCCAACAACATGGGCTGGTATTACTTGACAATGAAGGCCAAGTGCTCCGCCCTGCCAAGCTGTGGTGCGACACCGAGTCAACACTAGAGAACGAGGAGCTGCTCGATTACCTAGGCGGGCCTGCCGGTTCGCTGGAACGTCTTGGTATAGCCATTGCGCCGGGCTATACCGTATCCAAGCTTCGATGGACACAAAAACACTTTCCCGACCTCTTCGCCCGCATCGCTCATATTCTGCTTCCCCATGACTACCTGAATTACTGGCTCACCGGCCGTTGCTGTACCGAGTTTGGCGATGCGTCAGGGACAGGCTACTTCGATGTGCGGTCCCGGCAGTGGGATAACGACCTGCTTCTGCACCTTGATCCGACTGGACGCTTGATGAAGGCTCTGCCTGAACTCATCGAGGCCCATCAGCCTGTCGGCACGCTGCTTCCACCGGTTGCCAAGCGGCTGGGTCTGAATGAGCACGTCATCGTATCCAGTGGCGGTGGGGATAACATGATGGGAGCAATCGGCACCGGAAACAGTCAGGAAGGCCTTATTACCATGAGCCTGGGCACTTCCGGAACGGTATACGCCTACTCTGCTAGCCTCCGCGTTAGCCCGCATGCATCTGTCGCAACGTTTTGCTCTTCGACTGGCGGCTGGCTGCCGCTGATCTGCACCATGAACCTGACAAACGCAAGCGGCGCGCTACGCGAGCTTTTGGACATCGACCTGCATACCTTTAACCGCCTTGTCGAACAGGCACCCATTGGGGCTGAGGGTATTACGGTTCTACCTTTCCTGAACGGCGAGCGCGTCCCTTCCCTGCCTACTGCTACGGCGAGCCTGCTGGGCCTGACCGCCTCCAACCTTACCCGTGCCAACCTGTGCCGTGCGATGATCGAAGGCGTAACCTTTGGCCTGCGCTATGGGCTGGACTTGCTGCGCGACACCGGCATGCACAGCCAGACTGTTCGCCTGATTGGCGGAGGAGCCAAAAGCCCTGTCTGGCGGCAGCTGGTGGCAGATATCATGGATACGCCGGTCATCAGCACCCTTCACACCGAAGCGGCGGCCCTTGGCGGTGCCATACAGGCAGCATGGTGCTGGTCTTCTCAGCATGACTCGGCAGACACCCTTGAATCGCTGAGCAAACGCTGCGTGCAGCTGGACGAAGCATCGCACGTCTCTCCTGATCCCGACCGCGCGCGTGCCTATGAAGCTGTCTACCAGCGTTATCGGCACCAGCTCCATGCCTTGCATGGCGAAGTACTTGGCATCCATTAGTCTTTAAAAGATGAACCTCCTACTGCCGAGCCCGTCCTATTAGATAGGCACGTCAAAAAACATGAGGATGTGGTATGCAAGTCCAAGTGAACACCAATCAGATCGAAGGCAGTGCCGAGCTGCAAGAATGGGTAGGTTCTGCTGTTGTCGATCGCCTGGAGCGTTTCGAAGATCTCTTGACCCGCGTTGAAATTCACTTGAGCGATGAGAATGCTCAAAAATCCGGAGCGGAAGATAAGCGTTGTCAGATCGAAGCCCGCCCCAAGGGGTACCGCTCGATCTCAGTGACTCATAAAGCCGAAGCGCTAGACCTTGCCGTAGATGGCGCTGCAGAAAAAATGCGACACGCCCTTGAACACCTCACCGGAAAACTTGATGCAAAGGTTACGTCTACCGGCCACATCGACGACCCGATTAATCTGGAAGATTCACAGGAATTTACCGACTCGCTTCTGCAGGACGACTTCCTGGCCAAGCAGGCAGCGCTAGGTAAGGAATAACGTATCTCCCACCTTGCCGCGAGAGAATTGTTTCCTCTCGCGGCTTTCTTATCGATAGTGTCCAGCCTAGCTATACTGCGACTTCATTTCAGTCAGTGTATTGGTTCATCATGGATACGCAGGTTCGAGTTGCTCTCATCGGTTATGGCTTTGTAGGGGAAATCTTTCATGCCCCTCTCATCGAAAGCGTCGATGGCCTTCTTCTGACGCATATTGCCTCTCGCCAGCTCGATAAGATTCGCTCTCAACGCCCTCATATCAATGTCATCAGTGATTATCACGCTGCAGTAACGCATCCTAAGGTCGATCTGGTGGTCCTGGCCACGCCCAACGATACCCATGCAACACTGGCTGAAGCAGCCTTGCGAGCGGGTAAGTATGTCGTGGTGGACAAGCCCTTTACACTGACGCTTCGCGAAGCGCGCCAGCTGGCAGACATTGCTCAGGCAGAAAATAGATTTCTGTCCGTTTTTCAGAATCGCCGCTGGGACAGTGACTTCCTAGGCGCTCAGGAGCTGATAAACAGCAATCGTCTGGGTGAGATCGCCGTGTATGAATCGCGTATCGAACGCTTCCGGCCCGAGGTTAGGCAACGTTGGCGTGAAAGTGATGGACCGGGCAGCGGCCTGTGGTACGACCTGGGGCCGCATTTGGCGGATCAGGCACTCTGCCTGTTTGGTGTACCGCACCGTGTAACTGCCCAGCTTGTAAAGCAGCGGCAAGGCGCACTGGCGGATGACTGGTTTCACGTCGTACTCGACTATGGACGTACTCAGGCGATCCTGCAGGCCGGAATGTTGAGCGCTGGAGGATCGCCCCGCTTCATGATCCAGGGTACACAGGCCAGCTGGCTGAAGCGTGGCGCTGACCGTCAGGAGGACGCATTACGTCAGGGTATTTTGCCGGGCGGAGAACATTGGGGCCTGGATGAGGATGCCGGACAGCTGTTCCATGCCGACGGCACTCAAGAGCTTGTAGCGGTGCCCACAGGGGATCATCGTTGTTATTACCAAGGCGTGATCAGTGCGTTACGGGGTGAGGCAGAAAACCCGGTTACGCCAGCCCAGGCGTGCTCACTCATGGCTGTCATCGAGGCTGTCCAGCGTTCTGCAAAAGAAGGGATCAGCGTTGTGCCCGACTTTAGCGAAGCCGAGCGCAACGCTTGGCGCTGATCAGCGAGCCCGCGCCTCCAGGGTCTCGGCAATACGCGCCGGGACCGCTTCCAATGCCGTCTTAACCTTGCGGGTCATTCGACGCTCGATGAATTCAAAACTGAGCCATGACAACACGAGAATGATCGGCAAGCACAGCAGCAGGGTTTCATAGGGATTCAACCCCACCTGATGATGTAGCCAGTAGTCGCCCAGCCATAGGACGATGACGTGAATGAGATAGACCGAGTAGGACCAATCACCCAACGCCTTGAGAACCCGATTACCCGCAAACAGTGGCTCCATTGCGATACAGCTGGCTACCAGCAAGGCGCTGGAAACACCCCAAGTCAGCAAACGCCAGTCATTACCGGCATCAAAATGCAGAATCGTGGCTATCGAAAATCCTGCAACCAGTGGCGCTACCTTCAGACTTTGCGGTATGAACCCCTTTCGGTACAGCACACCGATACCCATGCCCAACAAGAACTCATACATGATGGGATTATGGTAGAAATGGCTGATAAAAGGCTGCTCTGCTGACGCAACGCTGACCCCAACCACCAGAAGCGATACAACCCAGAGTCGCCAGCGTTCCGGCACTTTGAATGACAGTGCAAACAACAGATAGAACAGCATTTCATAATTTAACGTCCATCCTACAGGCAGCGTGGGATACAAACCGAATCCTCCGGGATTCTGGCTCGGAATGAAAAACAGCGATAGCAATAGCTCCTTGCTTGCCACTCTATAAACAGGCATCACATCCGCCGCAAAATAAATGATGGCAGCGGTAATACCGGTATAAAGCCAATAGGCGGGCACTATTCGCGCGATCCTATTCACCATGAACCGGAACGTGGGCATGGCTCGACCTGCTGTCGAGATATAGATCACGAACCCACTGAGCACAAAAAAGATATCGACTCCCACTTGCCCTCGCGTTGAGAGCAGATGGCCGACCAGGGTGTCGGACCGGAAATCAAAGAAGACCTGCATGAAGTGATGAAACACCACGAGCCAGGCTGCCAGAGCCCTTAGCGCTTGAAGCGAAACCAACATTGAAAGCGTTTGCCTCCTTGAAGCCCATTGATGCGGATAGGACTGCTGCAGCATCAGCCGCTCTGACAGCACATTTTCGGTACTGATTAGGCAACGCTGACCTGTTCAGACAAACCTTAGAGGCTATATCCGCCCAAGGTCGACTCTCATCGACCCTCAGGGTTTCAAGTTTTGGCCCGCTTCATGACAGAAGTCACAAGCGAGCGCATCATTATGCTTTTGGCTTAGCCGAAATCCGCCACGCTCTGTGAATCTTGCTGTTCCGTGCAAAATCCGGATCAAGTGTCTCGTGCGTAATCTCTTCTACCTGGTAGCGTGCTGCGAGCGAGGCATCCAGCTCGAACTTTCGGAAGTTGTTCGAAAAATAAAGGATGCCTCCCCGGGCAAGCCGAGCCATGGCCATATCGATCAGTGAAACGTGATCACGCTGAACATCGAACACGCCCTCCATACGCTTGGAGTTGGAGAAGGTTGGCGGATCGATAAAGATCAGATCGTACTCTCCCCGGTTCTCATCGAGCCACTCCATGACATTGGCTTGTTCCAGACGATGCTTGTCAGAAAAGCCATTGAGCGCCAGATTGCGACGTCCCCAGTCCAGATAGGTCCGTGACATGTCTACGCTGGTGGTGCTGCGGGCACCGCCAACCGCTGCATGTACAGTCGCCGTCGCGGTGTAACAGAACAGGTTCAGGAAACGCTTGCCAGCGGCCTCCTGCTGGATACGCAAGCGCAAGGGTCGATGATCCAGGAACAGGCCGGTGTCCAGATAGTCGGTCAGGTTGACCAGAAGCTTCACACCCCCTTCGATCACCTCCATAAAGTGACCCTGCGCAGCCTGACGCTCGTACTGCTTCTTACCAGTCTGGCGCTCGCGACGCTTCACGACCACACGAGCAGGATCAACATTCAGCGCCTGCGGAATGGCTGCCAATGCGTCCAACAACCGCGACTGCGCCTTTTCCGGGTCGATAGTCTTCGGCGGTGCGTATTCCTGCACATGAACCCAGTCACGGTACAGATCGACGGCAACAGCGTACTCGGGCATGTCCGCGTCATACACGCGATAACACTCGATCTCTTCCTTACGCGCCCATTTGGAAAGTTGCTTCAGGTTCTTTTGCAGGCGATTGGCAAACATCTGCCCGCCTTCGCTCAGCTTGGCAGGTTCCGATGCTACCTGCGCCTCATTACGGGATTGCGATGATGTGGCAGAACGTTCACCAGTCACAAATTGCCGTGGTTCGATCTCGAACATGAGCAGCTTGCAAGGCAGTGCACCGTTCCAGAAGGCATATTGCTTGTGGCTGCGGATACCCATGCGCTTGCCCAGCTCCGGTGCTCCCGTAAACACACCGGCACGCCAGTTCAAGCAACTCATGCGCAGACGCTCACCCAGGTTCTGATAGAGATACAGCAGGCTTGCCTCATCCCCTAGGCGCTCGCCATAGGGTGGGTTGCAGATGACTAGACCAGTCTGGTTCTTATCTGGTCGCGGTTCAAAACTCGCTACTTCTCCCTGATAAACCTTGATCCAGTCGCCCAGCCCTGCCCGTTCGATATTATTGCGGGCGGGTTGAATAAGCCGAGGGTCTGCTTCATACCCGCGAATCCATAGCGGTGGACGCGCAAGCCCGGCGACAGCTCGATCCTCGGCCTCGTCAATCAAGCGATTCCACACCGCCGGGATATGCCCCAACCAGTTCGAGAACCCCCAATGTTCCCGCTTCAGATTGGGCGCGATGTCCGCAGCCATCAACCCTGCCTCAACAAGGAACGTCCCTACCCCACACATCGGGTCAGCCAACGCGCCGCCCTGCGCGGCCAGTTGCGGCCAGCCCGCACGAATCAGAATGGCCGCCGCCAGATTTTCCTTGAGCGGTGCAGCACCCTGCTGCAGACGGTAACCTCGCTGGTGCAGGCTGTGCCCGGACAAATCCAGCGATACCGTCGCTTCACCTCGATCCAGATGAACGTGAATGCGAACGTCCGGCCGCACCTTGTCAATCGACGGACGCTGCCCCGATACCCTGCGCAGCCCATCGACAATAGCGTCCTTAACCTTCAGCGCGCCGAAATGTGTGTTATCAATCCCCGAACCCTTTCCGGAAAATTCAACGGCCAATGTCCCGTTGGGCTCAAGGTGTTCGCTCCAATCAATAGCCGCCACCCCGTCGTAAAGGGTATCGGCATTGGTTACTGTAAAGCGCGACAGTACCAACAGCACCCGGTTTGCCAAACGTGACCAGAGGCAAAGCCGATAGGCTGTTTCCAGCGTGCCCTGTCCACGTATGGCAGAGACCTGAGCGCGTGCCTGCTCCAGACCAAGCGCTTGTGCCTCGTCCAATAGCAGCCCGTCCAGCCCTTTAGGGCACGTCAGAAACAATTCGTATTGATTGGTCATGAATCGTCATTACTCATTGATGGCAGGTTTACTGACCAGCCAGAAAACTGAAAACCATAAAAAGCCCTATTACATAAGGCTTTGACTGTTAGGACCGGCCTGGTAAAGGTCTTTCTTAGCCGGTCGTTATGGTTAGATTTGATAAAAACACTATGGTTATGCCAAAACGATCATTCACATAGCTGTAACCATTGGTTAGAACTTAACCAATCCCGATTCGCAATGAGCGGGATGAGAAGCGTCACGCCGGCAACGCTTCCACGAGGCCCAAGGGCCATTGGAAAAACAGTCAACAAACGAGGGCAACACCCTATGAGAAGACTTAAGCGTGATCCGATGGAACGAGCTTTTCAACGTGGTTATCAGCACGGCGTTAGCGGAAAATCCCGCGATCTTTGCCCCTTTAACCATCAAAAAATCCGCCAGGCCTGGATGAACGGCTGGCGCGAAGGCCGCGGCGACCACTGGGATGGCTTCATCGGCACAGCAGGTATTCATCGCTTAAATCAACTCAACGTAGCAGGCTGATACAACCTAATTCGTTTTGGATGGGTGACTTAACGCCCTCAAACAGATCGCACTGGTGAACACCAGATACGCCTCCAACGAGGCACAGGGCTCCTTAAGGAGCCCTTTTGATTGTCGAAGCGATAGCATCTACTGACTCGCGAATGAGTGCCGGTCCCTTGTAAATGAAGCCGGTATAGATTTGAACCAGGCTCGCACCCGCCGCTGTCTTCTGCTCTGCGTGGATACCCTCGGTAATGCCGCCTGCCGCAATAATGGGCAGTTTGCCCTTTAGCTCCGACGCCAGCACACGTATCGTATGCGTACTCTTATCACGCACCGGCGCACCGGAAAGACCGCCCGCCTCGGCAGCATAGGGAAGATTCTCCACGCCGTCCCGGCTCAGAGTCGTGTTCGTCGCGATGATCGCATCCATGCCTGCCTGATGAATGGCATGGGCTACCAGTACAGTCTCTTCATCCGTCATGTCCGGCGCGATCTTGATGGCAATCGGCACTCGCTTGCCGTAACGCACCGCCAGATCCTCCTGACGAAGCCGAAGCGCTTCCAGAAGCGCTTTGAGCGAGTCACCAAATTGCAGGCTGCGCAGTCCGGGTGTATTAGGCGAGCTGACGTTGACGGTCACGTAGCTGGCATGCTCATAGACCTTGTCCAGGCATAGCAGATAATCGTCAGCGGCACGCTCGACAGGCGTATCGAAATTCTTGCCGATATTGATTCCAAGAATGCCTTCGTACCGGGAGGCCCGAACCCGCTGAATCAGATGGTCAACGCCCAGGTTGTTGAACCCCATGCGATTGATGATGGCCTCAGCCTGGGGAATACGGAACAGTCGTGGCCGAGGGTTACCCGGCTGTGGCCTTGGCGTTACCGTACCCACCTCGACAAAACCGAACCCCAACTGTGAAAAACCGTCGATGGCAGCACCGTTTTTATCCAGTCCAGCCGCCAAGCCTACAGGGTTGGCGAACTCCAGCCCCATGACCGTGACGGGGAACGAAGGCTGGCGATGAAACAGGCCATTGAGACCCAGCCTGCCACCAGCACCAATCAGATCAAGGGTCAGATCGTGGGACGTTTCCGGAGAAAGCTTGAACAGTAGGTTACGAACCGTGGAGTACATGGGCAAGGGCTGTTCGAATGGAAGGACTCGCCATTATACAGTTCAACAAGTCACGAGTCTCGCCATGCCAGCAGCGGGAATAAACCGCACAGCTCTTTTGTAATTGCAAAGCAGTTATCAGTAACGAACTGAACGAGTTATAAAATGTCAGAATAAAAAGAGTATTTTTCAAAACCTGCTCGTATTTAGCTGGTGCCTTTCAACTCGTGCTCCACTTCCTCGGGTTAGTCCCAACCGTTCGGAAGAAAAACGCGCAGACTTTTCTGTGCATGCCATAGTTAATTGTTAGTGCCATCAGTGAATCTTTATCAATCGGCAGAGTCCGATGGCCCACCGTTAGCCAGCGGGTCTTTGGATACAAATGGAGCGCCAGTGAATTGCCCCACGGAGGGAAAATGAGCCAGCGGAATGCGTTAAGCCTCAGCGCTCGGTTCATGGCGCTTACCCAGCGCTTGAGACTTGGCCAGTCGGCCAGTCGAGTACTGCATCGCGCCAGCCGTCTGGATCTTGATTTTCAGCCACTCCCGGAGGATGTCGAAAGCATCTGGTGGGATGAAGGGCTTCCCCTGTATCAATTGATTTCCCTGTCACGTGGAGCACTCTCAGGTCCGGTTCAGGAAGACAAGGCGCCTGCCTATGAGCTTCTCAGCCAGCTCATCAAGACGCGGCAGATCAACTACTCCAGCTTCGACCTGCGCTGGATCAACGGCGTCTATACACGCCACCCCGCCGTCAGCACGGTCTCGGCGAGCAGCTTTGAAGAGCTGGCCGCTACACCCTACTGTCGCCGCCATGTACGCATTATCAGTTATCGCGACTTTGAGGCCACACTGGGCCAGGCCCTGGCAGGAAACCGCTTTTCACTGCAGCTTCGTGAAGCGAGCTGGCGCGGCTCACGGCTGTTCTGGTATGGCGATGAGCAGCAGGTTTGCGCTTTTGCAGGCGCAGTAGCCTATGCACGCTTAAGAGGCCTTGAATATCTACTGCCCGCAGAATTGACGACCTATCAGCTCGATCCGGCTGCGGTAGAGACACTCGGTGAAGCCTTCCATGTACTTGCCGTACCCTCGGAGTGCTGGAACGAGCGAGGGTTTGTAAAACTACTGATTGATAACGCCATTCCCTATGCCCGACTTACTCTTCCCGGACACCCGGAGCAGCTAGAATGGCTTCTGCTGCCCCGTCAGTCACCGTTAAGCGATGCGCTAGGTCAGGGACTCAAATTGGCAGGCGCTCCCGATCTGTTGGTTCGCCTACGCCAGATTGGAGCGATTCCTGATGAAAGGACACCCACAGCGCCGTTACCGCCTGAAGAATCAGGCGATGCTTGAGGCGACCGGTTGAAAGCGTTGCCCTGCCTGTAAAAACAAGCCAAAGGCTTGAGATTGACCGGTGAAGAGATCGTCTTCTTTCCAATGTACCGCCCGATGCTCCAGCTCTGCCAGAAAAGCAGGCCATCCGGCCGGCCCGGAGTCAGGAACATGACTCAGATAATGAGTTGCAGCCCGAACCAATGGTTCATCACTACCAGCCACATAACGGGCAATCATCTTGCCGCCGAGCCGTGACCCTTCAAGCACATAAGCATATCCCCAAAGGGTGGCCTCATTACTGCAGGCCTGCAAAGGCTTATATTCAGGTACAGACACACCCAGCACGGCCAAGTCTTCGGCCAACGCAAACCGACGCCGACGCTGCTTCCAGTCAGGCATCATCGCTTCGATGCCGGAGGACTCAAGCATCTCCTCCATGGGAAACAAGGCCCATGCATGGGCAACCAGAAACGTCTGGTAGCCATCCAGATCCGTTAGTCGATAGGACGAAAACAAGGCGTCCACCTGCTGATGTAATTCGCCACCGGCCTGTCGTAAACGCTCACGAATAGAGGACGTACTCATGTCTGCTGTACTACTTTCAAGGGATTGGAGCCTTTCAGGGCTGAATGAACCTTGTTCGCCAGGTCATTTTCTCGGAAGGGCTTGGGTACGATGAAATATTCCTGCTCGTCCAGCTCGCCGAGTTCGGCGTATCCGGTAATGAAGACTACCGGAAGATCGGGCTGGCGTTGGCGCAACGTTCGGGCAAGCTCGGCGCCGTTCATGCCCGGCATGGCAAAGTCAGCCAGCAACAGATCAATCTTGGCCGTACGCTCTATCACCGCCAATGCAGCAAAACCGTTTTGCGCCTCGATGACGCTATATCCCAGCTCCTGAAGCAGCGTTGAGGTAACCTCCCGAACGGCACTGTCATCATCAACCAGCAGGATCGTACGTCTGGGTCCATCCATGCGACTTTCGGAGGCTGCCTGGGTATCCGACGCCGCATCATCCAACTCCACCTCGGCGCGAGGTAGAAATACTTTGACTTCGGTGCCTACACCCAATTCGGTTTCGATGCGCACTCCACCACCGGATTGCTTGGCAAAACCAAACACCTGAGCAAGCCCCAGGCCAGACCCCTTGCCTACTTCCTTGGTAGTAAAGAACGGTTCGAATGCCTTGGCCAGCACCTCATCTGTCATACCCGTGCCAGAATCCCGCACGGACATCATGACGTAATCGCCCGGCTCTGGCTCTTCAGGCCGCGAAGGTGCAGCGGTAATCGTCTGGTTGGCCGTGGTCAGACGCAGCGACCCGCCTACGCTCATGGCATCCCGAGCATTAATTGCCAGATTCAGGATGATCAACTCGATCTGGGTCGGATCGACCAAGGCATGCCAAAGCCCCGGCTCCAGGGAGGTCTCAATCCACACGCTGCCGCCCATGGTGCTTTGCAGCAAGGCCAGCATGCTGTTGACCGTCTCGTTTAGCTCAACAGGCTTTGGCGCAAGACGCTGGCGTCGTGAAAACGCCAATAACTGGCCAATCAGCTTGGCGCCTCGCTCTCCCGCCTCGCGAACGTTCTGCAGACGCGAAGGCAACTTTTCTAAAGTGCCCTTTTCCAGATCGCGCCCCATGAACGCCGCACTGCTGAGAATGACAGTCAATAGATTGTTGAAGTCATGCGCAACACCGGCCGTAAGCTGACCCACGGCTTCCAAGCGCTGCATTTGCTGCAGCGTCGCCTCTACGCGCTCCCGCTCATTGATCTGCTCACGCAACTGCCGGTTGGCTGTCGCCAGCTCTTCCATGGCATCCACTTCAGCGGTGATGTCTCGCCCCGAGCCATACAACTTTCCATCTTCGGGCACAGCCGTCCAGGAAATCCAGCGATAGCTGCCGTCTCGATGCTGAATACGATTAACGAACCGGTTGGTTATCCGGCCGTTACTGACACTGTTCAGCTCAGCCTGGGTAATGCTGCGACCATCACAATGCACCAGCTCAATGAACGGCTTGTCGATCAAGGCCTGGCGATCCCATCCTAGGGTCTCAGCCCAGGCCGGATTCAATGCCAACAGACGACCTTGTGATCCGGTTACGATCAACAGGTCTCGTGACAGATCCCAGGTACGGTCGCGCTCGCGTGTACGTTCCTGTACACGTTCGCCCAGCAAGGTATTGAGTTGCTCCAGCGCTTCGGTGGCCCGCTTCTGCTGGGTGATATCCATCATTACCCCGAGCAGGCGGGTGCAGATGCCATCCTCGAAGAATGCCTTGCCTCTCGCCTCGATCCAGCGCTGTTCTCCAGCAGGAAGAGAAATCCGGTATTCCGCGTGATATTCCTGGTCATTGCTATGCTCGGTAGCACGGCGGACCGCATCAAACATTTTCTGGACTTCGTCCGGATGCCCCAGTCGAGCAAACAACTCCAAATCGACCTGTGCGTCCGAAGGCAAGTCGAACATAGCCTTGCAGCGCTCGTCCCACAGCAGGCAGTTGGTCTCGGGTTGAAGCTCCCACATGCCCAGGCGCGCCGCATCGATTGCCAGCCGGGAGCGCACTTCAAGCGTTTGCAGAGCCTCTTCGGCCTTGCGGCGCTCCCGTCGTTCATGCACAACAGTCAGTGCACGCTCTACAGAAGTAGAAAGCAGCTCCAGACTCTGTTTGAGCACGTAGTCATTCGCGCCCAGGCGCATCATCTCAACGGCATGTGCCTCACCAAAAATGCCGGAAACAAAGATGAACGGCGTATCGGGAGCCGCTACGCGCGCCACTTTGAGCGCCTCGGCTCCAGAGAAGCCAGGCAGGATGATATCCGACAGAATAAGATCGAACGGCTGGCCGCACAGTGCTGCGTCAAGCCCCGCTCGGTCATACACAACCGTCGGCTCAAGACTAAAGCCGTTGCGCTCCAGTTCGATAAGGATCAGCTCGACGTCGAGCTTGCTATCCTCGACCAACAATATCTTGATGCGTTTCGGTAAGGACATATTGCTTCGCCGAGCAGGTTCCACGAGCATGGAACGTGAAATCAGGCCGTTCGGATCATCTGCAGTATAGGATTTGATAAGGACCTCACTATGAGCCGGGGCGACGGGTTAGACGGAACGAACCGGGTGGCGGCTCGTTGAGCACAGCCCAGAAGATGCCTAGGTCGCTGATGGCCGCTACGAAATCACGAAACTCAACAGGTTTTACCACATAAGCATTGACACCGAGCTGATAGGCCCGCTCCAGATCAGGCTCCTCGCGAGAAGAGGTCAGCATTACAACCGGTATGCTGCGCAATGACGGGGTATCACGCACTTCTTTGAGCACCTCAAGGCCATCGACCTTGGGTAATTTCAAGTCCAGCAGCATTACCGCCGGATTTCCCTCAAGTCGCTCAGCATGAGCGCCCCGGCGCATGAGATAGTCCAACGCCTCGGCACCGTCGCGCAGAACAATGACCTCGTTGGCCAACTGGCTCCGTTCAAGCGCAACCAGCGTCAGCTCGAGATCGTGCGGATTATCCTCGATCAGAAGAATCGGCTTAAGCATAGAAGGAGTCTCAACGTTTCTGTGTGGAAAGGGGGCGCTGTTTCGGTAAAGCAAAATAGAACGTGGCACCTGTGCCCGGCTCGCCCTCAGCCCAGACCCTGCCATCATGGCGTTCTATGATACGGCGGACAGTGGCAAGGCCGATACCGATGCCTTCGAACTCGTCCATATGGTGCAGTCGCTGGAAGACGCCGAACAGCTTGCCCACGTAATCCATGTTGAATCCGACCCCGTTATCCCTGACATGGAAAATGTCTTCCTTGTCGGTTGATTCTGAGCCGATCTCGATAACCGCCTGCTCGCGGTTGCGGGTGTACTTGATCGCGTTGGAAATCAGGTTGCGGAGCGCCAGATGAATAAAAGCCGCATCTGCAATGACCATCGGCAATGGCTCGACCTTCCACTCGATGTTGCGCCCGGCAAAGTCAGGCGCCATCTCCTGACGAATCGCTTCGATCAAGGCTGCGACATTGACATCGGAATAGCGGATCGCAGCCCTTCCCATCTGGGAAAAGCTCAGCAGGTTGTCAACCAGGGTTCCGGCAAACCGTGCTGAAACGCCGATATTCTCAAGGAAGCGTGCGCCGCGATCAGAGAGCTTGTCGCCCTCGAAGTCATTGAGTAATTCTGCATAACCGGCAATGTGCCGAAGAGGCGCACGCAGGTCATGTGAGACGCTGTAGGAAAAGGCTTCAAGTTCCTTATTGGTTCGCTTGAGCTCTTCTGCCAGCTCGGCCAACTCTTCAGCCTTGCGCAAGACGATACCGCGAACGGCATTACGCAGCTCGATGCTGCCCTCGACCTCCAGCGGGTCCCACGGCAGTGAGAAGCCTCGGACGGTTTCCTGCCACGTGCTAAAGCTCAGGCGGGGATTGAGCATTCCGTCGTCCTGCACCGCCTTATGCGGCGGCCCGGCCCAGTTGACGACCTGAACCTGCTCAGGCCTGAACCAGATCAGGTAATGGGAGTGAAGCTCGGAGATCGGCACTGCCAGCAGACCGGCAACATAGCCGCCCAACTCCAGTTCGGGAATATCACGCGTCACATTGTTGGTATGGAAATCATCTTCAACATGCGTCGAGAGCCACATCACCAACGACTCGACGACCGAGCGCGGGGGCGTCTGGCCAATCAGGTCGCAGCGCTCAGCCGATACGATAGCGCCACCCGAGGCACTGGCGAACCGGAGAAAAATATCGGGTACTTCAGCGATGCCTTCGATAACACTGTCGCGGTCAGCCATCGCGGCCAGCAACTGCACGATCATCTGCCGAAGCGACAGGCGGCGATCGGATAACTTGTGAGACTCACCAGCCTCGATCTGCAAGGACAGCATACGTCCCAGGAGTTCGCAGCCAGTGCGCTTCTGGAAGCTCACTGACTTTGGCTCGGCATCGTGGCAGGAAATCAGCCCCCAGAGCTCGTTATCCACCAGAATGGAAATGGACATCGAGGCCTGCGTACCCATGTTACGCATGTATTGGACATGCACTGGCGATACGCTGCGTAGCATTGCAAAGCTCAAGTCCAGTGGGCGCCCCGTTTCCGGGTTGACGGAAGGCTCGATGATAGAGGGCTCGTAATGGGCGTCCTGAATGACACGAATCCGGTTTTCAAGATAAAGCCGACGCGCTTGAGCCGGGATATCCGACTCGGGGAAGACATGGCCAAGGTAACGGTCGTAACCCTCGTCTGCCTCTTCGGCAATCACCTGGCCATGGCCGTCGTGATCGAAGCGATATGCCAGTACTCGGCCAAACTGCGTAATGCGCTTGACCTCTCGTACCGCCAGCAGGCAAAGCGCCTCAATGGACTCGGCATGCTGCAGCTGCTCGACAAAGGTACGCACCAACGGATACATCGTTGTGTAGGCCATTGCCGCCGTGCCGGCCGCTTCGAACTCGGCGATCAATACATCATCGAAACGATGCACGAACATGGCAAAACAGTAGCCGTTATCGCCAAGCCGCAAGGCCACGTCACCCAGATAGAAGGGATTGTGGTCCTCGATGACCAGCTCTTTCAGCCGCTCGGACAGATTCGTTTCTGGCAGAAAATCACTCAGGCACTTCCCTAGCAGATCGGCAGGGCTGGCATGCAGATAATCCTGTACGTTTTGGCTAACCTGAGTAATCGTCAGGCTCGGCTCGCTCAGGGCCAGCAGAAACCCATGTGGCTGGATACTACCGGGAATGTGTATAGGTTCTTTCGCACATTCCGTCAGCGTGCTGGCTGGAAGCGAGGAACTGGGATTGTCGGCGACGGCCAAGCATCCTCTCCTGTTGTTACGTATGGATAATTTATCTATGCCTATTGTGCCTGCATAGGTACGTTATTGTACAAGTGTGATTGATCGGGATAGCGCTAAAGATCTGTGATCCGCCTGCTAGAGCTTTCCTGTTGTACATGTCTTGTCAAACAGTGCTGGTGGACTGCGGAACTATTAGTTACCTAGGGTAAGTCGAAACGGCTGAATCATCCTAAGGAGCAAGTTATCCATGTTCGCGCGCCTCGCCCCTGCTTTGCTGCTAGCTACCCTGACACATTCGGCGTTGGCTGCCGATGCCGCCTATGGTCCACGTCTGGAAGGTTTCGAATACGTTTACCCGGTAAGTGAGTTTGAGTTCACATCCCAAAATCAACGCCTGCAAATGGCTTACATCGATGTGAAGCCTACCGCAACACCTAACGGGCGTACCGTGGTGTTGATGCATGGAAAGAACTTTTGTGCCGGAACCTGGGAAACGACCATAGCCCAACTGAGCGGGGCCGGTTATCGGGTCGTAGCGCCGGACCAGATTGGTTTCTGTAAATCCACCAAACCTGAACACTATCAATATACCTTTCAGCAGCTGGCGGTGAATACCCACGCGCTTCTTGAGCATCTGGGTGTAGACAAGGTCACAGTTTTAGGTCATTCCACCGGTGGCATGCTGGCTACCCGCTATGCCCTGCTCTACCCCAGCCAGGTCGAGCAGCTGGTCATGGTTAACCCCATTGGCCTTGAAGACTGGAAAACCAAAGGTGTGCCTTACCGTAGTGTTGATCAATGGTACGAGCGGGAGCTCAAAACAAGCGCCGAAGGTATTCGCAAGTACGAACAGAACACCTATTACGCCGGCCAGTGGAAGCCTGAATACGATCGCTGGGTCGATATGCTGGCCGGGCTGTATCGTGGTGAAGGCAAGCAGGTCGTAGCCTGGAATTCGGCCCTGCTGTACGACATGATCTATACCCAGCCGGTGGTCTATGAATTTGATCAGCTGCGCATGCCAACGCTGCTCATGATAGGCACCAAGGACAATACCGCCATTGGCAAGGACGCAGCCACCCCAGAGGTGCAGAAGGCGCTGGGTGATTACACGACCCTAGGCAAGCAGACAGCCAAGACAATTCCCCATGCCACACTAATCGAATTTGATGACATGGGACATGCACCACAAATCCAGGATCCCGAGCGCTTTCACAAGGCGCTGCTCAAAGGATTGGCTGAAATTAAATAGCTCATAAAAAACCCCGCCGAGGCGGGGTTTTTTATCGATGGTGCGACTTACATCGTCGAACTCGTGGCAGAACCCAGACTAGCCAAGTCCATTAGTTCACGGGCTGCCACCGCATACATGGCGAAATCCTTTCCGCTGGCGGCACGCACATCACTGAGCATACCTCTCCAGCGTTCCACCATGGTACGGTTGTGCTCCATCCATAGGGCCAGCCGCGCAGCGTTATCTTCAGGTGCCTCAGGCATCTGCAAAACCGCAATCGTGATGATGCGCTGCTGTGCATCCAGTTCATCTCTGAACGCTTCACGCGCCAATGCTTGCCAGGCATTTTCAACCGGCAACTCGTTGAGCTGTTGCTGATACCAGGTCAGGTCGAGCGCATTGCCAACAGCGAACCAGGTCGAGGCTACCTGGATAGGATCATGCCCGGTCACGTCAGCCGCCTGAATGATGGGCAAAAGCGTATAGATGTGCGTCGTACCCGCCACCACACGCGCCAGTAGCTCCGGCGTACCCTGATCGATGTAATGTTGATACCGCCCTTCCCACTGGCTGCGTGGCTCGCCCTCGAGCAGTTCGTTCAAACGAACGCCCAGCGCGGCAACACGTGGCCCGAAGTGAGCAACATCACGCGCAGCATCCAGCTCACCGCGACGGCTGCGCAGGAACCAGCGCGTCGCACGACGCCCCAAGCGCATTAACTCATCCATCAGACTCAACTGAACATCTGCCGGAACCTTATAGTCCAGCGCTTCGGTCTGACGCCACCAATGAGGCAGATGCAGGACATCCCGCATCACAACATAGGCACGCGTGATATCCGCCGCGCTCATGGCGGTGGACTCCTTGAGGCGCTGGATAAAGGTGATACCCATATGGTTGATCAGATCATTGGCGATCTGGGTACTCACGATCTCGCGCTTCAGACGATGCCGCTGCATCGCCTCGCCAAATTCCTCAGTCAGGCGCTGCGGGAACGCAGTATGCATGTCGCGGCTAAGGTACTCATCGTCCGGCACACTCGACTTGAGCAACTGTTCCTTCAAATCGATCTTGCTGTAGGAGATCAGCACCGAAAGCTCGGCACGGGTCAGGCCTATGCCCTGGCTCGCGCGCTCTGCCAGAACATCATCAGAGGGCAGGAACTCCAGTGCGCGGTCAAGCTTGCCACGACCTTCCAGGTCCACGATGAGACGCTTGTACTCCATGAGATGCGTCCGTGCACGACGCTCCGCCAGAGACAGCGCTTGGGTTTGCATGTAATTGTTGTTGACGACCAGCTCACCAACCTCATCGGTCATCTCGCCCATCAGCTGATTACGCTGTTTCAGGGTCATGTCGCCAGAGGACACCACATCGCCCAAGAGAATCTTGATGTTGACCTCATGGTCAGAGCAGTCCACGCCGCCGGCATTATCAATGAAGTCGGTATTGCATGCGCCACCAGTGAGACCATACTCGACCCGTGCCAGTTGGCTCATGCCCAGGTTACCGCCCTCACCTACCACCTTGGCGCGCAACTCGTTGCCGTTCACCCGTAGCGCATCGTTGGCCTTGTCTCCGATATCCGCATGGGATTCGAAGCTGGCCTTGACGTAAGTACCGATACCGCCGTTCCAGATAAGATCGACCGGAGCCTTGAGCAGTGCATGAATCAGCTCGTTAGGCGTCAGCTGATCGGCCTGGATATCGAAGCGTTCCTTCATTTGCGGCGAAATTTCAATTCGCTTGGCACTACGCGAGAAAATGCCGCCACCCTCGGAAATCAGGCTGGCGTCATAGTCCGTCCAGCTGGAGCGTGGCAGGTCAAACAGACGCTGGCGCTCGGCGAAGCTGCGGGCAGCATCAGGGTTTGGGTCGATAAAAATATGTAGATGGTTGAATGCCGCTACCAGCTCAAGGCTTTCCGAGCGCAGCAGGCCGTTACCAAAGACATCGCCGGCCATGTCGCCGATCCCTAGTACAGTGACCGGGTCTTTCTGGACGTCAATGCCCCGCTCGCGGAAATGCCGTTGTACGCTGACCCAGGCACCACGCGACGTGATACCCATTTTCTTGTGGTCATAACCTGCCGAACCGCCAGAAGCGAACGCATCACCCAGCCAGAAGCCGTATTCAGCTGCGATACCATTGGCAATGTCCGAAAAGGTCGCCGTGCCTTTGTCGGCTGCCACGACCAGATAGGGATCATCATCGTCCTGACGCACAACACCCGCTGGCGGAACGATTTCACCCTCTTTCAGGTTGTCCGTGATATCCAGCAAACCGGAAATGAAGATGCGGTAGCACGCAATTGCCTCGGCCAGGATCTCGTCCCGGCTACCGCCTACAGGCAGACGCCGCGGCACAAATCCACCTTTTGCCCCTACGGGTACGATTACCGAGTTCTTGACCTGCTGCGCCTTTACCAGACCCAGCACTTCTGTACGGTAATCCTCTTCCCGATCCGACCAACGCAGACCGCCACGAGCAACCTTGCCGCCTCGCAGGTGGACGCCTTCCACACGTGGTGAGTAAACGAAAATCTCAAATCGCGGTACAGGCTTGGGCAGTTCGGGGATCGCACGCGGATTGAACTTGAAGCTGAAATAGCCCTTGGGCTGGCCATTTTCGTCTGGCTGGTAGAAGTTGGTTCGCAGCGTTGCCTTGATCAGATCCAGGTAACGACGCAGGATACGGTCTTCGTTGAGCACTGCCACGTTATCCAGTGCTGCAAGGATCGCGTGTTCCAAACGCTGTTGCTTGTCTTCCAGATCTTCCGGACTCATGCGGCGCGCCAGATAGAAGCGCATACGGAACAGGCGTGTCAGCTCGCGTGCAATGTCCACATGATTGTTCAGCGTACTGGCAATGTAGCCAACGTCGAACCCAATGCGAATCTGCTTGAGGTAACGCGCGTAGGCACGCAGCAGGGCCACATCACGCCAGGGCAGCCCGGCCGTCAGGACCAGCCGGTTAAAGGAGTCATTCTCGGCGCTGCCATTGACGATATGGATGAACGCATCCTGGAAGGTGTCGTTGAGCTGTTGCAGGTCCACATGCAACCCCGCCACCGTGGTAAAGGCAAAATCGTGGATCCAGTATTCGCGCCCATCTTTCTTGCGCAGGTGATAAGGAAACTCACCCAATACGCGCAGACCAAGGTTCTCAAGGATTGGCAGCACATCCGACAAGGCCAGCGGCGTATCCGCATGATAGAGCTTGCAATGCAGGACATTGTCGCCGCCGCTGTAACCGAGCGGCTGATAGAAGCTCATGATCAGCGGGCGGCTTTCCGACAGGTTCAGCAGATGCCGCATGTCCACCACCGCCAGATGCGGCGCGAAACGCTCACGATAACCGGCCGGGAAACCCTGAGGGAAATCGGCCAGTACAGCTGTACCCTGCGCCTCGCCCAAGGTATCGATGATCAGGCTGGCATAGTCGTCCTTCCAGGACCGGCACGCCTGCACCATTTCCTTTTCGATACGCGAAGGATCAATTTCCGGCTTCTGGCCCGGATCGATACGCAGGATGAACTGAACACGCGCCAGAACGGATTCGGAGAAATAGGTCCAGAACTCGCAGTCGGTGCCATGCAAGCGCTCCATAAGGATCTGCTGCATGCGCTGACGGACCTCGGTGGAATAGATGTCGCGCGGTACATAGGCCAGGCAGTAATAGAAGCGTCCGTAGGGATCGCGGCGCAGGAAGACGCGAACCTTGTTGCGCTCCTGGATCTGCACAATGGACATCGCCGTAGCGAAAAGATCATCTA
The DNA here is from genome assembly GCF_002364655.1 of Pseudomonas sp. UBA3149. Classification (NCBI taxonomy): domain Bacteria; kingdom Pseudomonadati; phylum Pseudomonadota; class Gammaproteobacteria; order Pseudomonadales; family Pseudomonadaceae; genus Pseudomonas; species Pseudomonas sp. UBA3149. The sequence goes on from NZ_DEYV01000030.1 coordinate 239,371, forward strand.
CCGGTGTCTGGAAGAGATCATCACGAGGCAGTGCTTCAAGCACCTGCGCCAGTTCCTTGCCCAAGTGCGCACTGGCACCGAAATCGGCCCGACGTCTGACTTCCGCCGCCTTGCGCCGGATAAAGGGAATGGCTTCGACGCTCTGGTTATAGACATTGGAGGTATATAACCCCATAAACCGGTGTTCACGAATGACATGCCCTTGTTCGTCGCACTGACGGATAGAGACAAAATCGGGATAGGCCGGACGATGTACACGGCTTGGCAACGCAGCTTTGGCAAACGAGAGCAGCAACGGCTCACGGAAATACTGCAGCGACTCGGTCTGGATATGAGCGTCTTCGGCAGTAAGGCCTATGCGCAGCTGCCGCGAAAGCCCCAGCAGAGAGGACTCGTCATAGAAAATACGACCACCTTCACCCTCGTTCTCGACGGTAAATTCTTCGTATCCCAAGAACGTGAAGTGGTTATCGTTGAGCCAGGCCAGGAAGGTCTTCACCTCGTCCAGCTCTTCTGCCGCCACATTTGGCCCCGCCATGGTGTCCAGCTGATCGAGCAGATGCGCTACACGCTGTTTCATGGGGTTGAAATCGTTCACGGCCAGGCGTACCTCGCCCAGCACTTCAAGCAGGGCTGATTCAAGCGCCTTCATGTCGCTGGCTGAAGCACAGCGATCGATCTCAAGAAAAATGACTGATTCCTGGCTGACTCCTTCTCCCTGGGTACCTTTGGGCAGTACCTCCAGCAGACGGCCTGTCTCATCACGGCGTACGCTCAGCACACTGTTCTGCAGGGTATGTACGCTGTGTCCGGATCGATTGATCTGCATGCGGACCGAGTCAACGAGGAATGGGATATCGGCATGCAGGACCTCTACCGCCGTGTGGGCAGACTGCCAACCATGCCGCTCGTATTCAGGGTTGAATACATTGACCTGCGGCTGAGCCGGATTGAAACGCTCCAACAAGCGCCAGGCCGAGAGTACACAACCAACAAGGTCCGAAAGACGGCGCTGGGTCAGTTCTTCCAACGCGACAATTCCGAAGAACTGGTCAGCGAAGGGTGTCAGCCTGGAGAGCGTTGGCTCGTCCACATGCTGAGCAAGAGCAAGGTGTAACTGGTGTTGAAAGTCCGCTTTGCTGGCAGCGGTAAAAAACGCCATGGTTGTACTCCATCTGGGCTTTATTCGTTTTTTGCACGCCTGGTGCCTACCTACAAGGACGAGGACCCAGGGTGTTCAGCTCGAGTTCAACTTTATTGCAACTGAAGTCCCTGACATTTTTGGCAGCAGCGACTTCAGCCGGGTAAAAGCTTAAAACGAAGCTGCCGCCGCTGCATTCGGTGCCGCGACATCTTCGTTCATGCCTGTTGCAGATGGGGTTTGGGAAAGGACTGGCGCAGCGTTTGCCGCTGCGCCAGAGCGATTACTTCGAGGAGGGAATCTGGGTCGCCGGCGTCACACCGGTCGTGTTATTCAAAAGGCTGTCGGTTGCGGTTTGCAGGAAGGCATCCAGCTTGTGCTGCATGGCAGAGGCCTTGTCCGCATCATTAACCACTTCCACACGGCGGATAGCGCCCAACTCGTATCGATACAGGCGTGCGTCAAGATCCTTGGGCTTCACCAGAATATCGTCACCCGACACGATGGCCACGGTCTGCTCGCCTCCTGACGGCTTGATAACCGCAACACCAGGATCGCCTGCTGGCAGGTCCAGCAAATCCCGCCCCCAGCATTGATGGCGGGCCGGCTCGCCCAAGCGGCCGAGGATGGTGGGCACTATGTCGATCTGGCTACCAATCGTATCGCGGCGGCTGCCAAAGGTTTCCTGTACGCCAGGCCCAATCAACAGCAGCGGTACGTTGAAGCGGAAAAGATCCATTTCCGTCAACTGTTCCGGCGCACCGAAACCGTGGTCGCCCACAATGACGAACAGCGTGTCCTTGAAATAGGGCTGCTTGCGCGCCTCGGCAAAGAACTGACCCAGCGACCAGTCCGCGTAGCGCATCGCTGTCAGATGCTCATCCAGCGAACCGTGTCCGGCTACACGCTCAACCGGCAGGTCTTTGGGTAACGCGTAAGGGGTGTGATTGGAAAGAGTTTGCAGCAGAGCATAAAACGGCTTGCCCTGCTTTTCGAGCTTGCTAAGTTCTTCAGCCGAGCGGGCAAACATGTCCTGGTCAGAGACACCCCAGGTCGGATCGATAAAGACCGGATTGACAAAGTCGTCACGCCCTACGAATGAGGTCATTCCCTGGTTGCTAAAGAAGCCAGACTGATTGTCCCAGGCGAAACTTCCGTTGTAGACATAGACATCGTTGTAGCCGCGCGGGCTGAGCATCTGTGGCAGTCCAGAAAACTTGTTACTGCCCTCCGGCATCCGCATGAGGTATTCGAAAGCCGGCAGGTTCGGGAAGCAGGCCATGGTGGCAAACATCCCCTGGTGAGTATGAGTGCCGTTGGAAAAGAAACGGGTAAACAGCAGGCCGTCCTTGCTTAGCGCATCGAAATTGGGCGTGATGTTATCCGTACTGCCCAGCGCACCAATGTATCGGCCCGCCATGCTCTCCATCAGAATGACGACGACATTGCGTACACCCGGCAGCCTGGCTTCGGGCGCCGGTGTATAGACGCGACGAATGGCAGCGGTATCAGCATCCACCAGCTGATCACGAGGTGTGAGCAACATGCTGCGTACGGTCTTCAGCGCCTCATCCTCGGGCAGGGTCGCTTTCCAGGTGTTGTCCCGATGGTCAGAGAAGGAGTGCTCTGCCGCATTGATAAGCGTCAGAGTGCCATTGAGCCCTAGATGATTGGCAAACATCGACTCCGTTGTATAGGCATCCCCCCAGCGCAGCGGTGGACCATGGCGCAGCGTGCCACGTACGGCAACGACCGCCACCAGCAGACAGACCACGAATACCGCGCCCCGCGCATACCAGGCAGGTGAAGCAACCGGGCGGGCTCCCGTGCTGTCCGAAGCGACAACCTTCGGCCGCGTCGCCCGCTCGATACGATGAAACATCCATCCCAGCAATAACGCTGCTACCAGCCAGGCCAGCAGAAGGCGAACAACAGGAAAGCCGTACCAGATCATACTGAATACGGTCTTGAGATCTTCCTGCATATACTGGAACACCAAGCCATTCAGGCGCTGATGAAATTCCCGGTAGAAGTTCAGCTCCACCACACCCAGGAACAGGCAAAGGCTTGCAGCGACCGTGAGCCAGACGCAGTGCAGACGGCGAGCCGCCATGGCACGCACGCTGAGCAGTGAAAGCAGTAGCGGCACACAGATGTATGCAATCAGGCGCAGGTCGAAGCGAGTACCGTTGATAAACGCCTCGATGAACTCGCCGGCAGGCGTATCGCCAATGGATTCATGATTGTAAGCCAGCAAGGCCAGCCGCAGCAGGGCGAACATGACCAGCAAGGCCAGCGCACTCCCCAGCGTAAAGGCCAGATGACTGACAATAGTTGGCTGTATAGGCCTGCGTCCTGGATTAGCGGGTCGTTTGGCGTCCGGTTGTTGCATTGTTTAAGCGCCTTCTTTGGTGCGTTGGAGTTTCAGGATGCGGTTGCGTCCCTGCTCGGATAGCAGAAAACTGCCGTCAGGTGATGGCAGAAGGGTCTGGGCAGAGCGAAGATGACTCAGGATTACATGCTCCCTGCCCTGCCGATCGAGTAGCAGCAGCCGGGCCATGTGCGTGGCGTCTTCCGTAATCCAAACACCCTCCGTGGTGCACACCATGAAGCCAGGCGCATTCAAACCGGTGAGCACTATAGGGTCCTGGCCATCGGCTTGCCATTGGTGGATTTCACCCTTCTGCTTTTCGAGATAGAACAGCGAACCGTCCGGGCAAGGTGCGACGGCTTCTGCCTGATCAAGGCCCTGCCGCAGAATGGTCACCGCCTGGGTGCTTGGGTCATAGCGCAGCAATCGCCCGTTGCCATGCAAATCTTCGATGGCGTAGAGGTAGTGTCCGTCGGTTGAGACTTCTTCGACATCATTACCCATGAACAGCTCGCGTCTTTGATCGCCCTTTTGCCAGATGACGGGATGTCGGTCGGCCTCCTGGCTATACACCACCCCCCCTTGAAAGAAGGTCAGACCATCAGGCTTGGAAAGACCTTCGACATAAGGATTTAGCATCCCATCGGGAGAAAGCGTCATGATTCTTCCCTTTCCATCCTGGAACTCTTCCGTTACATACAGAGTGCCTGCCTCATCCCTGATCAGCGCACTGACGTGAGGAATATCCTGGCGGTAAATTGAGTACTCCCAACCATTAGCGGCCTGGACAGGGAAGAAGTGTTTCCAAAGTGGAACGCAGGCCGCTGCAATCAGCGCAATACCTGCAATAGCAGCCAGCTTTCCGGCGCGCCTATTCAGCGTCATTGATACGCAACCCGTTCAAAAAGCGTAAGAATGCCGGATCAGGAATCAAAATTTCGTCAAAATACCGCCTGCAGCCTTTGCAAGACCATTGATCTTCCGTGTGCTAGCCAAACGCCGCTAGAGGTTAGGTGTAGTGCATGGGAATGGATTAAAGTAACGCTCTGCCGAGGCTTTCATCCTTGCCATTTTTCCAGGAAGTATTAATGGAACACCGTGAAACGCTGATCTCGCTACGCAATTACCTGTCCAGCCAGATCCTGGGCCAGGAAAAGCTTATCGAGCGTTTGTTGATCGCACTGCTCGCCGACGGGCATCTTCTTGTAGAAGGCGCTCCCGGACTTGCGAAAACCAAGGCAATCAAAGATCTCGCCGACGGACTGGAAGCCGAGTTTCATCGTATCCAGTTCACTCCGGACCTATTACCGGCCGACATTACCGGTACTGAGATCTATCGAGCCGACAGCGGTAACTTCGAATTCCAGCGCGGCCCTATCTTTCACCATCTCGTGTTGGCAGACGAGATCAACCGAGCACCGGCCAAGGTACAGTCCGCCCTGCTGGAAGCCATGGCGGAGCGCCAGGTCAGTATTGGCCGCACCACCTATGACTTACCGCCGTTGTTCCTGGTCATGGCTACACAAAATCCTATCGAGCAGGAAGGAACCTACCCGCTGCCGGAGGCCCAGCTCGACCGGTTCCTCATGCATGTCAAGATTGGTTACCCGGATGCCAGCGTTGAACGACGGATCCTGGCGCAGGCACGAGGCGAGGCATTACACGGGGAAACGAAGGCGCCTAATCAGGTGACGCAGGAGGCCATCTTTGCGGCCAGACGGGAGGTTGTTTCGCTGTATATGGCCGACGCGGTCGAGGAGTATCTTGTCCAGCTCATAATGGCGACACGGACACCGGCACGCTTCGATGCCGAACTGGCACAGTGGCTCAGCTATGGGTCGAGTCCGCGGGGCTCCATCGCGCTGGATCGTTGCTCTCGCGCACATGCCTGGCTTGCGGGGCGGGATTTCGTCAGTCCGGAAGACATCCAGGCGGTACTGTTCGACGTTCTGCGACACCGCATAATCCTCTCCTTCGAGGCCGAAGCGGCCGGCGTCGACCATGATCGCGTTGTGCAACGTATTCTCGACGTCGTGGCCGTTGCATAGCACCATGGGCACGCCGCGCAGCGTCAGTATCAGCCTGACCGAGCTGATCGACATGAGACACCGCGTTCCAGAGGTCAAACTGTTCGCGGCCGCCGGGCGACGCAGCCCGCTCATTGGCGTTCACCATTCACGCCTGCGGGGTCGCGGCGTGGACTTCGATCAGGTACGGGTGTATCAACCAGGCGACGACGTCCGCACCATTGACTGGCGTGTGACCGCCAGAAGCCGCGAGCCACATACCAAGCTGTTTCATGAGGAGCGTGAGCGCCCTGTCTATCTGCTGATTGAACAGAGCCAGCGCTTGTTCTTTGGCTCGGAGCGCGTGTTCAAATCGGTATTGGTGGCACAGGCAGCTGCCCTAATTGGCTGGTCCGTGCTGGGTCACAGTGACCGCATTGGCGGCATGGTTTTTGGTGATGACGGCTTTCACGACGTGCGTCCCCGGCGCAGCAAGCAAAACCTGCTGAGGTTGTTCGATCATCTGATCAAGGCCAATCACAGTCTTATGGACCAGACCGAACCCAAACTTCCGAGCGACGCCTTTTCATTGGTGCTGCGGCGCGCACGTGAAGTACTGCGTCCAGGCAGCATGGCATTGATCCTATGCGATGAGCGTGGCCTGAGCGAGGCCGCGGAGCAGCAACTGGCCCTGGCGTCTCGCCATACGGACCTGGTTCTGTTACCGGTCTCCGATCCGCTGGACCACCGTTTGCCAGCAGCCGGATTTCTTCGCTTCGCCCAGCACGACACCGAGCTTGAAATCGACACCCTGAACGGCACGCTGTCGAACGCCTACCTGCAGCAGGCAAAGCAGCGTCGGGAGCGCTGGACACGCCTAAGCCAGCGACTGGGTATCCCGCTGCTTCCGCTTTCTACTTCCCACGACCTGATTGAGCAGCTGCGTAAGCATCTGCACCAGCATCAGCCTGGCTACCAGCAATGAACCCGCTCGATCAATTGTCCCCTCTAGTCAGGCCCGAGCCCGTTTCGTTCTGGCCGTTGGCACCCGGCTGGTGGATAGCGCTGGTCATGTTAGTGGCGGTACCTGCTGCAGCATTCATGGTATGGCGGCATCGGCGCCAGACGTCTGTGGAGCAGCCTGTTTCAGAAGAAGAGCAACTGGAGGGGCCTCGCCGGGCGGCACTGCTTGAGCTGGCACAAATGCCCCGTCCCTATGGCGAATCCGCCGGACCCTGGCTGCAAAGTCTCAATGCCCTGCTCAAACGGCTGTGCATGACCCGCTATCCCGACAGCCACTGCCAGACATTGAGCGGGCGCGCCTGGCTGGCCTTTCTCGACACCCGGTGTACGGCAGCTGGCCTGACACGCTGGATGGTCTTGGTAGAAGGCGCTTATCGCCCGGACTGCCGGTTGGACGACAAGACCATCGATGGCCTTTACGCCGCGGTCAGCATATGGATTCGCAAACATGTTTGAATTTGCCTGGCCGTGGATATTTTTCCTGGCACCCTTGCCCTGGGTGGCCAGGCTGATATTGCCGCCTGCGCAAAGCCAGGAGTCAGCACTCAAGGTCAGTTTTCTGAAAGAACTTGAGCACCTTGCAGGACACCGCGCCCATACACGTCTGCCTGCCCTGAAGCGGCAGTTGCCGTTTGTATTGATCTGGGTGCTGCTTCTGGCAGCAACAGCTCGTCCCCAATGGGTGGGTTCACCCCTTCCGCTTCCTACCAGTGGCAGAGACATCTTGCTGGCCGTTGACGTGTCTGGCTCCATGGATTATCCCGACATGACCTGGAAGGGAGAAGACATCAGCCGCCTCACCCTGGTAAAACATCTGATCGGCGATTTTATCGAAGGCCGCACGGGTGATCGCATCGGTCTTATCCTCTTTGGTTCGCAAGCTTATGTGCAGGCGCCGCTCACCTTTGATCGCCGGACGATTCATGCCCTGCTCGATGAGGCCCTGGTAGGTATTGCAGGCAAGAACACCGCTATCGGTGATGCCATTGGCCTGGCGGTAAAGCATTTGAGGATGCGTCCGGAAAATAGTCGAGTCATGGTCTTGATTACGGATGGCGCCAATAACGGTGGCCGCGTCGATCCACTGATCGCTGCTCGCCTGGCCGCCGAAGAGCATGTACGGATCTATGCCATCGGGATTGGTGCCGACCCACAACAGGCCAGTCTCTCGAGCCTATTCGGTTTCAGCAGCCTGGATCTGGATGAGGACACATTAAAAGCCATTGCCAAGGAAACCGGAGGCCGCTATTTCCGTGCCCGTTCGCAGGAAGAGCTGTCTGCCATCTCGAATGAACTCAACAGCTTCGAGCCGATTGCACAACAGCCCACCCGTGTACGTCCAGCCAAAGCGCTCTTTTACTGGCCACTGAGTCTTGCCCTTCTGACCAGCCTGATCGCCGCTGCCTTGCATATCTGGCCGAAACCCTGGCGGCGTATTCCCCGGCTGCGTGCCTACGCACAGGCGCGCGGGAGGAGGCAGACATGATGTCGCTGATTCCACACCTGTCGCGTCCTCTCTGGCTTCTGGCGTTCCCCGTGCTGCTCTGGCTACTCTGGAAGCTGTGGCATCGTCCGCGTCGCGTAGGACATTGGCAACGGCTTTTGCCAACGGCATTTCACGAATGGCTGCTGACCACGCCATCCAGAGATACCCAACGCCTGCCGTTGTTACTGTTTGGTCTTGGCGCTGCGCTGGCAATCCTGGCATTGAGCGGCCCCAGCTGGCAGCGCGCAGAGCAGCCGGCTTATATACGTACCGATCCGCTGGTTATCGTGCTCGACATGACGCCGGACATGCTGGCTTCGGACGTTTCCCCTTCTCGCCTCATTCAGGCCCAGCACACTATTCTGGACCTGTTGGCGGCACGTCGGGATGCTGAAACTGCCATTGTCGTCTATGCCGGCAGCAGTCATGTCTTGGTCCCGCTGACCAACGATCTGCATACAGCACAAAACCTGCTGGAAGCCGTGCGTCCGGCGATCATGCCAGAAGCCGGCGAGCGTGCGGACTTAGCGGTACGCCAAGCACTGCTGCTACTCCGGCAAGGCAGCGGTACAGGAGGACGAGTCTTACTGATAACCAGCCAGCTCAGCACCCAGGAACAGAAAGGCATACGTGAAGCGCTGTCCAGCTATCGGGTTCCCTTGCTTATGCTGGGTATGGGGACACTTGAAGGTGCGCCGATGGCGCGGGAAGAAGGCGGCTATCTGACCGACAATCAAGGTAATATTCTGCTGTCACGCCTGGATGAGGCTACCTTGCTCCGCTTCGCTCAATCGGTGGGTGCGCAGTATCAGCGCCAACAGCCTGATGAGCGTGACCTCCGCGCGTTGGGTCTGCTCGACACACCGGACACTGTAGCCGAGCGACAGGAACAGGTACGCCTGGATGCCTGGGTCGACCAAGGCTACTGGCTGCTTATCCCCGTGCTGATTCTGGCTGCATGCGCAGGGCGAAAAGGCTGGCTCTTGTGTATACCGCTTTTGCTGTTTGTCATGCCACCTCCCGCTCACGCGTTTGCGTTCGAAGATCTCTGGTTGCGCAAGGATCAGCAAGGCGCCCGCTTGCTTGAAGCGCAACGTCCTGACGAAGCCGCTCGACGGTTCGAGAATCGTGAATGGCGTGGTGTCGCCCAATACGAAGCAGGTCAATATGAAGAGGCTGCCAAAACCTTTGCCCAGGGCAACAGTGCAGTAGATCACTACAACCGCGCTAACGCCCTGGCCAAAGCCGGTCAATTGACTGGCGCGCTGGAAGCTTATGACCAAGCACTCAGGCTGCAAAGCAATTTTCCCGAGGCCCTCCATAACAGAGCCCTGGTAGAAGCCTTGCTCAAACAGCAACAGGAACAGGCAACCGCTCAGGACGCCACGCCCAATGAAGCAGGAAGTGACGACCAGCACGGTCAGTCCGACACCCAAGCCCAACCCTCACCGCAAAACAGTGACGCCACTGATGAGCCAAGGGCTGCGTCGAACCATGACGAATCAGGGCAACCCGTTGGCCAAACTCCAGGCGAAGCCAGCAATAGCGAGGCCGTCGAGACCGAGGAAGAGAACGACGACCTTCTGTCCCAGCCTCACTCGAACGTACTGAGCGAGGAACGCAGGCAGTCACTGGAACAATGGCTAAGGGAAATACCAGACGATCCCGCAGAGCTGTTACGCCGCAAGTTCTGGCATCAGCAGCAACAAAAACAGGAAAATAGAACACCATGAGCCTAGTCCGTATTGCGCTCACCCTGCTTCTGCTGGTCAGTCTGCCTGGCTGGGGGGCAGACTTTACGGCTCGCGTGGACCATACCCAACTCGTACCTGGCGAGACCTTCGAGCTTGTCCTCGAATCAAGCGATCCGACGCTTTTCGGCAAACCGGATCTGTCTCCTCTGGAGCCCCAGTTCGATATTCTCGGCACACGCCAGATCAACCAGTTGAGTACGGGTCCCGATCAAAGCGAGCCTATCACCCGCTGGATCGTAACGCTTCAACCGCGGCAGCGCGGAATCGTAGTGATTCCCCCGCTGACCCTTAGTGGGGTGCGAAGCCAGCCGATTACGCTGCATGTCAACGAAACTTCGACACTCACCCCCAGCGCCCAAAACCTGGAGCCGGTCTTTATCGATGCTACGGTGGATCAGGAAACCGTTTATGTGCAGGCGCAGCTGGTCCTGACGCTACGCATCCTCCACTCCGTACCGCTTTACGATGACAGTAACCTCAGTACGCTGAGCATGCCATCAGCGCGCGTCGAGCCTTTGGGGGAGCCCAGGACGTATGAGCAGACCATCGGCGGCGTGAGACATGGTGTTATCGAGATCCGCTATGCCATTTTTCCGCAGCAAAGCGGTCCATTACGCATTCCCAGCCTGTCGTTCAGTGCCACGGCGGTTGATACCTCAACCAGTGGTCAGCAGTCGTCTCCGTTCAGCTCAAGGCCGGGTCGGGTAATACGCGTGGATACCAGCGAGATTCCCATTCAGGTCAAAGCCAAGCCTGCCGATTATCCTGCTGACGCACCCTGGCTACCGGCACGTCATATCGAGCTGAGCGAAGCGTGGAATCCCCAGCCGGAAGAAGCGCGCCAGGGCGCCGTATTGACACGCCACCTTCTTCTCAAGGCAGAAGGCCTGTCCAGTGCACAGCTGCCGCCTCTGCCGCAGCCGATTGTAGACGGGCTTCGCCGCTATCCAGACCAGGCCAAGCTGACCAATGACGTGCAGGATCAAAGCCTGGTCGGCAGTCGCGAGGAGCGGGAGGCGCTCGTACCCAACCGGAGCGGCGACATCACTCTACCTGCTCTGGAAGTTGTCTGGTGGAACACTCGGAACGACCAACTTGAGCGTACACAGCTACCTGCCCATACCCTTACTGTCGCTGCCGACCCGGCCCTAATGCCACCGTCCCTAGGGCAGGCCTCTACCAGTGTGAACGGGAAGCGACTACTTCTCTGGCCATGGCAGCTGGCCAGTTTTATTCTGCTTCTGACCACACTGTTGGGTTTCGGGCTATGGTGGCGAGCCCGCCAACTGCCCGCCATTATTAAAATGGCTCCTGCCGGCCCGAACCCACGCACGCTGCTCGATGATTTGCGACGCGCTTGCCAGGCTAACGATCCGCATGCCACGCGTCAGGCGCTCGATGCCTGGGCTCGACAACAGCCAGAAACCCTGGCAGAAATAGCAGCCCGCTTCGATCCGCTTTCTGTCGCTCTGGATGACCTTAACGGCGCGCTTTACAGCGAAAGCGGACAGCATTGGCAAGGCGAGACACTGTGGCAGGCGTTCCAGGCTTTACCACCCTCTACGCAGCCCGTACAACAGGAGCCTGGCTCACTGCCACCGCTATACCCGCGCTGATGGTCCGGGCGCAACGCCTCGACCACACGCCTGAACAGGAACACCATGCGTATTCTTCATACTTCCGACTGGCATCTTGGCCAGACTCTTCATGGTCAGGATCGCGACTTCGAGCACGCCTGTTTTCTCAATTGGCTGTTGGCACAACTCAAGACGCGCCGCCCCGATGCCCTGCTCATCGCTGGCGACGTCTTCGACACGATCAACCCGCCGGTCAAGGCGCAGGAGCGCCTCTATGACTTTATCGTACAGGCGCACCTGGCGCTTCCTACGCTAACGGTGGTGATGATTGCAGGCAACCATGACTCCGGAGCCCGGATCGAACTTCCCGCTCCGCTCATGCGCAGCCTGCGGACCCATGCGTTAGGCCGAGTGCTTTGGCTGGATGACGGCTCGCTGGATGCCAGGCGGCTAATGGTTCCGCTTACCGATGCAAACGGCGCGATTAGAGCCTGGTGCCTAGCCCTGCCTTTTTTACGACCGGCAGAAGTAACGGGGGGAAGTGATGGTACCTATATGGAGGGTATCGCCAAGGTACACGCAGAGCTGATTGTCCACGCTGAAACACTTCGCACACCAGGCCAGGCCCTTATTGCCATGAGCCACGCACACTTGGCGGGAGGCCAGGTATCGGAGGATTCAGAGCGCAATATTATTGTTGGTAATGCCGAAGCTCAACCTGCCTCTCTGTTTCCACCAAGCATTGCCTACGTGGCATTGGGTCATTTGCATAAGCCGCAAAAGGTAGCCAAGCAGGAGCGTATCCGGTACAGCGGATCTCCCCTTCCCCTCTCGTTCGCGGAAGTGGACTATCCTCACCAGATTCTTGATGTTCAGTTCGAAGGGGAAGCGCTCAAGACTGTCGAGAGCATTCGGATCCCGCGAGCCGTGGACATGGTGCGCCTGGGCCCTGCACCACTGGCAGATATCCTTGAGCATCTCAAAAGCCAATCCGAAATCGACCTCTTCAATACACCCGAAAGCCACTTGGCTCCCTGGCTCGAAGTCAGAGTCATACTCGACGCACCCCAACCCGATCTACGGCAGCGGCTGGAGTCTGCTCTTGAAAGAAAATCGCTGCGCCTCGTACGGATCGGCGTGCAATACGCGGGAGCCGTCAGTACTTCCAACGAGTCGCCGGAGCTGGTGGCGCTGGAGCAACTGACGCCACAAGAGCTTTTCAGCCGTGCCTGGCAGGATACCTATGGGCAAATGCCAGAATCGTCCACACTGGACGATTTTGCCCAGTTGCTTGAAGACATCGCACTGGGAGAACAGGCATGAAGATTCTGGCCGTTCGCCTGAAAAACCTCGCCTCTCTTGCCGGCCCGCATGAGCTGGACTTCACCGCTGAACCCCTTGCCAGCACCGGCCTGTTTGCCATTACCGGCCCAACCGGTTCAGGCAAGAGCACACTGCTGGATGCCCTTTCGCTAGGGCTGTTTGGTGAAGTGCCACGCCTTAGCAATGTGCGCAAGGAAGCCAAGGTGCCAGACGGCGACAACGAAATTGCTACAGGCGATCCACGTACCCTTCTTCGCCGCGGTAGCGGTGCAGGCTATGCTGAAGTGGACTTCCTGGGTATCGACGGTTATCGCTACCGTGCACGCTGGGAAGCCAATCGCGCTCGAGACAGAGCGGATGGAAAACTTCAGCCCAGCCGCCAGAGCCTGCGGAACCTGGACACGCAGCAGCTGTTGGCAGCCGACAAGAAAGCCGAATTCAAAACCCAGCTTGAGCAGCGCCTGGGCCTTACCTTTGAACAGTTCACCCGCGCAGTGCTACTGGCGCAAAGCGAGTTCAGCGCCTTTCTGAAAGCGGACGACAACGGCCGCAGCGAACTCTTGGAAAAACTGACCGATACTGCGATCTATAGCCAGCTTGGCCGACGCGCCTTCGAACGGGTGAAACAGGCTCGGCAGTCCCTTAATCAACTGGAACAGCAAGCAGGTGGTATCCGCCCCCTAGAGGACGCTGGCCGCACAGCACTCGAAACCCAATGCCAGAGCACGCTGGAAGCCTTGACCCGCATTCAGGCCGAGCTTGGTGAGGTCGAACAGCAGCGGCGCTGGTTAAGGGATTTGAAGCGATTGGAGCAGGAACTTGCTCAGGCCCAGACAGCGCGTACAACAGTGCGGCAGCAACACGATGAGCATACAGAGGCGCGCCAGACGCTTCATTGGCTTGATCAGTTGCTACCACAGCGTCATCGCTATCAGCAGAAGGCGCAGCTTGAGCATGACATGGACCAGCTGACGGCCCACCTCATACAGCTTGAACAGCAGAAACAAGCGCTTGAACAACGCCTGGACGAGCTGACAGAACGCCAGCAGCACGCTCAAACCCGTCGCCAAACTGCGGAAGAAGCCCTGCATCAAAGTGCCGACTCACTGCAACAGGCTTTTCAGGAAGAGAACGACCTCAGCCGCCTCAAGATCGATGTCCAGCAAACCCGCGAGGCGTGGCGTCAAGAAGACTCGTTTCAACGCGAGTCCCTGGCAAGGATCAATGCCTTGGCGGCTACCGAGGTGGAGCAACGTCAGGCACTGGAGCAGATAGCCACACAGCTTCAGGCAAGCGAGGCACTGTCAGCATTATGTGATGCCTGGTCAGCCTACCGCCCTCGCCTTCAGCAGAACCTGCAGCTCGGCGAGCGCTTGGCGGGGTCCCGCCTGCGCATTCCCCAGTTACAGGCTGCTGTAAAAAAAGCCCAGGAAGAGGCCGATACTTATCAGACAGCCATCCAGACGCTCCAGCAGGAATCCGGCGCGGAAGGCAACCTGAGCGAGCAAATCCAGGCGCTGACGCAACAGCAACAGGCCAGCCGCCCCCTGCTCAGCTCACTGGAACGACTCATCTATCTCTGGCAACAAGGAGAAGAGCTCGAAGGCTATTGGCTCAGTAATCAGGAAAAGCAGACAGCGCTCTTGCAGGAGCGGGCCCACACCATAGCCGAGGGTAAGCGCGCCGCTGCAGAGCACGCCGAAGCCGAGCGCGACCTCAAGGTCACCCTTGCCATACTTGAGCGGCAACGGCTGATGCGCAGCGTAAGCGTGGAAAAGCTGCGTGCCCAACTCGTAGAAGGCGAGCCCTGCCCTGTGTGCGGCAGCCAGGAGCATCCTTTTCATCAGGAGAGTGTTCTGGCAAAGGCTATAGCCTCCCATGAAGCTCGGGAAGAAGAGCAGGCTCGACTACATGTGCAACAGCTGTACGAACGCCTGATTGGTCTACGAAGCGCTGTTGCCGGTCTGAATGAACGACTCAAGGATCTCAAGCAGCAAGAAGAACAGCTGACCGCACAGCAGTTGGGAATACATGAGCAGCTGCGAGGCCACCCGGAAGGCAAGACACTTCTCGCCCAACCTGAGGAGCATCGCTCTTTCTGGCTGAACGAACAATTGACAGCACTCAGCAAGCGCATCCAGACCGAAGAAACGCGCCTGCAGTTCCTATTGAATCACCAGCAAAAAATCGATGGCTTACAGGAGCGCTGGCAAACCGCCCGCGAGCGTAGCCAGCAGGCCGCATGGGAGTTGGAAGAACACCTGAAAGCCATCCAGCAGGATGAGCTTCGACACGCTCAGGAGCTGGCTGAACTCACTGCACTACTGCCTGCACCCTGGCTGGAACATTGGCAACAGCAGCCCCAGCCTACGTTTACGCGCTTGGAAGCGCTCATAGAAGCCCGACACCATCACCTGCTACGGAAACAGGAGCTGGAAAAGACGTTGACGACCTGCACGTCCGATCTTGAGCGTGAGCGTTATCAACAGCAGACCAGACTTCAGCAGCACGAAAAGCTTTCCAGTCTGCTGGCAACACTGGAAGAACAATTGACGAGCGGTCAGCTGCGCCTTCAGACAACATTGGGTGAACATGCCAGCCCCCATGCCTGGCAACAGGCATTGAACCAATCCGTTGAACAGGCACGCCAAGCAGAAAGTCAAGCCAGGGAAGCCTGGAATGAGGTCAATCTGAACCATGAGCAATTACGCCATACTGTTGAGCTCAAGCGAGGCGAAGCGCAAAAGCTGGACTCCGCACATCGTCTACTTCTCGTCGAGCTTGACGCCTGGCGGGTCCAGCACAGTACGCTTGACGAGACACTGCTGACTCGACTGCTGGGTATCGATGACCGTGAGCACACTGCCTTGCGCCAGCAGTTGCAGACCCTGGAACGGGCTGTCAATGAGGCTGACGTGGTCGTTCAAGAGCGTGAAAAACGTCTGGCAGCCCACCGGACCGAGCGGGCCGACCTTCCTGAGCCGGAGACGCTGGAGCAGCGCTGGACAGAGCTGAGCCAACTCAACCAGGCCTCTCAGGAACGCCATGCCGAACTACGGGCTGAAATCGCTGAAGACAACCGTCGGCGCACACAAAGCGCTGAGTTGCTGAACGCGATCGAGAGCGCCCGCGCGGAGTATCTTCGCTGGGCCAGGCTGGACGAGCTGATCGGCTCTGCCGATGGTCATACCTTCCGCAAGATTGCTCAAGGCTACAATCTGGATCTGCTGATCCAGCATGCCAATGCTCAACTCCAGCAGCTGGTCCGCCGCTATCGGCTCAAGCGAGGCGGCAGTGCGCTAGGGCTCTTGGTTATGGATACCGAAATGGGCGATGAGCTGCGCTCGGTACATTCTCTGTCCGGTGGAGAAACATTTCTCGTTTCACTGGCACTGGCCCTGGGTCTCGCCTCCATGGCGTCGACTAACCTGAAGATCGAGTCGCTGTTTATTGATGAGGGCTTTGGCAGCCTTGACCCTGATTCGCTACAGCTTGCCATGGACGCATTAGACGGACTTCAAGCTCAAGGCCGCAAGGTTGCTGTCATTTCCCATGTCCAGGAAATGCATGAGCGTATTCCTGTCCAGGTGCAGGTATGCAAACAGGGCAACGGATTGAGTACGTTAAGAATCCAGGGGCCGACGCCTCGCTTTATTGACTAAGCCATGCTGCCGGGCATTACCGTCCAGTGGCGCTCACACGAACCGAGCGCCACTCGTGATCATTTTATTTTTTTCAAACGTCTGGCTATCCGCTGGGCGCACATCCGGGAGCAGTGACTGAAGCACGATTCCTTTAGGAAGCGTTTCTTACACGTATGTCCTACAGGTTTTTGCGGTTTCGAACAGATTGCAATCAGCCCCGCTGACGGGTCAGCTGTACGCCGATTGGCGCAAAGGTATCTCATGTTGATACCCAAGCGTTATGGAGCGACACCAGGGAAAGTCCGCGCGACCAGAATGCCAGGAAAGAACAAACATCACTCATGACAGAAGCGTGCAAGCAGCGGCCCCTTCCGAACTATCACGAAAAGCGCCCGCCTGCTCACCACTCTATAGAAATAAGCCGGAAGTAGCAGGCCTATCCTTCAGGCCTGCTACCCAAGCATTTACGTTATGCCAGGCTCTTGCTTACCACTTCATACACATCGCTCGAGAGCTGACCGCTTGCCATGATCCGCTCCAGTTCTCCACGCATGAGTTGCTGGCGGGTTTCATCGTACTTGCGCCAGCGGGTCAACGGCGTTAGCAGGCGGGATGCAATCTGCGGATTCAAGGCATTGAGCGTAATGATCTGATCAGCCAGGAAGCGATAACCGCTGCCGTCCTTTTGATGGAAATTGATCAGGTTCTGGTTGGCGAAGGCTCCGATAAGTGCACGAACCTTGTTGGGGTTCTTCAAGGTGAAGGCAGGATGCCCCATCAATGCCTTGACGCGGTCCAAACCACCCGGACGGTAACTGGCCGCCTGCACACTGAACCAGGAGTCCATGACAAGCGGATCATTCTTATAGCGCTCGGCAAAGCGCTTCAGCACCTCGGTCTTCTCCGCCTCGAAGTCAGAGTTTACCAAGGCTGACAGCGCCGCCAGGCGTTCCGTCATGTTGTCACAGTTGTCGAACTGCTCCTGAGCCGCTGCAACCACTTCCGGCTTGCGGCTCAGCATGAGATAGCCTAGTGCGATGTTCTGCAAACTGCGGCGGGCAATATGATCCGCCTGGGCAACATACGGCGTATTGCGTGAGGTTTCGCGGTTCGCCTGATAGCGCTTCCACAGCGGCTCATACAACGCCTTAACCAACTCATCACGAGCGAAGTCACGGGCAGCATGGATAGCATCGATATCGGCGACCTCAGACAACTCGACCAGATACGCCTCCGTTGGAAGCGCCAGCATTTCTGCCACCATAGCCTGATCCAGGCGCTCGTCTTCTAGTACCGTGCGCAGCGCCTCGACAAGACGCTGGTCGAGTACCATCACCTCACCCTTCTGCTGTTGAACGATCAGCTCCTGCAAGACCTGTACAGCCAGTTGCTGACCAGCGTCCCAACGATTGAACCCGTCGGAATCGTGCTGCATGAGGAACATCAGCTGCTCACGCGTATAGGGGAAGCTAAGCTTGACCGGTGCGGAAAATCCGCGCAGCAATGAGGGCAGCGGTTTTTCCTTCATACCTTCGAACGTAAAGGACTGCTCAGCCTCGGTTACGGCAATCACGCGATCTGTTACAGCGTCTTCCGTCTCACCAGCAAGGCGTAGCGGCAGTTCTTGCCCTTGCCCTCCCAACAGCCCTAACTTGACCGGAATTACGAACGGCTCCTTGGTGGGCTGGCCAGGGGTTGGCGGGCAGCTCTGGCGGAAGGTCAGCGTATAGGTTTTGGCCTGTTCATCAAAGGCTTCAGCCACCTCCAGACGCGGTGTACCGGACTGGCTGTACCAGCGTTTGAACTGAGTGAAGTCGGCGTCGTTAGCATCTTCCAAGGCCTTGACGAAATCCTCGACAGTGACCGCCTGGCCATCATGGCGCTCGAAGTACAGATCGGTCCCCTTGCGGAAACCATCTGCACCTAACAGGGTGTGCAGCATGCGCACCACCTCAGCACCCTTTTCATAGACAGTCAAGGTGTAGAAGTTGGAGATCTCGATAAAGGAATCCGGGCGCACCGGGTGTGCCATCGGACCGGCGTCCTCTGCGAACTGATTGGTCCGCAGAAAAGCCACGTCCTCAATACGCTTGACTGTTTCCGAGTTCATGTCGGAGGAGAATCCGGCATCACGGAATACGGTGAAGCCTTCCTTCAGGGACAGCTGGAACCAGTCACGGCAAGTGACACGGTTACCCGACCAGTTATGGAAGTATTCATGGGCAACGATAGCCTCGACCCGCTGATGCGCGGCGTCTGTGGCAGTGTCCGGGCTTGCCAGAACAGCGCTGGAATTGAAAATGTTCAGCCCTTTGTTTTCCATGGCGCCCATGTTGAAGTCGTTCACCGCAACGATCATGAAAATATCCAGATCGTACTCGCGGCCATAGACTTCCTCATCCCAGCGCATGGAGCGCTTGAGGCTGTCCATGGCATGCTGCAGCTTGCCGATGTTTTCCGGCTCCACATAGATCCGCAGGGCTACGTCGCATCCGCTTCCTGTGGTGTATGTATCCTCAATACACCACAGGTCACCGGCTACCAGCGCGAACAGATAAGACGGCTTCTTGAAGGGATCTTCCCAGGTCGCCCAGTGACGTCCGCCCTCTTCCTCACCGCTGGCAATCGGATTGCCATTGGAAAGCAGGATCGGATACTTGACCTTGTCCGCCTTGATGGTTGTGGTAAATACGCTCATCACATCCGGGCGGTCGAGGTAGTAGGTGATCTTGCGGAAACCCTCGGCCTCGCACTGCGTACAGAACATCTTGCCAGAGGTATACAGGCCTTCCAGCGCCGTATTGGTTTCCGGATGGATGCGTACAGTGGTGCTGAGAGTGAAGTTGTTGCCACAGGGCTGGATCGTCAGGTGATCGGACTCGACCTGATACTCATTAGGCGTCTGGGGCTCGGCATTGACCGACAGGCTCAACAGCTCAAGCTCTTCCCCCTGCAAAACAAGGGGTGGCAGACCGGCGCCTCGGTCAGGGTTACGCCGCATATGCAACTCGGCATGAACGAGCGTATGGTCATCGAACAGCTCGAACGTGAGATGCGTCTCGTCAATGAGGTACTCAGGGGCCTGATAGTCCTTGAGATGTATCGTCTTCGGTTGCTCGGTGCGCATGACGTAACCCTTATGCTAATTCACGACGGCGGTTGTACCGCGGCGGCTTAATGATGCACGGCCAGCTGGTAAGCTGTGTATTTGCGAATATTAATGACCCCGGTATCAAACATCAGATATTGACCCTTGATACCAAGCAGTGTGCCTTCTACTACAGGCGTCTTCTCCAGATCGTGGCTGACAATCTTGGTGGGATACACCGTAACCGGATAATGAATCTGAAGCGGCTCCATGTCGACTATTGGTTGGATTGCCTGCAGGCCAAAACGCTCCTGAAGAGTCTGCATGCCTTCAGCACAGGCATCCAGTATACGATCACGTAGCGCGATGAGATCCTCTTGCTGAGCCTCGCCTTTCAGCATAGCGCGCCAGTTGGTGCGATCCCCTACCTGACTACGGAAAAGATCCTCTACCAAGCCCGATTGCTGTCGTGTAGCCACACGCAAGATGGCTAGCGCCTGATGAGCACCCTGGTCAATCCAGCGAGTAGGGATCTGATTGGCACGCGTAATACCGACCTTAAGCCCTGAGGAATTGGCCAGGTAGACGATATGGGGCGTCATGCAAAAAGACTCTCCCCACTCCGGTTCGCGACAGGTGCCATGCTCGAAATGGCACTTCTCAGGACTCATCATGCAGCTATCGCATTGGGCAAGGGAGGTAAAACAGGGATAACAGTAACCCTGACCGAAGCTCTTCTTGGTCTTGCGGCCACAATGGGTGCAATAGATTTCACCCAGGTACTCCAGACGGATTCTTTCGCCAATCAGCGGATTGACGGGAATCTCTGTTTCGCCCAGGCGAAACGAGTACTGCACGGGCTCGCCGAGACGCACCGTCATCTTGCTTAGCGCGCCGCGCCCTAACTCTGCCATGGTGTTGCACTACCTTTTAAAATGAAAGCGCCACGGCTGTAGGGCCGCGGCGCTTGGAGCTGCGGTGATGCGAAGATCAGTGAATCGCGTCGGACTTGAAGAGAAGATTGGGAATCGGCTCGGACTTTGAACTGCATTCCTGTGGTCCCATGTAGCCGACTCGCTGGTCCTCCGGGACATGCCTGGCCTCATAGGCAATGACTGCCTGCAAACTGAGCTCGACCTGCTCGCGCGTCAGCTTGCGGCCATCCGGCCATTTACCGATTTCTACGGCGCGTTTTAGGTTCTCGTAGATTTCCGGCGTGATGTTATCGAGCATTTGGGCAAAGGGTGTGGACATGCTCCCGCTCCTGGTAAGTAGAAATACCGGCAAATAAAGGCTTAAGTGTAGCGGGAGGCGAATGCTTGCGTACAGCCATCCGGCAAGGCATGGCCCCTCCTGCAAGAAGCCATGCAAATATTCTATTTGGCGTCGGGCTGCGTTATTTTCAACTGCTGCGGCTGGGCATCTTTCACCGCAATCGGCTTGCCAAGCGCAACCCACTCACCTGACGTCGGATTTCCCTGCCGAGAGATACGCGCAACCAGCTGAACCTGATCAAACCCTGACAGCTTGAGCTGGGGCATCATCGCATCTGCATCACTCAGCGATACACTGGCAGGCAGGTCCGCTACTGTCAGACGCTTTACTGCCAATGGCATGGGTGGCCCTGATACAGCGCGGGCAAACACGAACACGGTATCACTCGCCTTGACATGTGAGCTCACGCCTGGATCAAGACTTACCGTGACACTCAGGGTAGCTGATTGAGTAGAACTGGCTGAAGATGCAGCTTCGCCGCTAGCGCCCATATAGCGCCGGGCCCGCTCGATACCACTTTGAATAGCCTTACGGGACGGATCACCAGTAGGCAGCTGATCGACCAAGGTTTGCCAATGAGTGATTGCACCGGCGTAATCCTTCTGCTCGAACGCCGCTATGCCCAAGAGCCCAAGCGTAGTCACCTCCTTGGGATTGGCCTTGAGCGCTTCGTCAGCCAACGTCCTGACCTCCGGGGTCAAGACTTTACCGTCCGCAAAATACTGCGCCTGCGCCAGCTGCCCTAGCAGCTCAGGTTGACGCCCGGCCTGCCGGACTGCCTGGGTAAACGCATGAGCAGCCTCGCTGAAACGCTCCTGGCTCATATAGGTACGACCCAACAGATACCAGCCTTCAAAAGACTCAGGCTGGACGGCAACCGCGCGCTCTAGCCGGGAAGTCATTTCATCCATGGAGCGCGGCGGCTGGCTGAACTCGCGAGTGAGCTCGACCCGGTCGCTGGCACCCCAATGCAGGTAAAGTCCAAGTCCAACGAGCGGAACGATTAACGCCACGATCAACGGCGCAGCGCGCCCGCCTTTAGCGCTTGTGGCGTCAGTGTCTGCCTGCTGAGTGTCGGAAAGCAGCTCACGGGCAGCTTCGGAGCGGGCTTCTTCCCACTGCTCAGCAGTCAGCAAGCCTGCAGCGTGTTGCTGGGAGAGCTCTGTCAGTCGCTCCTCGTAAAGCTCAACGTTGACGACGGCACGGTCTTTACCAGAGGCAACGTGCTGACGGCGTATCGCAGGAATCAGGAGGAAGCCCAAGGCAACGAGCAGCAGCAGCCCTATGGCGAGCCAGAAATCGATCATCAGGAATCTTTCTTTTTCAGAAGTGATGCAAGGCGTGCCTGCTCATCGGCAGACAATGGAGCATTGGATGGCAAGGTTTGTTGCTGGCGACGTCGAACGATGATCAGGATGATACAGAATCCTAAGATTAAAAACGCAGCCGGCCCATACCAGAGCAGCCAGGTCCGCTGTTCAACAGGCGGCCTGTACATGACGAACTCACCATATCGCGCCACCAGATAGTTGATGATCTGCTCATCGCTTTTACCTTCGTTCATCAGACGATGAATCTCTCCTCGCAAATCAGCGGCGATGGGTGCATTCGAGTCGGCAAGGTCCTGGTTCTGGCACTTCGGGCAGCGCAATTCACGCGTCAGTGCTTGAAAGCGCTCGCGCTCGGCATCGTTTGTGTACGCGAAGGTTTCGATGGCGGCCTGTGCAACGCCTATCCATACAAACAGCAATAATAATGATGCTCCTATCCGGCGGATCATGGCGCCTCCATGAGCTGCTGGTAACGCGGCGCCAGCTCATCACGCCACACCTGTTGGCTTACAATGCCTACATGCTTGTAACGGATGACGCCTTTGCTATCGATCAGATAGGTTTCTGGTGCGCCGTATACACCCAAGTCCAGGCCCAGGCTGCCTTTGTCGTCGCGAACGTTGAGCTGATAAGGGTTGTGGAATTCCTTCAGCCACCTCAATGCGCTGGCATTATCGTCCTTGTAATTGATACCGTAGATGGCGATGCCCTGCTCTTTGAGCGTATTCAGAACGGGATGCTCCTCCCGGCATGCGACACACCAGGTGCCCCATACATTGACCAGGGCTGGCTTGCCTTGAAAATCAACTTGAGTCAGGGTTCGGCCGGGGTCGTCAACAGCGGGCAATGAAAACCCCGGCAATGGCTTGTCGATCAGTGCGGACGGTAGCTCAGATGGATTCAGATACAGGCCCTTGAACAAAAAGCCAGCCATGGCGAGAAAAAGGACGAGTGGAATCAGCAGAACCAGGCGACGCTTCATGCCTGCGCCTCCTTGAGCCCCAGGGACCGACTGGCACGCTGACGCACCTTGAGTCGATAACGTTTGTCCGACATGGAAAGTAGTCCACCTAGCGCCATCAGCACGCCCCCCAGCCAGATCCAGCGTACGAATGGCTTGATATGGATGCGGACTGCCCAGGCCCCGTCTTCCAACGGCTCACCAAGCGCCACGTATAAATCACGCATAAGCCCTGCATCGATGCCTGCCTCGGTCATGACCGAGCGCTGTACTACGTAAAGACGCTTTTCCGGATGCAGAACCGCAACATTCTGATTGCCTTTCGAGACCCGCAGAGTGCCATAGTCCGACTTGAAGTTAGGCCCCTCGAAATGCTGAGTGCCATCGAAAATGAAGTGATAACCTGCCAGCTCGACCGACTCCCCTGGCGCCATGCGCAGGTCGCGCTCAGCGGAGAACTGGGTAGAGAGCACTATCCCTAATGCCGACACCGCAAGCCCCAGATGGGCAGCCTGCATCCCCCAGTAACTGCGACCGAGGCTGCGAATACCCTTGAGCCAACCTTTATGGCGCGTCTTGTCCTGCAGATCGCGAAGGCCAGCCAGTACAACCCAAGACGCCAACGAGCACGCCGCCAGCACCGCCCAATGAAAGTCGCCCAGCATGAACGCTGCCAGCACGCCGAGAACAACGCTGACAATAAGTATTGGCATGAGCATGCCCTGCAACCAGCGCACAGGGGTGCTTTTCCAGCGCACCAGTACGCCGATTGCCAGTGCAATCATCAGTATGACCATCAGCGGTACAAACAGGGCATTGAAATAAGGCGGACCAACAGACAGCTTGGCACCGCTTAGCGCATCAATGATCAGCGGATACAGCGTACCCAGCAGGATCATGGACGCCGCTACGACCAGAATGAGGTTATTGATCAGCAGGAGCGTTTCCCGAGACCACAACTCAAATCCAACCTGACTTTTAACAACAGGTGCCCGCAGGGCAAACAGGGTTAACGAGCTGCCTACCACGACCAGAAGGAAGGCAAGGATAAACACCCCACGGGTGGGATCTGAAGCAAACGCATGGACAGAGGTCAGCACGCCTGAGCGAACCAGGAACGTACCCAGAAGACTCAAGGAAAACGCAGCAATTGCCAGCAATACCGTCCAGCTCTTGAAGACCCCACGTTTTTCCGTGACGGACAACGAATGGATAAGTGCTGTCCCGACCAGCCACGGCATGAATGATGCGTTTTCTACCGGGTCCCAGAACCACCAGCCACCCCAACCCAGCTCGTAATAGGACCACCAGGAACCCAGGACAATACCGATACCCAGGAATGTCCAGGCCACCAGCGTCCAGGGCCGGGACCAGCGGGCCCATGCCGCGTCCAGACGCCCGCCCAGCAAGGCTGCGATGGCAAAGGCAAAGGCAACGGAAAATCCCACGTAGCCCATATACAACATAGGCGGGTGCACAATCAGCCCAACATCCTGCAACAAGGGATTCAGGTCATTTCCATCCACAGGCGACTGGGGCAGCAGGCGTGAGAATGGATTGGACGTCATGATCAGGAACAATAAGAAGCCTGAGCTGATCATTCCCATGATGGACAGAACCCGCGTCAGCATGTCTTCGGGCAATTGCCGGGAGAAGATGGAAACAGCAAACGTCCAGCCGCCAAGGATCAGAGCCCATAGCAGCAGCGATCCCTCATGCGCACCCCAGACTGCACTGAATTTGTAGTACCAGGGCAATAGACTGTTTGAGTTCTCCGCCACATAGGTCACTGAGAAGTCATTCGTCAGGAATGACCAGGTCAGGCAGCCAAATGAAAAAAGAAGGAAAGCGAATTGTCCCCAGGCCGCCGGCCGCGCAAGCCCCATCCATTGCCGGTTGCCTCGCCATGTGCCCAGCAAGGGAAACGTCGACTGGACCACAGCCATGCACAGCGCAAGTATCAGAGCCAGGTGGCCTAGTTCAGGAATCATGAATTTCTCGCATTACACTAAAAACAAAAATGCAGAGCCCGGCAGCATCAGCTGCCCTTCTGGTTACTAAACTGCTGGTAGGCGCCACTGTCCCTGAGGGCCTTGGTTACTTCAGGCGGCATGTAATTTTCGTCGTGCTTTGCCAACACTTCGTCGGCATTGAGCACACCGGATGCATCGAGCTTGCCTAACGCGACGATCCCCTGCCCTTCGCGAAACAGATCCGGCAGGATGCCATGGTACCTGATGGAAATGTGTTGAACGCCATCACTCACGATGAAGCGTACATCGAGCGAGTCGGCCGATCGCTGGAGAGAGCCCCGCTCGACCATACCGCCCGCCCTGATACGAGTGCCCACGGGGGCTTCACCCGAAACGATCTGGCTGGGCGTGTAGAACAGGTTGATGTTCTGTTGCAATGCCGACAAAGCCAGGGCCACGGCGACCCCAACGCCAGCCAGAATCGCCAGAATGATCAAAAGACGTTTTTTACGGACAGCATTCACGGGTTCATCTCCCGACGCAGGCGGCGTGCTTCGCTCTGCAGATAACGACGGTGTGCCAGCCGTGGCATCACGATATTGATTATCAGGACCAGTGCAGTGATTCCGTAAGCTGACCACACATAAGGTCCGTGATGACCCATGGCCAGAAACTCGCCTATCGAATGAAACGTCATGCTTTACCCCTTTTACCAAGGCTCTCTTCAACCACTGCCTTGGCCCAAGACGTTCGTGATTCGCGGCGTAAGATTTCAAGACGCATGCGCATCAGGACAACAGCGCCGAAGAAACAATAAAAACCAACCACCATTATTAGAAGCGGAAGCCACATCTCGATGGGCATTGCCGGTTTTTCGGTAAGCGTGAACGTGGCAGGCTGATGTAGGGTGTTCCACCATTCAACGCTGTATCTAATGATTGGCAGGTTGATAACACCTACGATGGCGAGTACCGCGCAGGCCTTGGCCGAACTTTCCCGATTGGAAATAGCCTGCCCCAACGCAATGATGCCGAAATACAGGAACAGCAGGATTAACATGGAAGTCAGCCGTGCATCCCACACCCACCAGGCACCCCAGGTTGGCTTGCCCCATATCGACCCGGTTACCAGCGCAACAAAAGTCATCCAGGCGCCTACGGGCGCTGCGCATTTGAGTGCGACATCGGCCAGCTTCATTTTCCAGACCAGGCTTACTACCCCGGCAATTGCCAGAAGCAGATACCCCGACTGCGCCAAAAATGCAGCAGGTACATGGATATAGATGATGCGAAAGCTATTACCCTGCTGATAATCCTGCGGCGCAAAGACCAGGCCCCATACCATGCCTACTATAACGAAGCATGCCGCCGCCCACGCCAGGATGGGCAACCACCGGCTACTGATCTCGTAAAACCATTTGGGCGAGCCCAGTTTATGAAAAAACGTCCACTTCATGACTGTTCCACATTATTCACCCACACTGATCCGTAACCCAGCGCCAATAGCGAACGGAGAGAACGTCAGCGATAAAACCATCAAACTTCCCAGCCACAAAAGCTGTCCTGCGGCGGGCATTCCATGAAGAGAGGCTTGCAATGCACCGCTGCCTAGAATGAGCACCGGAATGTAAAGCGGAAGAATAAGCAGAGCCAGCAGCAACCCGCCCCGCTTGAGCCCTACAGTCAGCGCTGCACCTACAGCACCCAGTAAACTCAACACAGGCGTACCGAGCAGCAACGATAGCAGCAGCACCCCCAAACACTGGACAGGAAGCCCCAGCATGAGCGCCAGGACAGGCGAGAGCACGATTAGCGCCAGCCCGGTAAACACCCAGTGCGCCATCACCTTGGCCAATACCAGAACAAAGAGTGGGTGCGGCGAGAGCACCCATTGCTCAAGTGAGCCGTCCTCAAAATCGCTACGAAACAGGCCGTCCAGTGAAAGCAATACCGCCAACAAGGCAGCGACCCAAATCAACCCTGGCGACAGCTCTTTCAACAGCTGGCTTTCAGGTCCCACCGCCAGGGGAAACAGGGCAATCACGATCGCAAAGAACACCAAGGGATTGGCCAGCTCCACCGGGCGTCGGCATAGCAGTAGCGCTTCACGTTTAAGCAGAAGCACGAAGAGCCCGCTCATGAGCCCCCCTGCCCTAGCTCTAGCTGGCGATAGCGCGTCGGCGTTTGCGTCATTTGATGATGCGTAGTAAGCACCACTGCTCCACCCTGTTCACAGTGCTGGTTCAAATGCCGCTCAAGATGCTCCACCGCTTGGCGGTCGAGAGCCGTAAACGGCTCATCGAGTATCCACAAGGCAGGAGGGCCAAGATACAGGCGAGCCAATGCGACACGACGCTGTTGTCCGGCAGAGAGCGTATGGCAGGGAACATCCTCGAAGCCAGACAGCCCTACGCTGTCCAGAGCCTGCCAGATTGCTTCCCGAGTGGCGGGCCTGTTTAAGGCGCACAACCATGTGAGGTTTTCCTCGGCAGTCAGGAGTCCCTTGATTCCAGTCGCATGGCCAAGCCAGAGTAACTGCCTGAACGGCTCGTGTCGCTGCCTACCAGCCAGACGCACCTCACCGGCCGTTGGAGCCATAAGCCCTGCCAGAAGACGTAGCAGACTGGTTTTACCGCTGCCATTCGGCCCCATTATCTGCAGCATTTCACCAGATTCGAGCACAAGATCCAGCTGCTCGAACAGCACGCGCTCGTCACGCTCACAGGTGAGCGCAACGGCTTCAAGACAAGGGGGTATCACTACACGCAACCATTGGCATCAAGTCGGAACGGAATCGGCCGCTATAGTAGGCTGGAAACAAGACCAAGCCCGTCAATTGGCCAGCATTATACACATCACGCCAGCCTGGACGACCGACTGCATGAAACTATCAGAGTGGCTACATGGCTGACATAGGCACTATCCGCCCCGCTTCTGCCCCAGTTGTCCCAACGCGGGCAGCGTTACCCGCCGAGCCGGCCGTGCGGATTACCTTGCCGACAGAAAGCCCTCTGCTGCCCGGCGAAACAGCCCAGGCGCAAGTTGTTGCCCTTAAGCAGAACCTGCAGAGTTTTCAGTTATTGCTGCAGTTGACGCTTGCCAATGGACGTCAACTTACCCTACCGGCGGAAAGCACTTCACCCCTGCCAACCGGTTCGCTACTAAACATCATGGCGTTATCGTCTACCCGCCTGGCTGTACAGATCGAGGCCAAGGCAGAGACGCCTTTGAAAAGCCTGGATACCAAAGCGCTTCCGCCAGGCACCCTGCTGCAGACGCGAGTGGTCAGCAGTCAACCAGCCGACGCCTCTGAGGGGCAGATATCCTTCAAATCCGTTGTGACATTGCTCAACGGTGCCCTTGCAGGCAAACAACTGATAATCGAATCGCTAAATGCCCTTAAGCCCGGCAGCCTGATAACGGTTGCGGTACGCGATGCACAGCAGGTTGCTCTGGTGCCCTCCAGCGGAAGACTCGATCAGATTGAGCTGGGACAGCAGTTGACGGCTCAGTTCCAACGACAAGGCTCGCTGGCCCAGTTGTTTCAAGCTCTGCCGCTACTAACGGACTCGCCCGCCACGCCCGGCGTGTTGCGCGATACGCTTGGTCAGCTGCTCGCCTCCGTACCCGAGGTTGAAGAACTCAAGAACCCGGATGTCGTAAAAACCCTGTTCGAGCGAAGCGGCATTTTGCTGGAGCGACACCTTACTTCAGGTGAGACTGAACGGCTGCCGCAGGATTACAAGACGCTCCTGCTCCGCCTAATCAGTCAACTGAGCCAGACTACAACGACTTCGACCACTTTTCCTCCTCAAGCCGGCGTGCCAAACCTGCCAGGAAGCCTGCGCAATGCCCTAACGGCATTGGGCCAAGGGAACCCTAAGCATGCTGCGTTGAGCTTTCCTCTGCCGTCACGGATAGTTAGCTCGCTGCTGCAGGAAGGCATGGAGCTTGAAGAATTGCTCAAGTTGGCAACAGCAGCCCTATCACGCCTGCAAACTCACCAGCTGTCTGGCGTTGAACAGACACAGCACTACTCGGACGGGTCCATGCTGCTTACCTGGCAAGGGGAACTCCCCATGCGTAACGGTGAGCGCATCACCTGCCTGCAATACAAGCTGCAGGAGGAACGCCCTTCCAAAAGCGCTGGCGAACTGCGTGACAGCATCTGGAAGCTCGACCTTGCCTTTGATCTTGAGCCGCTCGGCAATATGCAGGTCGAGGCCAAACTTGCTCGCGGTACGCTTTCGAGCCAGTTCTGGGCCGAGCAGAAGGAAACCGCCGCGCTCATTACCCATGAGCTGGAGCATTTCAAGGAGCGATTGCTGGAGGCCGGGCTTCTGGTAGGCGAGCTGCAATGCACGCTGGGAAAACCGGTGCGTGGACTACGCACGCACATTGAAGAACGCTGGATAGATGAAAGCGCATGACTACTTCGAAGCAGGCTATCGCACTGGTCTATGACGGCCAGACCGCTCCCACCCTAACAGCCAAAGGCGATGCAGATCTTGCCGAAGCCATTCTGGCATTGGCCAGAGAGCACGAAATCCCTATCTATGAGAACGCTGACCTGGTACGCCTGCTGGCACGCCTTGAGCTTGGCGATGCCATTCCTGAAGCGCTGTACCGCACGATTGCCGAAATCATCGCGTTCGCCTGGTATCTGAAGGGTAAGCATCCGCAGAGCCTGTCATGCAGGCAGGATGATCCCATCCTATCGGCGCTATCCGGAAAATGCTGAAACATCTTATCGAGAGCACAAAAAAGCCATCAGTGCATGACTGATGGCTTTCCGGGAAATGAAGAAATGCAAGGCCTGCCGGATATGACACAAGATCTGTGGCAGGCTTGCGAGATGCACTTTGTCAGGATTGCTGACGCGCCTTATGCATCTTACTGATCAGTTCGGCCTCGGCCCGTGAAAGCCCGCAGGACTGAGTCAGATCATCGACACTGGCACCCAACCCCACAAGGCGCGCAGCCTGACTGAACGACAGGCTGGCCGGATCGCTTTGTTCGATACGAGTCAGCCTGTCAGGCAGGGGTGCAACCATCTCATTGATCTCATGCAATTGCTCCCCCATACGGACCGTGCCGGCCTGATAGGTTTCCAGCCGCTTGGCTAGAGCCCTCAAGCGCTTTTCGGTTGTTTCCTCATGCTGGGCAAGCTTTGACGCCTGCCGTTTAAGCTCCTGCCATAGCAGAAAGCAGGCACCCGCCAGCCCAAGGCAAATGAACACCAGCACGATCAACGCTGCCAACATTAGATACTTTCCAACTCAGACCATTCTTCTTCGCTCATCATCTTATCCAATTCGACAAGAATCAGCAGCTCGCCGTTCTTGTTGCAAACGCCCTGGATAAACTTGGCGGACTCATCGTTACCCACGTTTGGCGCGGTTTCGATTTCAGATTGACGTAAATAAACGACTTCAGCCACGCTGTCGACAAGAATACCAACGACTTGCTTGTCGGCCTCGATAATCACGATACGGGTGTTATCCGTGATCTCGGCAGAGTCCAGGCCAAAACGCTGACGTGTATCAATTACCGTCACGACGTTACCGCGCAGGTTGATGATACCCAGCACGTAGCTTGGAGCACCTGGCACCGGAGCTATTTCCGTATAGCGCAGCACTTCCTGAACCTGCATGACGTTGATACCGTACGTCTCGTTGTCCAGACGGAAGGTTACCCACTGCAGGATTGGATCTTCGGAACCTTGTGCAGACGTTTTCTTCATTTTCCCAGCCTCGTTGATACCGCCTTGGCGGTCTTGGCGGTCTTCCCGCCTTGGTTGATCCAGAATCGACCCCTTAAGCGTAGGTCAACCCTTCTATTGTTTCCTTTGCTTTGCAGCACCGCTTTCAATCAGCGCCGCAAGCGCCGATACATCCAGCAAGGCACACATATGCTCAATTACCGTTCCCGCCAGCCATGGCCGCTGGGATCGTTGCGTTCGCCATTTGACCTCGGCAGGGTCCAGACGTATCGAACGGCTGACCTGGTGTACCGCAATTCCCCAGTCATACCCTTCAACCGAGATAACGAACCGGAGGCCTTCCTTGAAGTCTTCGCGGTAGCGCTCTGGCATGACCCAGCGCGCGGCATCCAATACCTTCAAATTACCCTGCGGGCTGGGCAGGATGCCCAGGAACCAATCGGGCTGACCAAACAATGGCGTCAGCTCGCGGCCTTCCAGTGAATGAATCGTTCCCAAACATATCAGCGGCACAGCAAGGGTCAGCCCCGCCACGTCGAACAACAGACATTCAAACGGCTCTTCAGCCCATTCCGGCCTTCCGTCGTCGCTTACCTTGAAAGGCTGCACCTGCTGCTCGACAGCCTGAACAGTTCTTAACGGAATAACGGTATCGACAACTTTTTCCGGCTCTGCCACTACAGGCTTAACAACCGGCACCACAGGGAGGCTGTTCTGGGCAGGCGTTTCCCTGACCTGGGCATCGCGTGCCTTCTCCTCACGTACAGCCGCCTCGAACTCGTCCAAAGACACGCTTTGGACCGTAGGCGCAACAGGATCAGGCGCAGCCACGGACACCACTTCAACCAACGAGACGACAACCGCCTCATGCTGGAGGGCGGCAGGCGTCTCTACCGGCAGCTCGAGTGTCGCCTCCATCAGCAGCGCATCCAGATAGGACTGCAAAGCCAGCTGTGGACGAATTTCAGTGCTAGTAGAACGGCTCATGTCACGTATCACACTTCAAGATTGAAGAAACTATCGGCTGGATACCGCAAAAACTTGAGTACTGCATCACTACGTCTTCACGCGACGTTCATTGAGGCAGGCTGCATATCAAGCAGATGCTTAAGCAACGCCCTATATGCAATGACACCACGACTATTCGCATCGTTCTGCGAGGGGGTTATCCCTGCACGGCTGGCATCCCGCAGCTTGGTATCAATGGGAACGAACGCTTGCCACAGATGCTCGACGTAATTGTCTCGGAGGTATTTGAGCGTCCCCAGCGAAGCCTGGGTACGCCGGTCGAACAGCGTCGGTACGATCGTGTAAGGAAGCGCCTGTTTTCTGGAGCGGTTGATCATGGCCAATGTATTGACCATGCGCTCCAATCCTTTGATCGCCAGAAATTCCGTTTGCACAGGAATGACCAACTGCTGGCTTGCCGCCAATGCATTGACCATCAGAATGCCCAACAAGGGCGGACTGTCGATCAGCGCATAATCAAAATCATTCCACAACTGCGCGAGGCTTTTGGAAATCACCAACCCCATGCCATTCTGCCCCGGCGATTGCCGCTCCAAGGTCGCCAGCGCCGTACTGGCCGGCAGCATTGAGATGCGCTCATGGCTGGTCGGTAGCAGAAGTTGCTTGGGTAGCCCGTCCGGAACCTGCCCCTGATGCAGGAACAGTTCGAAGGCGCTGCGTTCCAGTCGATCCGGGTCCTGTCCAAAATAACTCGTCAAAGAGCCATGGGGGTCAAGATCGACCATCAGGACACGCTTGCCCGAGTCAGCCAGAAGCCCTGCCAGCGAAACAGACGTTGTTGTCTTGCCTACTCCGCCCTTTTGATTGGCTATTGCCCAAACTCTCACGTTCTACCCTCCCCAGGCAGCGTACTGCATTGCCAAGGCCAAGCCGCTGGATATACCAGCGGCGAAGATTTGACAGCGATTGGTTCTATCGCTTACTTGGAGGGAGCAGGTGCACTTTGCGTGCCATTTCTGCCGGAAGCGGAGCGCTCCTGAAAACCACTCACGCCACGGTGAATGTCGACATTTCGTGAAATGAGCAACACCACCCGACGGTTCCGCGCCCTGCCCTCAGGGGTGGAGTTATCTGCTATTGGTTGATAGCTGCCATACCCGACCACGGCGAGCCGTTCGGGTGTAACGCCATCACCAATCAGCAGCCGAGCAATACTGGCGGATCGCGCCGCTGAAAGCTCCCAGTTGGTGGGGTATTGGGGCGTACTGATGGGAATATTGTCAGTAAACCCTTCTACCTGAATCGGGTTCTTGTAAGGTGCCAGAATTTTGGCAACCTTCGCCATCAAGCCAAAGGCTGGATCGCCTGGAATGGCATCCCCGCTAGGAAAAAGCAGATTGGAATTCAGCTCGATTTCCAACCAGGTCTCGGTTGCCCTTAGAGTCATCTGATCTGAATTGATGAGATCGCCAAAGGCGTTCTGCATACTGGTTGCTATCTGCTCAAGCGGATCGACTGCTTGAGTAGTCGCCGGCGCGTTATCCGATGCAGGCGTATTCTGCTCGATGGTAGGCTGAACGCTGCGAGGCACCTGATCTCCAATGGGAATAGGTTTCATGGAGCGATCCGGCTCTGTAAAGATACCGGTCAGCGTCTCGGATAGAATCTTGTACTTGCCCTCATTGATGGATGAGATGGAATACATCACAACAAAGAAGGCAAACAGCAAGGTGATGAAATCCGCGTAGGACACCAGCCAGCGTTCGTGATTTTCATGCTCCTCGTGTCGACGGCGACGCATCGGTTACTCCATGAAGCCTTGCAGCTTGAGTTCGATGGAACGAGGGTTTTCACCTTCGCCAATAGACAGCAAACCTTCCAGAAGCATCTCCCGATAGCGAGTTTGACGCAGCACCATGCCTTTGAGCTTGTTGGCAATCGGAAGTAATAGCAGGTTGGCGAATGCAACCCCATAAATTGTGGCTACGAATGCAACAGCAATCCCGTTACCCAGCTGGGAAGGGTTTGCCAAGTTCTGCATGACATGGATAAGCCCCATCACGGCACCGATAATCCCAATGGTAGGCGCATACCCACCCATGGCCTCGAACAGCTTGGCCGCCTGGATATCACGATCTTCCTGGCCATACATATCGACTTCCAGAATGCTGCGAATGGCTTCAGGCTCGGCACCATCGACCAGCAGCTGCAGGCCTTTGCGAGCGAATGGATCACGTTCGGCATCCACGAGCGGTTCAAGCCCCAGCAGACCTTCCTTACGGGCAGACATGCTCCAGCCAATGATGCGATTGATACCGGCTGGCATGTCGACTCTTGGCGGCAGGAAAACCCAACTGAGCATTGTTAGGGAGCGCTTGAGAACACGGATAGGCGTCTGCAGCATGGCCGCACCGCATGTGCCGCCCAGTACGATCAGGGCAGCAGGCCCGTTGAGTAGAGCGGCGATGGTGCCGCCCTCAAGAAAATTACCTCCAATGATGGCAATAAAGGCCAACAGGATGCCAATCAGGCTCAAGACATCCACACATCATCTCCCTAAGGCATGGCAGCAAGCCAAAACCTGTCAAATTCAAATCCGGCGCCGCTCCTGCCTAGCAAGAGCGGTACCATTACATGCACGCGTCAGTAATGTGTCGACCGATGTCGTCAAGACTGTAGACGGCATCTGCCAGATTTGCCTTGACCACGGCCATGGGCATGCCATAAATCACGCAGCTGGCCTCGTCCTGCGCCCAGATCTGGCTACCACCCTGCTTGAGCAGGCGAGCACCCTCACGGCCATCAGAGCCCATGCCGGTCAGCACCACCGCCAATACCTTGTCCGGGAAAATCTTGGCCGCCGAGCCAAAGGTGATATCGACGCAGGGCTTGTAATTCAGCCGCTCATCGCCCGGCAATATCTTCACGCCGCCACGCCCGTCCAGCATCATCTGCTTGCCGCCAGGCGCCAGTAGCGCCAGCCCAGGACGAAGCTGATCGCCATCCTCAGCTTCCTTGACAGAAATCTTGCACAATTTGTCCAGACGCTCTGCAAACGCCTTGGTAAAGGCGGCAGGCATGTGCTGAATCAGCACGATTGGCGCTGGAAAGTTGGCAGGCAATTGGGTCAGTACCCGTTGCAACGCCACAGGACCACCGGTCGACGTACCGATGGCCACCAGCTTGTAATTCTTGCGCCGTGGCGCAGCACCGGTCACCGACGCTGAAGCCGAGGAGCCTGCCGGATGTGCCGAAGCAGTCCGCGCCGCCGGGCGAGGGGTTGTTGAGGTGGGTGCAGGCGCATGGGCCGACACACTTCCAGACGACAACCGGCGGTTGCTGCGCGCAATGGTATGGATCTTCTCGCACAACAAGCGCTTTACGCTCTCGGGATGGCGGGAAATATCCTCGAAATTCTTGGGTAGATAATCTACCGCACCCGCATCCAGCGCATCGAGCGTAACCCGAGCGCCTTCATGCGTCAGCGACGAAAACATCAGAACAGGCGTCGGGCACTTCTGCATGATGTGCCGAACGGCCGTAATGCCATCCATGAAGGGCATCTCATAATCCATGGTAACGACGTCGGGTTTCAACGCCATCACCTGATCAATCCCTTCACGCCCATTGGTCGCCGTACCGACGACCGTAATATTGGGATCACCCGCCAGGATTTCAGTCAAACGGCGGCGGAAGAAACCCGAATCATCCACCACCAACACTCTTACAGCCATATGACACTCCTAACGGCGGGGCTTCGACTCAAATACCGCGGCGCGCGTAGCGCTTGAGCATGCTCGGTACGTCAAGGATCAATGCGATCCGGCCATCACCTGTAATGGTGGCTCCCGACATACCCGGCGTTCCTTGCAACATCTTGCCTAATGGCTTGATGACTACTTCTTCCTGACCTACGAGTTGATCCACAACAAAACCGATGCGTTGCGTACCGACCGACAGGATAACAACGTGACCTTCCTGCTGCTGCTCATCGTAAGCCGCATCCTTGACCAGCCAGCGCTTGAGGTAGAACAGCGGCAGTGCTTTGTCGCGAACCACGACCACTTCCTGACCGTCGACCACATTGGTGCGCGAGAGATCCAGGTGGAAGATCTCGTTCACGTTGACCAATGGGAATGCAAAGGCCTGATCGCCCAGCATTACCATCAGGGTTGGCATGATCGCCAGGGTCAGCGGGACCTTGATCACAATCTTGGAGCCCTGCCCCTTGTTGGAGAAGACGTTTACCGTGCCGTTAAGCTGTGTAATCTTGGTCTTCACCACGTCCATGCCCACACCACGACCGGAAATATCGGAGATTTCGGTCTTGGTTGAAAAGCCTGGTGCAAAGATCAGGTTGTAGCATTCAAGATCGGTCAAACGTTCCGCCGCGTCCTTGTCAAGCAGGCCTTTTTCAACAGCCTTGGCGCGCAGAGCGTTGGGATCCATCCCTTTGCCATCGTCGGAAATGGCCAACAGGATATGATCGCCCTCCTGCTCCGCAGACAGAACGACACGGCCCGCACGGGCTTTGCCATTCTTCTCGCGCTCGGCAGGCTCCTCGATTCCATGGTCGACCGCGTTGCGCACCAAGTGCACCAGCGGGTCAGCCAAGGCCTCTACCAAGTTCTTGTCGAGATCGGTTTCTTCACCCACAAGCTCAAGGTTGATTTCTTTCTTCAGGTTGCGCGCCAAGTCACGGACCAGACGCGGGAAGCGTCCGAATACCTTCTTGATTGGCTGCATGCGCGTCTTCATGACCGAGGTCTGAAGATCCGCTGTCACAACGTCCAAGTTTGATACAGCCTTGGCCATGGCCTCATCGCCACTGTTCAGCCCAAGACGAACCAGACGATTACGCACCAGCACCAGCTCGCCGACCATGTTCATGATCTCGTCGAGACGGGCGGTGTCCACACGCACGGTTGTTTCAGCTTCGCTGGCCGGCTTCTCGCCTGCCGGGGCAGCCGCCGCACGCGGTTCAGCCTTCGGTGCTGCGCTGACCGCCGGTGCTGGGGCCGCTGCAGGCTGGGGCTTCGCCACAGGAGCAGATGCCGCCTTGGCAACCGGAGCGGGTGCAGGTGCTACAGGAGCAGCCGCAACACCACCATCGAAACGGCCTTTTCCATGCAGCTCATCCAGCAGAGATTCGAACTCGTCATCCGTGATTTCATCACCTGACTTGGCTACCGGAGCAGCAGCCTTGGCAAGCTCGGACGGCGCTGCAACAGCAGCATCAAACTTACCTTTGCCGTGCAGCTGATCCAGCAGAGATTCAAACTCGTCATCCGTGATCTCGTCACCTGACTTGGCTACCGGAGCAGCAGCCTTGGCAGGCTCGGACGGCGCTGCAACAGCAGCATCAAACTTACCTTTGCCGTGCAGCTGATCCAGCAGAGATTCAAACTCGTCATCAGTGATTTCGTCGCCAGATGCAGGTACGGCCGAGCCAACGGCTGCCACAGGTGCCGGCTCATTCCCGATTGCATCGAGGAGTCGGTCAAACTCATCGTCGCTTACATCACTGGCAGCAGGTGCCTGGACAGCAACCACAGGGACCTGAACCGGCTCCACAGCAGCGGGAGCAGGTTCGGCGCCTTCAGGCTCCGCCAGACGTGCCAAGGCAGCCAGCAGCTCAGGAGTAGCCGGTGTCGGCTCAGTACGCTCACGTACCTGGCCGAACATTTCGTTTACCGTATCCAGAGCTTGAAGGACAACGTCCATCAGCTCGGCATCAACGCGGCGCTCACCCTTACGCAGGATGTCGAACACGTTTTCGGCAATGTGGCAGCACTCAACAAGGGCGTGCAGCTGGAGGAAGCCTGCCCCTCCCTTTACCGTGTGGAATCCACGGAAGATGGCGTTGAGAAGATTCATATCATCCGGGCGGCTTTCGAGTTCCACCAATTGCTCGGACAACAATTCGAGAATCTCGCCGGCCTCTACCAGGAAATCCTGGAGGATTTCTTCATCGGCGTCGAAGCTCATTCATGCACTCTCCAAAAAGGCCAGGTTTAGAAACCAAGGCTGGACAGAAGGTCATCTACGTCATCCTGGCTGGATACGACGTCTTCTCTTTTATCGGCATGAATCTGCGGACCTTCACCCTTCGAAGACTTTTCTTTTTGAATTTCTTCGATGGCCTTGACGTGGTCGTGGCTAATTCCTGCATAACGATCCACCTGACCGGCCATACGGACCAGCTTGACGAGATCGCGCTCGACTTGTGTAACAAGGTTCGTCACACGCTTGATGACTTGACCGGTAAGATCCTGATAGTCCTGCGCCAACAGGATATCGTTCAGCAACGAAGACAGCTTGTGGGCGTCCTCATCGCTGCGCCCCAGAAACGCACCGACTCGCTTGGCCAGCTCGCGGAACTCCTCGGCACTGAGCTCGCGCCGCATAAAGCGGCCCCACTCGGCGTGGAGGTCATGAGCGTCCTTACCAAATGATTCGATAAGCGGTGTGCTGGCATCGACCAAGTCCATGGTACGGTTGGCAGCACGCTCCGTCATTTCCACAACGTAGCTTAGGCGATCGGTGGCGTCTGCAATGTTTGTGACTTCATTGGCATAGGACGCCTGGGGATCGATCTGGAAGTTGACGATCGCGTTGTGCAACTCACGCGTCAGCTTGCCGATTTCCTGATACAGACCACGATCTCGCACCTGATTGAGCTCATTGATGAGCTGCACTGCCTGGCTGAAATTGCCATCTTCAAGGCTGGCAACCAGCTCTTGGGCATGCTTTTTCAGGGTCGATTCCAGGTCTTCGAATGATTTACTGCCAAGGTCCATAACATCCTCGAGATGGTTATCAGCCGTTGACCCGCTCAAAGATCTTGTCGATCTTTTCTTTGAGCACCTGGGCAGTAAACGGCTTCACAACGTAACCATTCACACCCGCTTGAGCTGCCTCGACAATTTGTTCGCGCTTGGCTTCGGCCGTTACCATCAGAACAGGCAGGTTCTTCAGGCGTGCATCGGCACGGACTTCCCGTAGCAGGTCGATACCGGTCATACCCGGCATGTTCCAGTCCGTTACCAGGAAGTCGAAGTTGCCGCTTTGCAGCATCGGCAACGCCGTCAAGCCGTCGTCGGCCTCGGTAGTATTGGTGAACCCCAGATCTCGCAGCAGATTCTTGATGATGCGTCTCATGGTGGAAAAATCGTCCACGATGAGAATTTTCATATCTTTGTCCAAGTCGACCTCCATCCTTACCCCAGACATGCCTTTTCAAAGGCATGCCATACATGCTTAGTGTTTTGCCTTAGCGCGAACGCCATTCAGCCAGACGAGCCCGCAGACGTGCTGCGCACTGACTGTGCAGTTGACAGACTCGGGATTCACTTACCCCAAGCACCTCTCCGATTTCCTTTAGGTTCAACTCCTCGTCGTAATACAGCGACAAGACGAGACGCTCACG
The DNA here is from genome assembly GCF_002364655.1 of Pseudomonas sp. UBA3149. Classification (NCBI taxonomy): domain Bacteria; kingdom Pseudomonadati; phylum Pseudomonadota; class Gammaproteobacteria; order Pseudomonadales; family Pseudomonadaceae; genus Pseudomonas; species Pseudomonas sp. UBA3149. The sequence goes on from NZ_DEYV01000030.1 coordinate 278,443, forward strand.
CTCTGGAAGATTGGCAATGGCTTCCGCCAGGGCCTGCTTGAAACGATCATCTTCCAGTCCTCGACCTGGCTCGAAATCATGGGCTCCGCTCTCTTCGAGACCGTGCTCACCCTCTTCCATCAAGTCATCGAAGCTGAACAGGCGACTTCCCAATGTGTCATTGAGAATGCCGTAATATTCTTCAAGGCTTACACCAAGTTCGGCAGCAACTTCAGGATCTTTAGCGTCACGACCCGTTCTTGCTTCAACAGCACGAATCGCATCGGCCACCATACGGCTGTTACGATGCACCGAACGAGGTGCCCAATCACCTTTGCGAACCTCGTCCAGCATGGCTCCGCGGATACGGATACCGGCATAGGTTTCAAAGCTTGCACCTTTGCCGGCATCGTACTTCTTGGAGGCCTCGAGCAGGCCGATCATGCCGGCCTGCATGAGATCTTCCACCTGTACATTGGCAGGCAGACGCGCCAACAGGTGATAGGCAATGCGCTTGACCAGCGGCGCATACTGATTGATCAGTTGCTCCTGCTGTGAATGGGTCTGAGATTTACTGTACATACGGAGACCGCTGGACGCTGTCATACATTTGGCCCTACAGTGGGTTGCACCAATCGTTCGACGAAAAACTCCAAGTGACCGCGTGGGTTGGCCGGCAAGGGCCAAGCATCCACCTTCTGGGCAATGGCCCGGAAAGCCAGAGCGGCTTTGGAGCGCGGGTATGCTTCGTATACGGACCGCTGCTTCTGGACGGCTTTCCGTACACATTCATCAAAAGGAACCGCACCCACATACTGCAGAGCCACATCCAAGAAACGGTCAGTTACCTTGGTCAGCTTAGCAAAGAGATTGCGACCTTCCTGGGGCGTCAATGCCATATTCGCCAGTACGCGAAACCGCGTGATTCCATGATCGCGGTTGAACATCTTGATAAGCGCATAAGCGTCCGTGATCGAAGTAGGCTCATCACAGACCACCAGAAGCACCTCCTGGGCAGCCCGTACAAAGCTCACAACCGAATCACCGATGCCAGCAGCCGTATCGACAACAAGCACATCGATATCGTTGCTGATGTCACTGAATGCCTGGATCAGACCGGCATGTTGAAGAGACGACAACTGCACCATGGCTTGCGCACCGGAAGCGGCCGGAACGACCCGGATACCGCCAGGGCCTTGCAAAATCACGTCGCGAAGATCACATTTACCTTCGATCACATCGGCGAGTGTCTGCTTCGGAGTCAACCCGAGCAAAACGTCGACGTTTGCCAAGCCCAAGTCGGCATCGAGCAACATGACACGTCGGCCCAGTTCAGCCAACGCTAGCGAAAGGTTTACCGAAACGTTGGTTTTCCCAACGCCTCCCTTGCCGCCTGTCACTGCAATTACCTGTACGGGATGCATACCCATTGCTGTACACCTATGAAAAACCAGCCAGCCCGTAGAGGGCACTTATGGTGTAGCCAGATCGTTGTGCTAACGAGCCAGCTGGCACTAAACCTGAAGCGTGTACTGCTTTCTGACACTACGACGCCTGTAAACCTTCTATTGCAAAAACCTTACCCAACTTGCAAAAAACTGTAACTTAACCGACGCGCTTGGCCGGCTTTTGATAGAGCTCGGCAAACATATCCGCCATGGTTTCCTCTGCAGGCTCCTCGGTCAGCTGACGATTGACTGCACGGCTAACCAGCTGATGCTTGCGCGCAATATGCAGGTCGTCAGGGATGCGAGGACCGTCGGAGAGATAGGCTACCGGGATATGATGGCTAATGGCTATACCGAGCGCTTCACCCAACGTCGCGGACTCATCCAGTTTGGTCAGAACACAACCAGCCAGACCGCACCCCTTGTAGTTGTGATAAGCCGCTTTTAGCACCTGGCTCTGGCTGGTTACTGCCATGACCAGATAGTTGCGAATCTTCAGTTTCTCATTAGCCAGCGCTTCCAGTTGCAGACGCAGGGCGGGGTCATTGGCCGGGATACCTGCCGTATCGATCAGGACCATGCGCTTGCGAGCCAGTGGCTCAAGCGCCTGAGCCAGCGACTGACGTGGATCTACAACGGTAACCGGCACATCGAGAATATGACCCAACGTCTTGATTTGCTCTTGGGCGCCGATGCGATGGCTATCCATGGTGACCAGCGCAAGACTTTGCGCGCCATACTTCAGAACATAGCTCGCTGCCATTTTGGACAGCGTAGTGGTCTTACCCGATCCGGCGGGACCGACGAACGCGACGATACCGCCCTCTTCCAGCAGATCAACCTGGGGCGTGTCGATTGCCTGGGTCAGGTGGGCCAACAGCATACGCCAGGCCTGACGGGGCTCGTTCACACTTGCCACACGCGCCATCAGGTCACGGCACAGATCAGCCGGAAGTCCCATGCGTTGCAGGCGGCGCCAGAAGTTTGCTTCATCAGGACGCTTGTCCTGCATCTGGCCCCAGGCGATAGAGCCCAGCTGCACTTCAATCAATTCACGTAGCCCGGTGATCTCGGAGCGCATGGCATCCAGCGCACGGCGCTCTTCGGCAGAAGGCGCGGCGGCAACGGCAGGTGCTGGCTGGGCAACTTTGGGCTCGGAGATAACAGGTTCCTGGCGAGCGCTGATCTGCTCACTGCCAAAGAGTTGACTAGCGTTGGCTTGCGGCGCAGCGACACCCTGGTTAGGCGAGCGAATGGCCAGTTCAGCGTGGGCTTCGGCGATACGCACTTGGGTTTTACGCAGCTCGGCTTCCAGCGCAGCATTCGGCGCAGTGGGAGTCGGCGCTTGATAATCTAGGGCAGCGGTCAGCTCAATGCCACCGGCAACACGGCGATTGCTCAGGATCGCGGCATCTGCACCCAGTTCGTCACGAACCATTTTCATGGCTTGACGCATATCAGCAGCAAAAAAGCGTTTAACTTGCATGGTTCAAACCTCAGCCGTTCTGGCCAACCGTTGCGATAATGGTGACTTGTTTGTTATCCGGAATTTCCTGATAAGCCAGCACAGACATCGTGGGAACTGCCATTCTCGCGAAGCGGGACATCATCCCGCGAATCGCACCGGCTACCAGTAACACGACTGGCTTACCCATCATTTCTTGACGCTGTGCTGCATCTACCAGAGAGCGTTGCAATTTCTCGGCCATTCCTGGTTCCAGGAACATGCCATCTTCAACACCCTGTCCGGCCTTCTGCATACCATTAAGCAACATCTGTTCCAATCTCGGTTCCAGCGTAATAACAGGCAGCTCGGGCTCCAGTCCAATGATGTTCTGGACGATTGCACGGGACAGCGCCACACGAACCGACGAAACCATGACGGCGGGATCTTGACTACGCGGCGCCACATTCGCAATAGCCTCAGCAATCGTACGAACATCACGTACCGAGACCTGCTCCTGCAGCAATTGCTGCAATACCTTAAGAAGCGTAGACAAGGAAATCATGCCTGGCACCAGTTCTTCGGCCAACTTGGGCGAACTCTTGGCCAGAAGCTGCAGTAATTGCTGCACTTCTTCATGCCCCAACAGCTCGTGGGCATGCTTTTGGAGAACCTGGTTGAGGTGGGTCGCAACGACCGTGCTGGCATCGACCACGGTATAGCCCAGGGACTGCGCCTGATCACGCTGACTGACGTCAATCCAAACCGCATCAAGGCCAAACGCCGGATCTTTGGCAATCACACCATTCAACGTGCCGAATACCTGACCCGGGTTGATAGCCAGTTCGCGGTCCGGATAGATTTCGGCTTCCGCAACATTCACGCCCATCAACGTCAAACGATAAGCATTGGGCATCAGTTCCAGGTTGTCGCGAATATGTACAGCGGGCATAAGGAAGCCAAGATCCTGGGACAACTTCTTGCGAACACCCTTGATACGCGTTAGCAGCTCACCGCCCTGGTTGCGATCCACCAAAGGAATCAGGCGATAACCTACTTCCAGGCCAACCATGTCGACAGGCGTTACGTCATCCCAGCCCAGCTCCTTGGTTTCAGCGGGGCGCTGTACGGGGGCCAGCTCCTGCTGACGCTGAGCTTCCTGCTCGGCCACTTGCTTGACCTTGCGCTGGCGATCCCAGATGAAATAGGCACCGGCAGCAGCCATGAAGCCCAAACCCAAGAACGGCACGTGCGGCATGCCGGGCACCAGACCCATGGCAATGATGATGGCCGCAGAGACAGCAAGCGCCTTTGGCGAGGCGAACATTTGACGGTTGACCTGCTGCCCCATGTCTTCGGAAGAAGACACACGCGTTACCATGATGGCAGCCGCAACAGACAGCAACAGCGAAGGCACCTGGGCAACCAGACCGTCACCAATAGTCAGCAGTGCATAGATACGGCCTGCATCGGCAATGCTCAGGTTATGCTGCATCATCCCGATCGCGATACCACCGAGCAGGTTAATGAACAGTACCAGCAGACCGGCAACCGCATCACCGCGAACGAATTTGCTGGCACCATCCATTGAGCCGTAGAAGTCAGCTTCCTGACCTACCTCGGCACGACGCTTCTTTGCTTCGGCCTGATCGATCACACCGGCGTTCAGGTCAGCGTCGATGGCCATCTGCTTACCAGGCATGGCGTCCAGGGTGAAACGCGCGGATACTTCGGAGATACGACCAGCACCCTTGGTCACTACCACAAAGTTGATGATCATCAGGATGGCGAACACGACCGCACCGACAACGTAGTTACCACCCACCACTACGTCACCAAAGGCCTGAATCACCTTACCGGCAGCGGCATGGCCATCATGACCATGCAAAAGAACGACACGTGTAGACGCCACGTTCAATGCCAAGCGCAGCAACGTGGCCACGAGCAGGATCGTCGGAAACACCGCAAAGTCCAAAGGCCGTAGCGCATAAACGCTTACCAGCAATACCACGATCGACAGCGCGATATTGAAGGTAAACAGCACGTCCAGCAGAAACGGCGGGATCGGCAATGTCATCATGCCGAGCATGGCCAGAACCAATATCGGTACAGCCAGGTTACCGCGGCTCAGGCTGCGAACATTGGTCAACATTTGCCCGTGATTAACTTTCACAGTCGTTCCTCTTGAATGCCTTGCATATCAATCTTTTGACGTCAGAGCGTCTTGATGCAGGCTATTCAGCAAGCAACGGGCCAAGTTCCTTTTTTGTTTGAATTTGTTGCGTTTGCGCCTGTTATATCGGCCTGCACGACTGTTTTCTTGAGGCCGGCCTTTAGCCACTGTTGATACGAGCACCGTAATAAGGAAACCTGAACACGCATATGAGGTCCCTTCACAAGACGCGCATAAAGTGGATAACAGGAGAACCCGATGAAAAAATGGATTGCCGTAACGCTGATGTCAGCAGGACTCGCTGGTATGGCCCAGGCGGATGACGCCGTGACTGTTCCATTAAATATCGCAACAGAGAAAGGTCCGGGCGAAAGTGTAGGCAGCGTCACCATCGTAAAGACTGACTACGGCTTGGTATTTACACCTGAGCTAAAAGGGCTGGAGCCAGGGACACATGGATTCCATATTCATGCCAAACCCAGCTGTGACGCTGCAGAAGTCGATGGCAAGAACACGCCGGCAGGCGCCGCAGGCGGTCACTGGGACCCTGAGAATACCGGCAAGCATGACGCTCCCTGGGGCGACGGCCATAAAGGTGATCTGCCCGCCCTTTATGTCACAAGCGACGGAACAGCCTCTCAGCCCGTGCTGGCGCCGCGCCTGAAGGACTTGAATGAAATCAAAGGCCACGCTCTGATGGTTCACGTAGGTGGCGATAACCACTCGGATCATCCCAAACCGCTAGGCGGTGGTGGAGCCCGGATGGCGTGCGGGGTTATCAAGTAACAAGAAGGCCCCGTTCAGCGGGGCCCTCTTTACCTACTCATCACGCCGTAAATCCGGCGGGATAGGTGGCTCATGCGGCTGTTCTGGACGCCGGCCTTGACCGGCCTTGTACTGCTTGAGCTGATAAACGTAGGCCAGTACTTGCGCCACAGCGATGTAAAGCCCTGCCGGAATCTCTCTATCGATATCAGTAGAATAGTACACTGCTCGCGCCAGGGCGGGTGATTCAAGCGTCGTAACGGCGTGCTCCTGGGCAAGCTCACGAATCTTCAATGCCACAAAGTCGCTACCCTTGGCTACCAGGATCGGCGCCCCACCGGTGGCAGCGTCATACTTTAGCGCCACAGCATAATGTGTTGGGTTGGTGATAATGACGTCGGCCTCTGGCACGGCGGTCATCATGCGACGTTGCGCCATTTCGCGCTGCATCTGGCGCATCCGCCCTTTTACTTCGGGCTTGCCTTCGCTGTCCTTGTATTCATCCTTGATCTGCTGCTTGGTCATCATCAGCTTTTTCTTGTTGCTATACCATTGGAACGGTACGTCAATAGCTGCGATAAGTAATAGCCCTAAAGACACCATCAACGCTGCATGCCCTGCCACTTTTATACTGTGGATAATGGCACTGCCCAAAGGCTCCTTTGCAATGGACAGCAACGCATCACGCTCGGACAAGAGCACCATGATCGCAATGGTGAGCAGCAGAACGAACTTGGCCAGCGCCTTGCCCAACTCCATCAGCGCATGGGTCGAAAACATGCGCTTGAGTCCTGAAAGAGGGTTCATTCGACTGAACTTGGGCTGAAGGGATTTGCTGGAAAACAAGAAGCCTCCCAGTGCAATCGGGCCAATAACGGCAGCCAGCACAAGGACGAGAAAAACCGGCATCATGCCCAGCATGGCGGCCTTGCCGGATGTTAGCAGCATGATCCCCATGTTCCGCTCATCCAGAACGGCTTCACGGTTTAGTGAAAAACTGCCACGCATCAAATCCAGTAACGCATCTCCCAGGATCGACCCAAACGCCAGAAGCGCTATGAGCCCCCCCATCACAACCGTCAGCGTGCCAAGCTCACGGGATCGGGGTAACTGCCCCTCCTCGCGCGCTTCCCGCTTACGTTTGTCGGTAGGTTCCTCTGTACGGTCTTCACTGCTGGATTCGTCCGACATGGCGACCTCCTGCCTATCGCGCTCGCACCAGCTCTCGGAGCCATTGCAGCGCTTCAGTGACTAATGATTCGTAGTGCGAAAAGATATCCGCTGTGCCAATCCAGATAATGATCAGACCCAGCGTTACGGTTAAGGGCATGCCAATGGAAAAAATGTTGAGTTGAGGCGCTGCGCGGGTCATTACGCCAAAAGCAAGGTTCACGACCAGCAGTGCCGTAATAGCAGGCAAGACCAGTAATACGCCAGCACCAAGCACCCAACTCAATTTACCGGCCAGCTCCCAAAAATGATCAACAGACAGCAACTGACCAACCGGTAGCGTGGTAAAGCTTTCTGCCAGGATTTCCATGACGATCAGGTGTCCGTTCATGGACAGGAACAGCAGCGTCACCAGTACGTTGAAGAACTGCCCCAGCACCGGCACCGAAATGCCATTGGCCGGATCGACCATTGATGCAAAGCTAAGTCCTGCCTGGGTGGAGAGCAGTTGCCCAGCAATCACGAAGACGTGAAAGAACAGCTGAAGGCTAAAACCCATAAGAGCGCCAATCAGGATCTGCTCTGCAATCAGCGGCAAGGCCTGTACGCTCACGGCATCGACCTGCGGCATGGGGGGCAGCGTAGGCACCAGCAGAGCGGTAAAGGCCAGTGCCATATAGAGCTTTACGCGCGCGGGAACCATGTTGGTCCCGATGATAGGCATCGTCATAAAGACGGCAGCAATACGGAACAGAGGTAGCAGGAACGTACCGACCCAGCCGCCAATCTGCGCATCACTCAGCTCAAGCATGATTTAACCAATCAACATCGGAACATTGGTGATCATGTTGCGCATGAACTCCATCAGCTCACGGGTGAGCCAAGGCCCTAGGACAATCAGCGTCAACAACGTGACAATCAGTCGAGGCAGAAAACTCAAGGTCTGCTCGTTGATCTGTGTAGCGGCCTGGAACATTGAAACCACCAGGCCCACTAGCAAGCTCGGCACGATCAGAATGCCTACAAGCAATGCAGTCAACCAGAGCGCTTGCCGAAACAGATCTACGGCTACTTCAGGCGTCATGGGGTATCTCCTCTTAGACAGTACCGAAGCTGCCAGCCAGCGTACCCATGATCAACGACCAACCGTCAACCAGCACGAACAGCATCAGCTTGAACGGTAACGAGATGATCATCGGTGAAAGCATCATCATGCCCATCCCCATCAGCACGCTGGCTACCACGAGGTCAATTACCAGGAATGGAATAAAGATCATGAAGCCGATCTGGAAGGCTGTTTTCAATTCGGATGTCACAAAGGCCGGAACCACGATCGTCAGCGGCGCCTGATCAGGTGTGGCGATGTCTGTACGCTTGGATAGCCGCATGAACATGTCCAGATCGGATTGCCGGGTCTGCGCCAACATGAAGTCCTTGATCGGCCCCTCTGCCCGCGCAATTGCATCCTGGGCCGTCAGCTGCTCATTCATATAGGGCTGCAAGGCATCGTTGTTGATGCGGTCAAAGACCGGCTCCATGATGAACAATGTCAGGAACAGTGCCAGTCCGATCAACACCTGGTTTGACGGCGTTGTCTGCAAGCCCAGGGCTTGGCGGAGAATGGCGAATACAATGATGATCCGTGTAAAGCTGGTCATCAGCATGACAAACGCTGGAATGAAACTCAGCGCCGTCATGATCAGCAGAATCTGCAGGCTGACGGAGTACTCCTGCTGGCCGTTGGCGTTTGTACTCATGGTAATAGCGGAAATGGACAACGGATTGTTAGCCCCATTTTCCTGCCCAAACGCCAAAGGTGCCGCCAGTGCCACCAGCACAAGCACAAGCACAAGCACAAGCACAAGCAGGCAATTACGAAGCAAACGAAGATTGGATTTCAACAACGTCGTAAACACACCGCTTGTACCAGTCAGCACCAGTTCATTCTCCGCACCACTCGCGCGAAAGACTTCAATGAGTCGAATCTCATGACTTATCCTTTGGGTCGCGGCTGATCAGCTCGAAAAGCCGTTGAGCAAACTCAGGCGAAGCCGGTTGCTCATCGGCCAGGCGAACCGGTTCCTTCATCACATGCAAGGGAGTAATGCGCCCAGCCGTGAGTCCTACGAGTATTTGCTCCTGCCCTACCTGCACCAACACCAGCCTCTCTCGCGGCCCCAGATGCTGGGTAGCGACCAACTTGATAGCGTTATTGCCACGCGGCCCCACCTGCTGTACCCGACGGATAAGCCAGGCCAGCCCGAAGATCAGGCCAATAATCAGCAGCAGACCCAACACAAGCTGAGTCAGCTGCGATCCCATATTGGTTGACGGTGCAGCTGTTTCAGCCGCCTGGGAGACAAGCGGCAAGGTCGCCAGTAGAGCAATGAGCATTCGCATAAGGTCAGCGTAGTTTCTTGATACGTTCACTGGGGCTGATGACATCGGTCAGCCGGATACCGAACTTCTCGTTAACCACCACCACCTCGCCGTGAGCAATCAAGGTACCGTTGACCAGTACATCGAGCGGCTCTCCCGCCAGGCGATCAAGCTCGATAACCGAGCCCTGATTCAGTTGTAGCAGGTTCCGGATGGAAATGTCGGTATGGCCGACTTCCATCGAAATCATGACAGGAATGTCCAGAATCACATCCAGGTTCGGACCTTCCATACCTGTAATCTGCTGATTGTTACCTTGGATCCCGGCAAATTCTTCTACAGGCGCGCGAGAGGCCGGGTTCGAGCCCTGAGCCATCATCGCATCGATTTCATCCTGATTGGAGTCGCCTGCCTCTGCCATCGCCGCGGCCCACTCATCAGCCAGAGCCTGTTCTTCGCTGTTGGTGTTTTGATCTGCCATCTTAACCTCAATCTAAAACGGTGAGCCTACGGCTCGAAAGAAATAAAAGCATTCAGTCAAAATCGCGTCAGCGAGAGTTCTTGACCGGTTCAATGATTTGCAAGGCCAGGTTTCCTTTACGAGCCCCCATCTTTACTTTGAAAGTTGGCATACCATTGGCGCGCATCAGCATTTCCTCCGGCATCTCAACCGGAATTACATCGCCAGGCTGCATATGCAGGATGTCACGTAGCCTGAGCTGACGACGCACCACCGTCGCTTCCAGCGGTACACGGATATCCAGAAGGTCCTCGCGCATAGCCTTGACCCAGCGCTCGTCCTGATCATCCACATCCGACTGGAAGCCGGCGTCCAGCATTTCGCGGATAGGCTCGATCATTGAGTATGGCATGGCGATATGCAGCTCACCGCCACCGCCATCCAGCTCGATGCTGAACGAGCTGACCACTACCACCTCGTTCGGACTGACAATATTTGCCATGGCCGGGTTGACTTCGGAGTTGATGTACTCGAACTGACACGCGAGCATTGCGCCCCAGGCCTCTTTAAGGTCAACGAAGCACTGGTCAAGCACCATGCGTACAACACGCAGCTCGGTCGGCGTAAACTCACGACCTTCAATCTTGGCGTGACGGCCATCGCCACCAAAGAAGTTGTCTACCAGCTTAAACACCAACTTGGCATCCAGAATAAACAGTGCCGTACCACGCAAAGGCTTGATCTTCACCATGTTCAAGCTGGTCGGTACATACAGCGAGCGAACATACTCACCGAACTTCAAGACCTGCACACCCCCTACGGACACGTCAGCCGAGCGACGAAGCAGGTTGAACATGCTGACCCGGGTATAGCGGGCAAAGCGCTCATTGATCATCTCCAATGTCGGCATCCGGCCACGGACGATACGATCCTGGCTGGTCAGGTCATATCCCCTGACCGAGCCTGTAGGCGCTATAGGATCCGTTTCGACAAGACCATCATCGACGCCGTGAAGAAGCGCGTCGATTTCATCCTGAGACAGTAAATCTTGTACAGACATGGCAATCCCTATTGCAGGACGAAGTTAGTGAACAAAACCTGCTCGACCGTAGGTTGACCCACCTGCTTCTGAGCAAGCTCCTGAATCTTGGAAGTTGCCTGTTGACGTAGCAACTCCTTGCCAACCGGCGTCAATAAGGCGTCATAACTCTGGGCAGAAAGCAGCATGACCAGTTGATTGCGTACCTGGGGCAAATGAGCCTTGAGTTCATCCATCTTTGCCTGATCGCGTCCCATCAGCGCCACACCCACCTGCATATAACGCTGCCTGCCGTTCACATTGAAGTTGACCACAAAAGACGGCGTTAATTTTTCGTAGATGGCAGGCAGTCGGACAGGAGTGGTGGGCTCCGCCTTTGCGGCCTCGGCATCATGAACCTTCTTGTTCATGATGAACCATGTTGCACCTACCGAAGCCCCTATCGTCAACAACAATGCGACCACGATAATGATGATGAGCTTGAGCTTGCCTTTGCCAGCGGGTTTGGCCGCGTCATCAGCCGCTTGTTCTTTCTTGGCCATGCTTACATCCGTAATTGAGTGAACCGCCTACAGCCCTAAAACGCAGAGGGAATAACAGCAGTTTTGTTGATACATTCATCTTTAGCCAATCGCTTGAGGCGTAGCCGTCAGATTCGCCCTTGGTAAGACGGACCTCATCACCTGCGGGAGGCGTCCCGGTCAAGCGTAGAAGTCCACCACTCCATCATTTCTCTTTATTGTGTGCGCTACCGTCTCACTTGAGGTACCTGCCACTTCATCAATCGCACGATCTTCGCTACCTGACCCAGTATTCGAAGACCGTCGCCCTCCGGTTCCCGTGTCCTGCTGTGCGGCCTGCCAGTTACGATGCGCTGATTGATCCGAGACGTTTACATCAAGCGTCATCCCCTGCTGCACGAACATGTCTCGCAAGCGATGAGACTGGCTGTCGAGTGCATCACGAACATCCGCATGCGGACTAGCAAAAGTGACCTGAGCCTGGTCGTTAGTCATATCGATACGAACTTCAAGACGCCCCAACCCGGCCGGTTCGAGCCGAATGTCAGCACTCCTGAGGTTCTGACTCGACATCCACATAACTCGATCAATTACACCTTCATGCCAGTCGGACTGATTCATTGCCAGCGGTTGGCCCGGCACTGTAGGCGCAACGGGACGAGCCGTCTGCACAGGCGTTCCCATTGTCTGGGACAAGCTATTCAGCTTGTCTGCAAAGGTCTCGTTTCGACCGTCAGGCAAGGCCCTATCATCGATATCTTTTAATCCTTGCAATGCTTCAAGGGCGGCCTCACCCTCAGTAGGCTGACTTTGAGTGGCTGCAGCCAGAAGAGCACTTACAACCTCGGCCTGTTTAGAGGAGCCTTGACTTGTATTGGCCTGAGCGGTGCCAGATGCTGTATCGGTAGTCTGAAGTAGCTTACTACCGGCCTGGGCCAGCAGCTGGCCAGCAGTCTCACCAGAAGAGGCAGCCTGGCCATTCGAGGAAGCCACCTGATCCAGCCCCTGTGGAAGCGCTGACGTAATACCCGATGTCAGCGTATCTTCCGTCAGGGACGTCAAAGAGCTGACAGCATTTGGAACCGGCAAAGGTGCCACTTCCGCAGGCAGGGTTCCAGTCATGCCAAGCAGCAATAACGGGTCCAGCTGCGCGTCTGGAACAGAGGCGTGCTCATCGGCCACCGGCAAGGCCTTGCCGCTATCGGCAGATCCAGAGGTCTCTTTCTGCTTTACGTCTGAGGAAACAGACTCGCCAGTCTCGCTGTCGTTAACCTTGCTATCGTGACGCGATGCGGAAGCCTCGCGCTTCACGGACTTTGGATCCGCATCGCGAGTACGCACCTCATTACGAGCAGGCTGCTGCTCTTTGGCATAAACATCCGAGAAACGTGGGGTATCGCTGCGAGTTGACTCAGCGGGCTTGAACGGCGCTTTGAACGCGGTCTTGCCCGAGCTGATATCAGGCGTCGACGACAAAATGAAGTCAGAGGCGACAGCCATAAAATTGCTCCAGTTAAGGTATCTGGAGCTAGAGAAGCAAACGCTGGGCCAGCTTTAAGAAACACGGCTGAAAATCACGCGTGCCGTTGCCGTTCCGACTTGAACAGAATGCGCACAATGGCAAACTCGCGCTGAACGCTTTCGATCTTTTCATCTATAACGGACAAGGGAGCGTTTCGACGGGCCGCTTCCTCCAAGTCCCGGCAAAGATTTGTCAGAACGACGGCGCCCATGTTACTGGAACTTCCCTTGAAGCTGTGAGCCACATGCCGAAGCTGTACCAGCTCCTGTTCTGCATAGGCCTCCTTCAGCGCACGGATACGCTCTTCCGAGTCGGAAATATAGGTGTCGAGCAGATTACCGTACTCGTCCTCCATAATTTCCTGCAGGGCAAGCAGAGTATCGGTATCTAAGTGTGGCAATGACATGGTAGGACTCACTCATCAGGCCAAAGATGCCAGACGAAATGGCAAAGTAACATGAGGATGAAACGTAAGAGCTCTGCTACACAACACTGACATATCAAGCCCTCCGTTAGGAGTTAGGTTAAACAAACCTTCTGTCGGTGCGATTTTGGCAAAGCTGGCACTCTAATGGCACCCCTGGAACACAATAAATTGTTCTAAAGCGCTCATTACTACCGTTTATATCACTGGACTTACGCTGGAAGGCGCTCTGGTAATTGCTCTTTTACCAGACTTTGGAAGGTAAACATAAGCCTGACGTCAAAATTCCAGCGAATGAGCAACAGAGAATCTATGTTGCTGGAAAATTGGCTGCCAACCGTCAGGACCTCTTTTAGAAGGTTTGGCAGGAAATAAAGAGGGCCAGCAAAACGGCTGGCCCTTTTTCCTTACATCCGAATTTGTTGCAAAAGCCGTTGGGAAAACTCATCCATCTGCTTCTGCTCTCGCTTGTCCTCAACCAGCCGCTGTTCCTGGCGATATTTCTCTACCAGTTTTTTCAAACCTTCCAAGCGTGCGTAGCGTTGCTGCCAGGATTGACGTGCCTTTTCGACAACATCGCGGTGCCAGTTAGTGCTCCGCTCCTGTTGCGCAATAGCATCCTCCAATTGACTGAGGAAACGCTGATAACCGATCATCCACTGGCCTGACACACCCTGACTTCCCGCATTCAGCCATTGCTTGTGGTAATCGTCCCGGTAGCGCTGCAGGTCAGCAAGTTTTTGCTCTGCCTGCATCAATTGTGTCTGACACTTACCTAATTGCCGAGCAGCGTCCCGCTCCTCCTGCTCACTCATATCTATCACTGGGGTCAACCGCTCAGCACGACCTTTCATGATTCATCAGCTCTCCAGCAATACGCCTAGATTTTGCCCGCTCTGCTCGAGCGACTCGCTTTCATTCAGTCCTTGGCGCAAGTACTGCTGCATCGCAGGGTAGCGCTTGATTGCCTGGTCAGTTTCAGGATCGCCGCCTGGTACATAGGCGCCCACACTGATCAAATCGCGGCTTTGCTGGAAGCGAGACCACAACTGTTTCATACGCTGGGCATTACGCAAATGCTCAGGACTTACGACCTGCGGCATCACTCGGCTGATCGACGCTTCAATGTCAATGGCAGGGTAATGGCCTTCTTCCGCCAGACGGCGGGACAAAACAAAGTGACCATCCAGCACTCCTCGCGCCGCATCAGCGATCGGGTCCTGCTGATCATCACCCTCTGACAGTACAGTGTAGAACGCCGTGATAGAACCACCGCCCTTTTCAGCATTACCCGCGCGCTCCACCAGGCTGGGCAGCTTGGCAAACACGGATGGCGGATAACCCTTTGTCGCCGGCGGCTCACCAATAGCCAGTGCGATTTCACGCTGAGCCTGTGCATACCGGGTCAGAGAGTCCATCAGCAACAGAACATTTTTACCCTTGTCACGAAAATACTCTGCAATACGTGTGCAATACATGGCTGCACGCAGACGCAGCAGAGGCGCATCATCCGCTGGCGAGGCAACAACGACGGAACGCTTGATGCCCTCTTCGCCCAGGATGTGCTCGATAAATTCCTTAACCTCACGACCCCGCTCACCGATCAGCCCGACAACGATGATGTCCGCCTTGGTAAAGCGGGTCATCATGCCGAGCAGCACGCTCTTACCAACACCAGTACCGGCAAACAGTCCAAGACGCTGACCGCGTCCTACCGTCAACAAACCATTGATACTGCGTACACCAACATCAAGCGGCTCATGAATAGGCTCGCGCTTGAGCGGGTTGATGGTCGGACCGTCGATCGGCACCCAATCCTCGGCGCGCATCCGCCCTTTGCCATCGAGGGCATTACCTAACCCATCGAGCACACGCCCTAACATCGACATTCCCATAGGCAGGCGTCCGGTATCAGGCAGAGGCACGACACGCGCCCCAGGGGCAATACCTGCCAGACTGCCAATCGGCATCAAAAAGGTTCTATCACCTGAAAACCCCATGACCTCGGCTTCTACCTGAGCATGTTGGTAGGTACCGCCATTGATGACCCGGCAGCGACTTCCGACTGCAGCACGCAAGCCTTCTGCCTCAAGCGTCAAACCTACCATGCGCAGCAGACGCCCTTCGATTACGGGCTCACCCGGGAGGCTTACCGCGTCAATATAACCACCCAGTCGACGCTGGAAACTCAGGCGATCAAGATGCATCAGCAGCATTCTCCAAAGGAATATGCAGGTCAGGGTCGGCAGGCTGTGTAGCCTGATGGCGTTGCTGTTCCATAATCTGCGTCAGTGCCTGAGCCAGTCGCGTTTCGATACTTGCATCGATTACGCTGTTCTCGCTTTCGATACGGCAACCACCCGGCAGCAGGTTTTCATCTTCCAACAGCTTCCAACGCTCATCGTGCCGATCACGCAGGGCCTTCACCAAATCGAAGTCCTGCGGGTTGAGATGAATGCGGATATTCTCAGCACCCATGGGCAAAAGCTTCAGCGCCTCACGCAGGATACGTTGCAGCTGCGTAGAATTGTCTTTTAACTCACGCTGGATCACTTGTTTGGTGACATGCTCAACCAGACGAACCAACGCCTGCTCCAGCTCGCGATCCTGCTGGGCGATTGGCTCGAGCAGCTGCTCCATAACGATTTCCAGACTTCGCAGCTTGGCTGTCAATGCTACTTCAGCCTCTTGCCGCGCTCTTACCTGCCCGGAGTGAAAACCATCGCGCTCACCGGCAGTGAAGCCTTCGTTGTAAGCCTCTTGCCGAATGGCCTCTAGCTCTTCCAACGTCAACGGCTTGACTTCCTCTACCGGAACGTCTTCAACGGTGACGGTTTCCTCTTCCGCTGCTTCCGGCTCTGGATCAGGCTCAACGGCCACGTCTTCAACATGGTTGCTATCCAGATCAGGCAAAAGCCATCGCTCGAAGATACTGACTTCCTTCGCGCGAATCAGATCGCTAGCGTCCTCTTTGTTCATGACTCACCTGACAGAAAAGCTACGGTATGCCAGGTAGATAGCAAAGCTTGGGCCAACTCAGAACAAAAAAAGCCCGACCACTGCAAATACACAGTGACCGGGCTCGAAACCCACTTGGTGATTTACACCATTTCTTCGCCGCCCTTGGCACCCAGGACAATCTCGCCAGCCTCAGCCATACGGCGGGCCACTGCGATAACCTCCTTCTGCGCCCCCTCCACTTCGGAGATACGAACCGGGCCACGGGACTCCAAGTCATCACGCAACAACTCGCCTGCACGCTTGGACATGTTACGGAAGAACTTGTCCTTGATCCCATCATCTGCGCCCTTGAGCGCCAGGACCAGGATATCGGACGAGACTTCACGCAGCAGCGCCTGAATACCCCGATCATCCACATCGACCAGGTTGCCGAAGACAAACATAAGGTCTTCGATCTGAGCAGACAGCGCATCGTCCACTTCGCGAATAGCGTCCATGAGCGGAGCCTCAACCGCGCTATCCAGGTAGTTCATGATGTCGGCTGCACGCTTCACGCCACCCAGCGTCGTACGGGCGGAGCTTGCACTACCCGAGAACTGCTTCTCCAGAATCATATTCAATTCTTTCAGTGCTGCTGGCTGGACCGTATTCAGCGAAGACACCCGCAGGATAATGTCCAACCGAATCTTCTGATCAAAATGCGCCAGAACTTCGGCAGCCTGATCCGCATCCAGGTAAGCCACTACAATCGCCTGGATTTGTGGGTGCTCGTAACGGATGACATCCGCGACCGCACGAGGCTCCATCCACTTGAGGCTATCCAGGCCGCTCGTATTACCACCCAGCAGGATCCGGTCGATCAGACCGTTAGCCTTGTCTTCGCCCAGGGCCTGGGTCAGCATCTTGCGGATATAACCGTCAGTGCCTACACCCAGGCTGGTCTGCTCACCTACCACTTCGATAAAGTTGCCCAGTACATGCTCGGCCTGGTCACGACTGATGTTACGCACTTGAGCCATCGCAGTACCGACGCGCTGTACTTCTTTCGGGCCCAGGTGACGCAGGATCTGGGCAGCGTCTGCCTCACCCAGGGAGAGCAGCAGAACAGCGGCTTTATCGACATTGCTCATGCTGTTGAATTCACTCGTCGGCATTGATCCAGTCCCTCACAACTTGGGCAACCAGGCCCGGGTCTTCAGTCACCAATTGCTTGATGGCATTGAGTTGTACTTCGTAGTTTTCGCTAGGTCCAGGCAACATCAGCGCTGCAGGACTTGCCAGACTTACCTTGTCATCGGCCAGATCACCACCACTCAGGCCGCCCGCTCCACTACCCGCCAGATCTCCAGCACCACCCATACCATCAGCCAGTGCCAAGTCCTTGCTCTTGTTGGTACCTGCCAAGTTGTTCAGAACAGGGCGCAGGACACCAAACACCAGGACCAGGATAAACAGCACACCTAGACCTTGCTTAACGACATCCCAGAACCAGGGCTGCGAGTAGAAGGGGATACTTTCCACATCATCAGCAGCGATCGGCGCAAAGGGAGCGTTGATCACGCTAACACTATCACCACGACTTGCATCGAAACCTACCGCGTCTTGCACCAGGCGAGTAAAACGAGCCAGGTCATCCGCACTCCAGGGCGTATGACTTACCTGCCCTGTCGCTGCATCCAATTTCACTTGATCATCCAACACTACCGCTACAGAGAGACGACGTACTCGACCTTGCTGCTGGCGGGTGTAGCTGATACTGCGATCCAACTCATAATTACGTGTGCTTTGGTCACGCTTGTCTGTCGGATAAGGCACTGTCGCCGGCAGACCTGTCTTCGGATCAGTAATGAACTGATCATTAGGATCACGAATCAGCTGACCCGGCGCCGTGAAGTTGGCACCCGCTGCCGCTGTTGCGTTCTCAGGTGCAGTGGCTGGTCCAGGCGGCTGGTTCGACAAGGCTCCCGGCACACCCTGCGGCCCACCGCCGGCAGTTTGACGCTGTTCGGTATTGATCTGCTCGCTGCGCAGTGCAGGCTGATCAGGGTTAAACTGCTCGGACGTTGACTCAACCGCATTGAAATCTACATCTGCCGATACTTCTGCCTTGAAGCGACCGTTTCCTACGATTGGCTGCATCATGTTTTGCACACGTTGAGTCAATGTGCTTTCGATGCGGTTCGTATAATCTAGCTGCTTACCTGCAACACTGAACTCAGACTGGTTCAGCTGATCCGACAGGAGCTGTCCCTTCTGATCGACTACCGTTACCTGAGACTTCGTCAACTCTGGAACACTGGTAGCAACCAGATTAACGATCGCCATTACTTGCCCAGTTTCCAAGGTACGGCCTGGATACAACTCGACCAGAACCGAAGCCGTCGGCTTACGCTCATCCCGTACGAATACAGAACTCTTCGGAATCGCCAAATGAACACGTGCACTTTTAATGCCATTTAAGCTGGCAATCGTACGAGACAGTTCACCCTCGAGGCCGCGACGGTAATTTGCCGCTTCCATGAATTGGCTGGTTCCCAGAGGCTGCTCCTTGTCCAACAGCTCGAAACCAATGATACCGTCAGTAGGAGCTACGCCAGCGCTGGCCATTTTCAAGCGAGCACGGCCCAGATCGTCCGCCTTTACCAACAAGGCACCGGTATTAGGATCAACCTTGTAGTTGATATCGGCTGAAGTCAGCGCTTCAACTACC
Source organism: Pseudomonas sp. UBA3149 (assembly GCF_002364655.1). Classification (NCBI taxonomy): domain Bacteria; kingdom Pseudomonadati; phylum Pseudomonadota; class Gammaproteobacteria; order Pseudomonadales; family Pseudomonadaceae; genus Pseudomonas; species Pseudomonas sp. UBA3149. The sequence goes on from NZ_DEYV01000030.1 coordinate 297,438, forward strand.
TGATTGGCATCCAGGCCTGACATACTGCCATACAAGGGGCGGTAATCAGGCTGCTGTGACCACAGCACTACTGCAAACCCTAAGGCAACGCTGGCAGCCAAGCCAACCATAAGGCCTACTTGACGCAAGATCGGCATTTCAGACAGGTTGTCTAGAAAGCCCAGGCCCGGAAAAGGCTTCTTGGATGCGCCAGAGGCGTCTACCTTAGCGGGAACCTGATTATTGAGGGCGGTGTCGGCCATTCAATCTATCCTCAGATAGGCATCTGCATAATGTCTTGGTAGGCCTGGACCATCTTGTTACGGACTTGGGTCATGGCCTGGAAGGAAACGCTAGCTTTCTGCGAGGCAATCATGACTTCCGTCAGATCAACGCCGCCCTGACCAAGCTCGAACGCTGTGGCCATCTCATTGGAAACCTTTTGCGTCTCGTTGACTTTACGGACAGCCTGTCCAAGTAAATCCGGAAAGCTGGGAACATTTGCAGCACCCTCAACACCGACAGGGCTCGCAACGGGCTTTCGCGCCATTGCCTCTGTCTGCATGGAGCGCATCTCCAGCATTAAACGATTGAACTCAACACCTTGAACCATTTCACCCTCCAACCAGCGCGGATTTTTGACGCCGCGCTTTTAGCTATACCTTGATGTAGCAATGGCGATGCCAAGTTTTGTCTGTCAGCTGAAATTGGCTAACTGAACCGGCTTGGCGCCAGGTTTCAATCACTATCAAGGTCAGAGCAATTAACAGGCCAGAAAGGGGTTTGGGCGAAAGCAGCCTAGCGTTGAACTAAGTAAGGCTAGGCGCTTAAGCGAAGAAAATGGTTTAGATACCTTGGGGAAACGCAATCAGTAAAATTTGGCTCAACAACTACCGTGTGCCAAAAGAATAACTCTGGCTAGTTGGCTACCAGCACCGCTTTTGTCAATTGATTGTCAGGACGTCAGAATTCTTTTCCAAGATTGCAGGGCCGATGCCCTTTACTTCTATCAACTCGTCAATCGCCTGAAACGGGCCATGCGCATTCCGATAATCAACAATCGCTTTTGCTTTGGCAGCTCCAACACCTTTAAGTCTTTTGTCCAGCGTAGCGGCATCTGCCGTGTTGATATTGACCTTACTGGAAAAAACAGGTCCAGAGGATCTGGACACCTCTATAGAGGTTTGCGCGATAGGTACAGGTTTGGGTAACTGATAATGCAGCGGATCACCGTACGTCTCAGCATAGGCAACAGAAGTGAGCGTAAAAAGAGTAAAACAGACGGCAATACGAAATAATAGAAGTGCGCGCATAAATAGACATCCTTTTCCAAGCGCATAATTGACGTTCAACTACAGGAGAGTTTGAGCCTGTATCCTTGGCCTCACTCGAAATTAAATGCATATGCTACCAACCACTCACGCCTTATCAGAAAGGCCAACTACTGGCAGCATCACATTATTAACATTACGCACTGACCTGATTGGGTGCATTCTTTGCATGAGCAGCGGTTGCAGCTATTAATGCATCAAGGGAGTCATTAACCCCTGTCTTCCAATCGCTCGGGTCAACACCAAACCGTTTCTTGAGTAGCGTGCTGTCTAGTACCGAATAGGAAGGACGACGCGCTGGGGTAGGAAAATCAGCAGTCGTAATCCCGTTTACCTTGGGAAGCTTATTGATAATTCCCTTCTCAAGCGCAACATCAAGAATATACCGCGCGAACCCACACCAGGTAACAGCATCGCTGCCCCCATAGTGATAAAGACCAAATAACTGGGAGTCATCAATAGTAGCGATACGATGAGCCACCAACAGTAAAGCATCGGCAATATGCCCTGCGTAAGTGGGCGTCCCTTGCTGGTCGTCCACCACTTGTAGCTTGTCTCGCTCCGAGGCCAGGCGGAGCATGGTTTTCATGAAGTTATTTCCATGCTCGCTAAACACCCAAGCCGTTCTCATGATGACATGATTCGGACAGGCATCCTGAATACGGTACTCACCTTCCAACTTGGTCGCCCCGTATACACCTGACGGCCCCACGGGGTCATCAGGTGTATATGGAACAGAAGCATCACCCGAAAATACATAGTCGGTAGAAATATGTAATATTGAACAGCCGTGCTCATGGCAAAGCTTGGCTAACGTAGCAGGACCCTTGATATTAGCGCGTGCCGCTACATCAGGCTCCATTTCCGCCTTGTCCACTGAGGTATAAGCTGCAGCGTTTATCAGCACAGATGGCTTGAAACGCTGCAGGTGCTCGGCCACAGAGCGCTCATCTGCAATGTCCAACGTGGCACGACCATGCGCCTCCCACGCCAAGTCACTGCGCTTCAAGCGATCAATCAGGCATTGTCCTACCTGACCATTTCCCCCTGCGACCATGACTCTCATTTATAAAGCTCCACCAAGCGTAGGCCTTGAGCATCCTTGGCTGACAACTGAGGATCAGAGATCTTCCAGTCAATACCCAGATCAGGATCATTCCAGATCAAGCATCCCTCGGCGGAAGGATCATAATAGTCAGTACATTTGTATTCAAAATCCGCTGTCTCAGAAAGTACAACGAAACCATGAGCAAGCCCTGGCGGGATCCAAAGCTGCCGCTTGTTGTCCTCAGAAAGGATTTCCGCAACCCAGCGACCAAACGTAGGCGAGTCTTGACGGATATCAACAGCCACATCCAACACTTCGCCCTTTACGCAACGAACGAGCTTGCCTTGCGGACGGCTGCGCTGAAAATGCAGGCCACGTAATACACCTCTCGTTGAGCGTGAATGATTGTCCTGCACAAAAGGCAATGTTATGCCTGCCAGCTCTGCATAGCGATCGGCTTGAAACGTTTCTAGAAAGAATCCCCGCGAGTCGCCAAAGACTCGCGGTTGAATGATCTTTACGTCTGCAATGATCGTATCGATCACTTCCATCATCGATCTCCTGCAATCAAGCGGGCCAGATATTGACCATAGCCTGTCTTGCTCAAGGCCTCGGCCTGCAGTGCTACCTGCTCGCGAGTAACCCACCCCTTCTGAAAGGCAATCTCTTCAAGGCAGGCAACCTTGAGACCCTGACGCTTTTCAATGGTCTGGACAAAATGCCCAGCCTCTAGCAACGCATCATGAGTCCCGGTATCAAGCCAAGCGAAGCCGCGGCCAAGAACGGAAACATTCAGATCGCCGCGACGCAAATACTCATTATTGACATCAGTAATTTCAAGCTCACCGCGCGGTGACGGCTTGATATTGGCTGCAATCTCAAGTACGTCGTTATCGTAGAAGTAAAGACCAGTCACTGCATAGTTGGACTTAGGCTTTTTAGGCTTCTCTTCGATGCTGATGGCTTTGCCATTTTCATCGAATTCAACGACACCGAAACGCTCTGGATCAGCAGTGTAATAACCAAATACCGTTGCGCCTTGTTCACGGGACGCAGCGTTTATAAGCGTTTCGCTGAAATGCTGACCATAAAATATGTTGTCACCCAGAACAAGACAGACATTATCCTGACCAACAAACTCGGATCCAATTATAAACGCCTGAGCTAGTCCATCGGGACTTGGCTGCTCCGCATAACTAAGTTCGATACCATATTGACTACCATCACCCAGCATGCGCTTGAAACCTGGCAAGTCTGTCGGTGTAGAAATTATGAGAATCTCCCGAATACCGGCCAGCATTAACACCGACAAAGGATAATAAATCATCGGCTTATCGTAGACAGGCAGTGACTGCTTCGAAACACCTAGTGTGATGGGGTGCAAACGGGTTCCAGAACCGCCCGCCAACAATATCCCTTTATACTTTTTCATTACGCGTCCCTCTCAATCGATATAGGCTTAAGGATCTAAATACAAATAACCCTGGCTGAAAATTAAACAGCTTCACCCAATCGCTCGAGACGGTAAGCACCAGAAAGAACGCGCTGCCACCAGGAACGGTTGTTGAGGTACCACTGAACAGTCTTACGAAGCCCTGTTTCAAAGCTTTCCTGCGGAACCCAACCAAGCTCCGACTCAATTTTGCTGGCATCAATCGCATAGCGTAGGTCATGGCCTGGGCGGTCTTTCACGAAAGTAATCAAGTCGCGGTAGGCTGTGATACCAGCTGGCTTTTCAGGCGCCAACTCTTCGAGCAAATCACAAATAGCTTCTACCACTTCCAGGTTACGCTTTTCGTTATGTCCGCCAATATTATAGGTCTCACCTATAACACCCTTGGTTACAACGGTGTAGAGCGCACGGGCATGGTCTTCAACGAATAGCCAATCGCGGATCTGCGAGCCGTCACCATATACGGGTAACTGCTTGCCATGCATGGCGTTCAGAATAACGTGAGGAATCAATTTTTCCGGGAAGTGGAACGGTCCGTAGTTATTCGAACAATTAGTGATCAGCACCGGCAATCCATAGGTGCGCCCCCATGCGCGTACCAGATGATCGCTGCCCGCCTTGCTGGCTGAATAGGGAGAGCTTGGCGCATAAGGTGTCGTTTCGGTAAACAAGTCGTCCGTGCCATGCAGATCCCCGAACACCTCATCTGTGGAAATATGATGGAAGCGGAACGCTTCTTTCCGGTCGGCATTGAGTCCAGACCAATAGGCACGAGCCACTTCTAGAATAGTTCCGGTCCCCAAAACGTTGGTCCGAATGAACTCAGCCGGCCCCTCGATAGAGCGATCCACATGTGACTCGGCAGCAAGGTGCATCACCGCATCGGGCTGAAATGAATCGAAGACAGTTTTTAGGGCAGGTGCATCGCAGATGTCGACCTGATGAAACTCATACCGATCAGATGACGCGACCTCATTTAGCGACTCAAGGTTGCCTGCGTAAGTCAGTTTGTCGACGTTTGCCACATGGCAATTCGTCTCGTTGATCAAAAAACGGACCACTGCAGAACCAATGAAACCCGCACCACCAGTTACCAGCACTTTCATCCTGAACCTGCCTTTTTAAACGCCTGCGCCAGTTAGCAAAACGCGCAAGGCACAGCTAAAAAATCATAAATTCCTGTTAAGCAGCCAATACAGCTCAACAGGCGTCTCGTTCCCTAGATTTAGAACGCAAGCCCTAAGGCTGATGAATAGCACCACCCGCCATCAAGACCTGACTTAAACAGCTTTGACTTAGAAAAGTTTCCACGAAGAAAGAAAAACTTAACTCAATGTGCTCATCATCAAAAATTTCTCTGAAAGATTCTTAATTGCATCTACGCTGATCTATATTCTATTTTACGTGCTTAATAAAGGCGAAAGGATGGTTAACACGAGCTACTTATTATCTGTCCCGACGGCTTTGTACGTATAACCAATCGACGATTTCGCCCTGCGGTACATATCCCGCTACGGTTTCGCGCAATAGCTGCCTAATGCGAGAATAATCATCTGCCTGCACCGCTGACTTTAGATCAGCCAGCACTAGCTTGAAGGCATCCCAAGACACGAAATCCTCACTGGCCCGCATGATCATTGGATGCTCTGTAGGCAAGACGTTGTCACCAATCAACAGCTCCTCGTAGAGCTTCTCCCCCGGGCGCAGACCAGTGAACTCAATGGCAATATCTCCGTGGGGATTTTTCTCCGAACGGACTGTCATGCCCGAGAGGTTGATCATCTTTTCCGCCAGCTCCACGATCTTGACTGGCTCACCCATATCAAGTACGAATACATCCCCTCCCGCACCCATGGACCCCGCCTGAATGACGAGCTGAGCCGCCTCGGAAATGGTCATGAAAAAACGAGTAATGCCAGGATGCGTCACGGTTACCGGACCGCCCTTGCGAATCTGAGCGCGAAACAGCGGTATTACAGAGCCAGAGGATCCCAAGACGTTACCGAAACGAACCATGGTAAAGCGCGTCTTATTGACACGATGAATTCCACCTTGCTCACCAAACAGCGTTGGAGCAGATTCTTGACTCAAGGCCTGTAGCACCATTTCTGCAAGCCGCTTGCTACTCCCCATCACATTCGTCGGTCGTACAGCCTTATCCGTGGAGACTAAAACAAAGTGCTCGATACCTGCCTGAATGGCCGCCTCGGCAGTATTAACGGTACCAAATACATTGTTCAGCACGCCTTCGACAATATTGTGCTCAACTATAGGAACATGCTTGTACGCAGCGGCATGATAAATAGTATTGACTTTCCATGACCTCAAAATGTGCAGCAAGTGTTTGTTGTTACGCACCGATCCTAGAATCGGAACCAGAGAAATGGGCAAGGATTCGCGCTCTATAGCGCCCGCCAACTCCTGATGAATGCTATAGAGATTAAACTCCGAGTGATCAAATAGAATTAGCCCTAATGGACCCTGGCCCATAATCTGGCGGCATAGTTCGGAGCCAATCGATCCACCCGCTCCGGTGACTAAAACAACCTTACCGCGAATACAACGCTCAAAAAGCGCCTGGTTCGGTGCAACCTGGTCCCGTCCAAGCAAGTCTGCAATATCAACTTCCTGAATATCCTCGACCTTGACTTTGCCGCTAGCCAGATCGGTAATACCCGGAACAGTACGAACATGCAAAGGGTAAGGTTCCAGCTGAGCCAATACCTCACGCCGGCGAGCACGTGAAGATGAAGGGATAGCTAACAATACCTCTTCCGCCCCGGTTTCATTGAGCATCTGCTGAATATGTTTAGGGCGGTAAACTTTAAGTCCAGCAATAACACGACAGGCAATACTCTTGTCGTCATCGATGAACGCAACAGGTCGCATTGCACGCCCCGCACGGAGCGCAGCGACTAACTGATTACCAGCCGAGCCAGCCCCATAAATCGCGACCCTAGGCAGTCCAGTCTGCTGGCGCATAAAGGGAACACTGGTCAATGCCGCATACCAATCGCCGAGAAAGTACTGTCTAATGGCCAAGCGTAGCCCGCCAATCATGAACAAGCTCAACCACCAGAAGTTGAAGATCATCGACCTTGGAACAATCTCGGGCTTGTCCTGATACCAGTAGATCACCAGGGACAACACTAACACCGAAAGCGTAACAGCTTTGGCAATAGCCATCATTGCGTCATACCCCAAGTAACGCATGACTGCACGGTACATACCAAAGCGGATGAACAGTGGAATACATATTACTGGAGCCGAAGCAAACAGCCAGGCGTGACCACTAAAGGGCTCGATACTTTCAGAGGTTCCGAGACGTATGAAGAAGGCGAGCCATAAGGCGACCCAGATCAGAATCAGATCTGTAGCTATTTGAACAATACGCTTTTTACGACGACTTAGGCTGACTAATCGCTCGCGTAGCATAACTACAGCTCCCTCAAATCTTCACCAATCCTACCAATATGATCTATCGAGAGCTTTCCGGCCTTCCTGCCTCATAACGAACGGCAAGATAGATCAAGGGAACGTAGGCAACAGCAACGCCTATAACTCCCGATAGATAACCTGTACCAACCAAAAGTGCCGTAGGTATAAGCAAAATAGTATTGATTAACAGAACGGCCAACGTGACGGGGCGATGCCCATTGTGAAAGCGCGCAGCAGATTGGTATGCGTGACTTCTATGAGCCTCATAAACCTTTTCGCCTCTAAGCAAGCGACGAAACAGCGTAAAGGAAGCATCCGTCACAAATACACCTAATAAGATAATCCATGCCACAAAAAAAGCCGGATCAAGCCGTGCAGCCAGGATAGAAAGACATCCTAAAATGATTCCTAAAAACCCACTGCCCGCGTCCCCCATGAAAATTCTAGCGGGCGGAAAATTCAGAATCAAAAAGCCTAAGACGGCAGCCACTAACAGCAACGGGAGCCATGCAATGGCACCGTGTCCGGTAATCCAGAATAGAGCGGCACCGCCTGCTCCTACGCAAATCGCCTCGACACTTGCAATGCCATCGATCCCATCCATGAAATTATAGAGATTAAGCAGCCAGACCAGATAAAACAACGCAAACGCGTTGCCCAACCAGCCAAAATTAATAGCCGTATTATTAATCATGACCGTTGGAAATCCTTGCAACCACCAGAGCCCCCAAGCAGCGCAAGCAAAATGCCCGAGCAGCCTCCACCTGGCCGAAATATGACCATGGTCATCAATAAAACCAATTAGAGCAACGCCACATGCCGCACCGAGCAACGCGACAAGATCAGTCCAATAGAGATTGGCGCCAATAAATTGCCAGACCAAGGTAGCGATAGAAAACACGATAACTATAGCTAAGCCACCACCCCGGGGCGTAGGAATAGAGTGAGAGCTGCGCACACTAGGAATATCCATAAGATGTCCCTTTAACGCATAACGCCGAACGTAGTGTGTCATAGCCCAAGACGCGACGACCGTGCAGACAGCCAAAAATAGCGTCATCAGCTTTCCTTGCTTCTCAAAAAATCAATTGCAGTAGCTTGGAGAGCATCGTTCACAGCTACAGGCGGCCGCCAACCGGTGATATCAAGGTTCTTGGAAATATCGACTTGCAGGGAACGGCACACTCGCTGAGATAACGCACCCTTCCCAAGAAGGGTTGCACCAACCTCTACCAATCCTCGAGGTACAGGAATCAACCTTATGGGACGCTCTAAAAATCGGGCTAGGCGCTTAAGCAGCTCAGTAGTAGAAAGGTCTTCTCCATCACTCACCATAAAGGTCTGACCGGCAGCAGCCGGATGAAAAAGGCATGTTGAAATGAAATCCACCAAGTTGTTGACCGAAACCAGGCTGCGACGATTATCGATAGCACCCAACGGCAATGGAATGCCTTTGTCTAACCAACGTAGCATAGTAAGAAAATTGGCTTTTACGCCTGGCCCATATACCAGTACCGGACGAATAATGGTGACCTCCATTACTCCATTTCTTGCCAGCTCCATGAGCTGCTGTTCGGCAGTCCATTTTGAAATGGCATAGGCATCGGAAGGCTGGGGTGCGTCTAAGGGAGAAAAAGGTTGTTCGGGTACCGTCTCGTCACCGTTGACCTTTACCGAGCTGACAAAGACAAACCGACGCACCCCATGGGCAGCCGCCAGACGCGCAAGCTTCATCGTTCCGTCGACATTTACCCGCTGGTACTCACCCAGCCCCTGCCCTGGCTTTTCGTGCATGGCATGAACCTTAGCAGCGCAATGGACGACACTCTCGACACGGTGGCGTCGAAAAGCACTAGCATCCAGACTTGTAAAATCTGCTTGACAGGGCTGTACAAGATCGCTTGCAGTCTCGATTGTCATACGAGACATCGCCACAACCTCATGTCCCTGCTGATTTAACGCCGAGACAAGATTAGAGCCTACAAAACCGGCTGCCCCGGTTACCAGAACTCTAGCCATCTACCGGTACAGCCCTAGCAATATGAAGAGAGCTAAAGCGATCCGATCCGTTAGCTTCCGCCTGGTCTTATTGACCTCAACCAGCAAACGAATCGCGCTTAAACGTTCTTTCTTTAAGATGATATGGGCGATACCCGGGGTATCTTCTAGACCAAGACAGCGGATGATCTTCCGCGACTCGTCTCGGTACCACCCACCTTTTATGCGCCTGATTCGGCTCAAGGCTGAGCGGACACCTACATTGGCTCCCACAACATTACCTCCATGCTGTCTGTACAGAACAGAAGGCCACGGATCGATATACCATTGCGCCTCAGAGCTACGACCATACGCGTAAATGAGCCAATCATGAAGCGCGACCTCATTGACAGCCGACCAATTTTCTTCCATGAACGCTTGTAAACGCTGAGCAAAGGCCCTACCCATCACGTAGGAACATCCGGGACCAGCCGCCTCAAAAAGATAATCATAAGCGCGCATTGGCTGCGCCTTATCCAGGAGACGTTGCCGACCATCCTCCCAAAATGCCATGACATTACCCGAATAGACCTCAGCTTGCCGTTCGATCAGTACTTGGTGAGCTCTAATCAATTTATTCTCAAGCCAGATATCGTCTTGGTCAGCCAAGGCTAGATAGTCAAATCCAGAAATGTCTATATCGCGTATCAAGCGATAGAAGTTCTTGGCTGCCCCACCAAACCGCTCGATCTGTGGCAAAACACATATGCGAGAATTTTTAGAGGCAAGCGAAAGTACATGCTCATATGTTTCATCAGACGAGACGTCGACACTGATAAATACGACGACATCTACACTCCGCTGCTCGAGAATACTGGAGAGCTGGTCGTCAATCCAAAGCATGCCGTTGTAAGCCGCAAGCGCCACGGCGAACCGTGGCCGCCTAAGCATCATTTACAAACCGCCTACTTGCACATAATTTCAGGCCATCGAGCAGCCCTTTGACTCCCGCCCTGGCATAGGCGAGCCGACTGCCTTTTTGCGTTGCAACAAGTATTAGTTGGTGGCATATCCCTTGCACTCCTTCCTTAACAATTAAAAGGATGGGAATATGCTTCAGCCTCGCAAGGATAAAAACATTACGTAGACGGTAATAACGGCGGAACGGTGAATGGACAGGCACTTTCCAGCGACCAAAGGACAAGGTGTCGTCCCCAATTTTGTGCTCCATCAGGGCATCGGGGACTACAAAAATCTCGTACCCCTTCGCGACGGCACGCAGGCACCACTCCGTATCAACATAATCAATAAACAGTGCCTGCTGTAATAAACCCACATCATTCAGAACATGAACAGGGACCAAAGTGCCTGAAGAAATACAACAAGATACCTGTATAGGTTCAGAGGCGCTTGATGGAATGATTTTCCGCACCAAACCTAATTTATCGATCCGAATAACGGGATAGTAGAAACCAAGCTCGGAGTCCCGATAAATTGGACCGACAGCGCCAACTCGATGTCTAACCGATAGCCTATCGAACTCTTGGCTAAGCGAAGCGATCATACCTTCAGGCACCACGCTGTCCTGATCGAAAAAAATAATCCCGTCAGCGCCTGCCACTATTGCTTTTTGAATACCGATATTCTGAGCCTTGGCAATACCTACATTGCTCTCACATTGATGAACTTGCGCGATTTCAGAAAGTTCATCGATTTCCTCGACGCCAAGCGATGCATTATCCACAAGCATGACAGCATGAACTTGACGAGCAATTAGCTTCAGCTGCCTGCAGAGGGCTACCATGTCGGGATGATACGTAACAACGACCGCAACTATTACTCTCAGCATCATCCTGACCTAAATTTTCCGTCCACCCTAATGCCCGGGCCATATCTGTATTGCTGCCCTTTGATAGAGAAAAGCGTGAATTGTTCCGAGCAAAGCCAGCCGTAAAAGCCATGACCGGCTCGAAGCTAACAAGCGCAACCCATCAGCCATAACCGAGGAGGGGTATGAACTATCAGGTTTTCTTACTAATGATGAAAAGCAAGTCTGAAGATTGGAGAGACTAACCAAACTCCGGCAAGAAAATTATTCAAAAAGGGTGACCGACACCTTGCTAGTGAGAACTGCGACACGTTTTTTTGTTTTTGCTCGCACCTTTTCACTATCTGCGCCTAATAGATGCTCTGCCGTCCAGCCAGTTGGTGCGACACTAGACCGGCTTCCAATCAAGTGATGCTGTAAGCTAAACATCTATATTTGTTTGATAACTCCAGTAACAGAGTTTGCTAGGAACAATCTTAACTGGTCTCTCGGTCACAAAACTCATGCCCAATAATGAGGATGGTACTAACTCAATGCATCTAGACAATTCTTCAGCACTCAACGATATCTATTCATCGATTAAATGTTCATCACCTATCGGCCTTCTAGGATGGCAGGCTGTAAGACAGCGCTACAAGGGATCTGCGCTAGGTCCATTCTGGCTAACAATTAGTATGGGCGTGATGACCGGCACCATGGGACTGGCCTTCGGCAATATTTAGGCCGGAAATTCTGCTCATGGATGAATGGCTTTCGGCAGAGGACGAAGGCTTCTAACATAAGGGGAGGCAAGAATCAAGGAAATAATCAACGCCAACAAGATTCTGGTCATAGCCAGGTATTCGCGGGAGCTAATTGAAAAAGTATGCAACCGTGCCATCTGGTTGGAGCATGGAACAGTAAAGATGATTAGATCTGCAAAAGATGTTACAGAAGCATATTTCAGCTGAATGAATGCCATGCCTCTAGCAGAAAAACCCTGCTCGTTATCAGTTAACATAATTTCTATAAATATTAGGCTATACAGCAGTCAACCAGGACGGATGTATTAAATGCGACTCTTAAGCAAAATTTTAAACACGCTGGTATTTCAAGCAGCAAATAACTACTTAAAGCTTCAATCGTATCAGAACTGGAAAAAGTCAAAAAAATTCAAAGAACAAATTATTTTAGACAAGCCTTATGAAGGGCAAAAAATAATGCTCCTCGCACTATACGAGAAAGGCATTCTAAGAAATGACGTCATTGGCCTTCTTCAAAGCGCGAAGAAACAAGGCATATATACGATCTGTGTTAACACACTAAAACTAACCAGTATAGAAAAGCACAAAGACATCATTGATTGCTACATTGACAAGCATAACTACGGCCGGGACTTCGGCAGTTATAAAACTGGTTTTGAGCACCTTTTCAGGAGAGGCATGCAGAAAGACTGCCCTCGCCTTCTTATGATCAATGACAGCATATTTTTCAGCTCCAAGCACATCGATAAATTCTTGGAGGAAATGTTTGAGAGCAAAATAGAAGCACTGGGTGCAACTGAAAACTTTGAAATAGAGCATCATCTTGGCTCATTCTGTATAGCCCTTGATAAAAAGATACTCAATAACGAAGTATTTCAAAATTATTGGAAGAACTACGAGCTGACCGATGTACGACCAGATGTCATCAAGCGCGGGGAAATGGTGTTTTCCAAGACATTAAAGCGAGTGGTGACGTCACCTGATCAGTTCAAGGCGCTGTACGACTCAACACGTATTGCCAAAGTCCTAGAAACTCACACAGACCTAATCGACAGCCTGGTTACGCTATCCAGAGCATCCGAGCTTTTACCCTGGCCCACGTATTCTTCAGGTATCATGGTAAAAGGGCTTACAAAAAAATATCTTTATAGCAACCATAAGCTGATGCGCTTGTGGGGCAAAGACGTTAAAAGCAATGAGATTGAAGATTTTGGGATGAACTTCGTTATGTCTACTAGATCCTTAGCAGGCTTTGTTTATAAGCATTTGGAAGATGTAGACCTAACATACGATGACGTTTATAAAACCATCTGTATAGAAGCGATAGCCCACTTTGTCGAAACATTCTCCAGAGGCTCACAGATTCATCAAAATAATATCTTTCTGCATCATATTGGTATGCCACTGATAAAGCTTGACGGGCTTTATCGAGGAATGTTTATCGCCCGCGATGTTGAAAGCCTCGCTCAGGATCTAGACGGTCACCAAGTAGACGAATTTAGGCAGCTTATGTATTCACGCCCGTTTGGCGGGAACGTATTGTTCGGCTGGAAGCGTGCCGCATTTTATAGAGGCCTGATATGAAATTCAAAAATACATTTATTCATATTGGAATGGATAAAACTGGCAGCTCTCACCTTCAGAGCTGCTTCCAACAATTGGAGCTGAGCGGCACGTTCGAAAACATGATTTATCCTGTAAATATAGCTGGTGGCGACTTTCAAACGATACGAGGCGGTAATGCGTTAGACTTGGCGATGTCATTGTCTATGGCTGCCCCAAAGCGTTCTGCAAAGCGCGTATAAAAGCCAAAATCAAACAGTGATTAAGTAGAGCTAGCAGTGAAAAGGATCAACTGCTGCTGTCTTGTGAACATTTTTCCTCTGTAGAAAAGGAGCTCCCTAGCCGAACCCTTATGCACGCTAAAGCAGTACAGTTCTAATATTTCGCTTATTATTGTAGCCAGGTCCATAAGCGAACTGACTTATTCAAGTTATAACCAGTACATTAAAAGGCATGCAGCCACCTATGATATAATTAGTTTCTGAATGAATTCTACCTAGCAATAGCCAAAACCCTAAAAAAATTGGACACTGGAACTCAAGACATTTATGTACTGCTGTACAAAAAATGGGCTTCTTGGTGACTTTATTTACTAAAAAATTTATTGAAATAGGCGGAGCTTAATAATTTAATTGCGAACAGACCGCTAGATTTATGAAAACACGCCTTATCTAGAAAAGATAAAAAATGACAGCCGCGCCATCAATGCCTCTACTAGGTTCTGTCTGAAACAGATTTTCTCAAGCAAATCCGTATGCAGGCTAGAGAAATCATGGCTTCGAAGCTGCTGGTGAGTTTCTCGAAACGGGTGGCTATTCGGCGATGCTCCTTAAGCCAGCTAAAGAGCTTTTCAATCGCATTGCGTTTGCAATAGGCCGGTCGGTCAAAGAGTCTGGGCAGGCCTTTCTTGGGACGACGATGCATCTGGCGTAACGGGATGATGGGCTTGATCCTGAAGCGATCACAGTACTGACGCAGCGCCTCGCTGTCATAACCCTTGTCAGCCAGAACCGTACGGCACCGTTTGATCGGTCGACCTAGTGAAGACGGCAGGCAAACCTTGTCCAAGACAGTTGAAAAGTAGCGGCTATCGGAGTGATGTCCAGGCGAAACCGTTAAGCTTAAGGGGATGCCTTGTGTATCACACACCAGATGGAGCTTGCTGGTCAGGCCACCGTGGCTGCGTCCCAGCGTTTGGTCACCCCTTTTTTAGCGGCACCCGAAGCCGCACGCGTTGCACGGATGGAGCTTGAGTCAACCATCCAGGTGTTGAGGTCAATACGACCGTCCTGCCTCAAGCTTAAATGAAGCCGTTTGAGCAGGGCCGTAAATAAAGAGCGGTCTCGCCAGGTACGGAAACGGTGATAGACCGTTTGCCAGGCTCCAAAGTGATCGGGCAAATCACGCCACTTAGCTCCTGAACATAGTACCCAAAAGATGCCATTAAGCATCAGGCGATCATCCTTGCGATGCCGCCCCCGTTGCTGCCTGTAAGAAATCAGATCGCTGATCCGCTCCCATGATTGATCGTCCAACTCGTAGCGCCCTGTCATCTCTGATCTCCGCCTAGAAAAGACATCACAGAGTAGCAAACCGATTTTTCAGACAGAGAGTAGACAGAATGAAAAAATAGAGCTAGCAGCCTTCAAAAAAGAAAATAATTGAATTCCTAACAGCAACTTTGGAAAGCGGACACCCATGAATCTGAAGACAAGCAGACCGAAATTATAAAACAGAAGCTCCTTATAGCCCTGGAGGAAATTGGCAAATATTCAAGCCAGCCTAGGTTCTTAAAGAATTACACGTCAACCCTATCACCATATAAAGAGCGTTTCGATCCAATACATTATCTTCTTATCAAGCAGGATGTTTTGCGAGAAAAATAATCCTGAAGAAAATTATAAAATTCTTGGTACTTATGAAAATCGGCACACCTGCTTTAATTAAACTGGCGAAACGGATTACTACTCGATCCATTTTCCTTAATGAATTCTACTTTGTAAAACTCATCTTTCGGAAATTAGATAAAAAGATAATCATGAATCAGTGAAAATAAAATATTCTCAGCTTGAAACAAACTAATGATCGAGAACAAGAAGCCAAGTTATCACTTAAAAAAGAGCAAAGATTTATGATTCATATCAGCTTACGCATGCAATCAACGGCATATAAATAAATCAAAAGCCATCAAATAAAAAGACATTACAAAAAAATCGCTGCTTATATTTAAATTAACTTAAATCATATAATCTATAACCAGGATCTAAACACCCAAGACACAAGCTTCATATCTACCTTTTTATTTTAAAAACAAGGTATTCATGCAAAACATCTTAAACAAAACCACACTTACTTAAAACAATCCCAATACATCCTTTATTAAAAGCCAAAGTACATATTCTGCATTCACTACCAGATATTACAGGTAAACTTTTTACCTCCCGCAAAATAAACTAAGCCTTATAAAATAATAATATGCCTATTCATCGCCCTAGCGGAGTGCTCAAATTTTGCAACAGTCCCGCTTACCACCAAACCTCAAGAATCTCTCCAAGACGATAAAAAATCGATAAAATCAGCCTCAATCTAGTCTTGGATAGATAGTTAAAAATCTTGATGAGAGCTGTAGCCAATTAGCAACATTGTTTAGTAAAGTTATTAGTTAATAATAGAATAAGGTGATACATCAGCGCACCATGGCAAAAATCCTAGAATGGCTCGCTGCACACCGTCTTTGCAATTAGATACAAATTGTTCGCTTGGACTCAGAATCTTTAAAATTTAGAACTCATAGTATTCCGCGCCAATGCGATTCGAAGACTATAAATAAGGAGCCAAGGCTAGACACTCGCGATATAAATTCCGCACCCTAAAGCAACTGACAACATGATGTACCCCGTCTACCGTGTCACATTTGAGCACTAAACAACTTTACAGATATAAGGCGGACAAATCTTGCGTCTCTTTATCCGCAATGGAACATTGCGATATGGTCCACCCGTCCACCCCATCAAGCTTTAACGCTACCAAGATTACTCCAGCTCATTGACACGATCTCGCAACTCTTTACCTGGCTTAAAATGCGGAACGTATTTTCCATCCAACGTTACAGATTCCCCTGTTTTAGGGTTTCGCCCTGTACGAGGTGAACGATAATGCAAAGAGAAGCTGCCGAAGCCTCGTATTTCAATACGATCTCCGGTTGAGAGCGCTTGGGCCATTTGCTCAAGCATTGTCTTGATAGCCAGCTCAACATCGCGAGCTGACAGCTGCCCTTGCTCCGAAACGATACGTTCGATCAACTCCGACTTGGTCATGGAATTTTCCTTCTTTTTCAAGCGGCTAGATCATTTTTTAACTCTTTTAGCATGACCGCTTGGCTTTGAAAAGCATATACCCAGCAAAAGGCTGTAAATTTATTTGACGCTAAACATATAACCCCTTAGATCTGAGAAGCTTTTTTTAGGCAATAAAAAAGGGTGGCCTAAGCCACCCCTTTCTTAGAAAACCTAAGGTGATTAACCCTGGTTTTCCATCTGCGCCTTGATCAGGTCACCGATAGTAGTCGGGCCTGCGCTCGGCTCCTGCTTGTTACGCAGGGACGTCATCGCTTCCTTCTCATCGTCAACATCCTTAGACTTGACGGAAAGGCTGATCACGCGGCTCTTACGATCGATGCTGATGATCTTGGCTTCAACTTCGTCGCCTTCCTTCAGAACGTTACGCGCATCTTCAACGCGATCACGGCTGATTTCAGAAGCCTTCAGAACGCCTTCGATCTCATGGCCCAGAGTGATGATGGCGCCCTTGGCGTCAACTTCCTTCACAGTACCACGAACGATGGTGCCCTTCTCGTTCAGAGCAGCGTAGCTGGAGAACGGATCGTCTTCCAACTGCTTGATGCCCAGAGAAATGCGCTCACGCTCAGGATCAACGGACAGGATAACGGTATCCAGCTCATCACCCTTCTTGAAGCGGCGTACGGCTTCTTCGCCCGGCTCGTTCCAAGAAATATCGGACAGGTGAACCAGACCGTCTATGCCACCATCCAGACCAATGAAGATACCGAAGTCAGTAATGGACTTGATAGTACCGGAGATACGATCGCCCTTATTGAACTGACCGGAGAACTCTTCCCATGGGTTCGGACGGCACTGCTTGATACCCAGAGAGATACGACGACGCTCTTCGTCAATATCCAGAACCATAACTTCCACTTCGTCGCCAACCTGTACGACTTTGGACGGGTGGATGTTTTTGTTGGTCCAATCCATTTCGGATACGTGTACCAGACCTTCAACGCCTTCTTCCAGCTCAGCGAAGCAGCCGTAATCAGTCAGGTTGGTAACACGAGCCTGAACACGTGTACCTTCTGGGTAACGCGCCTTGATAGCAACCCATGGGTCTTCGCCCAGCTGCTTCAGGCCCAGGGATACGCGGTTACGCTCGCGATCAAACTTCAGAACCTTAACGTCGATCTCGTCACCAACATTAACGATCTCGGAAGGATGCTTGATACGCTTCCACGCCATGTCAGTGATGTGGAGCAGGCCATCTACGCCGCCCAGATCAACGAACGCACCGTAGTCGGTGAGGTTCTTGACGATACCGCGAACCTGCTGACCTTCCTGCAAGGACTCCAACAGCGCTTCACGCTCGGCACTGTTCTCAGCCTCAAGAACGCTACGGCGAGAAACAACAACGTTGTTGCGCTTCTGGTCAAGCTTGATGACCTTGAACTCTAGCTCTTTGCCTTCCAGGTGGGCAGTGTCACGCACAGGACGGACATCAACCAGGGAGCCTGGCAGGAAAGCGCGGATGCCGCTAACGTCAACAGTGAAACCACCCTTGACCTTACCGTTGATAACACCCTTAACCACTTCGTCAGCGTTGAACGCAGCTTCCAGGACCAACCAGGACTCAGCGCGCTTGGCTTTCTCGCGAGACACTTTGGTTTCGCCGAAACCGTCTTCCACGGCATCGAGAGCCACATGGACTTCATCGCCCACGTTGATGGTCAGCTCGCCTTGTTCGTTGTAGAACTGCTCGAGCGGAACAAGACCCTCAGATTTCAGGCCAGTGTCGACAACTACCCAGTCACCATCGATGGAAACCACAGTACCTGTGATGATGGCACCCGGTTGCATGTCGAGGGATTTCAGACTTTCTTCAAAGAGTTCTGCGAAGCTTTCGCTCATGTTTATACCTGTAATGTTGGGTACACGATGCACCCGATCTACCGCATCACCAGCCAATGCGGGGTTCGTTATCAATATCCAGCAGACAGGTTGAGACTGGTTCCTGCCTGCCTTCACCAAATATCCCAAGATAGGATAATCTGGCTGTCATCCTGCCAGGTCACGCTCGGCAGCCAATGCAAGGATGTGGTCGAGCACTTGTTCAATCGAGAGATTCGTCGAATCCAGGACAATGGCATCATCTGCCGGCTTGAGTGGGGCGACGGTGCGCTGAGTATCACGCTCGTCGCGCTCACGAATCTCTTCGAGGAGACCCGGCAAATTAACACTTTCGCCCTTTTTCTTCAACTGAAGATAGCGCCGTCTGGCGCGTTCTTCGGCGCTAGCGGTCAGAAATATCTTTAATTCCGCATCTGGGAAAACCACGGTTCCCATATCCCGACCATCCGCAATAAGGCCAGGCGCCTCGCGAAAGGCTTTCTGTCGCTGCAACAACGCTTCACGTACAGCCGGCAGGATCGCCACCTGTGAAGCGCCTGCCCCAATATCTTCGGTTCGAATGAAGTCGGTAACATCCTCCCCCTCTAGGACAATGCGCTGACCATGCTCATGCCCAGCCTGGAATTGCACGTCCAGATACGCTGCCAACGCCTTGAGTGACTCCTCATTCGTCAGGTCAACGCCATGGTTGCGCGCTGCGAAGGCCAGCAGGCGATAAAGCGCTCCGGAGTCCAGTAGATTCCAGCCCAGACGGCGGGAAAGAAGTGCCGCGATAGTGCCCTTCCCAGAGCCTCCAGGCCCATCGACTGTAATAACCGGAGCGGTACTCATCATACGGAAGCCTCTTCTTTCACACGAATCCCAGCTTTAGCTGCCAGTTCAAGAAAGCCGGGAAAGGAAGTTGCAACATTTGCACAATCACGGATTCGTATCGGTGCGCTCGCTCGCAGCGAGGCCACACTAAACGCCATTGCGATGCGATGATCACCATGACTTTCCACTTCTCCGCCACCCATGGAGCCGCCCTCGATCACGATTCCATCAGGCGTAGGAGTAGCACTTACACCCAGTACTTTCAAACCATCGGCCATGACCTGAATACGGTCAGACTCCTTGACACGTAGCTCTTCTGCGCCTCGCAGAACGGTACGCCCCTGAGCACAACTGGCGGCAACAAACAGAACCGGGAACTCATCAATTGCCAGCGGCACCAACGCTTCCGGTATTTCGATTCCCTTCAACGTAGCTGAACGGACGCGCAGATCAGCTACAGGTTCTCCCCCTACCTCACGCTGACTCTCAAGCGTAATGTCGCCACCCATCAGGCGCAGGATATCGATGACCCCGGTACGAGTAGGATTGATACCCACGTGCTCAAGAACCAACTCGGAGTTTTCCGCAATGCTTCCGGCCACGAGGAAAAAAGCTGCCGAGGAAATATCTGCAGGTACTTCGATACGATTGGCAGTGAGCCTGGAGCCCGAGCGCACTCTTGCCACATTACCTTCTACCGTCACCGGATAACCAAACCCCTGCAACATTCGCTCGGTGTGATCACGCGTCGGAGCAGGCTCAGTAACCGATGTCTCCCCTTCGGCATACAGGCCTGCCAGCAATAGGCAGGACTTAACCTGGGCGCTGGCCATGGGCATGTCGTAATGGATACCTTTGAGCTTCTGTCCGCCGCGAATGGTCATCGGTGGCCGTCCCTGCTCTGCTGTTTCGATAACAGCCCCCATCTCCCGCAATGGATCGGCAACCCGGTTCATGGGGCGCTTGGAGAGCGAGGCATCACCGGTCAGGGTGGTATCAAATGCCTGAGCGGAAAGAATCCCGGACAACAGTCGCATTGAGGTGCCTGAATTTCCTAGGTATAGCGGACCTGCAGGCGCCTTGAGGCCATGCAATCCCACACCATGAATGGTTACACGACCATTGGTGGGCCCCTTGATGACGACCCCCATATCACGGAACGCCTGCAGCGTAGCGAGAGCATCCTCACCCTCAAGGAACCCTTCCACCTCTGTCGTTCCATCCGCCAGGGAGCCCAGCATGATTGATCGATGCGAAATGGACTTATCTCCGGGCACTCGAACGCGTCCGGACAACGAGCCGCCAGGATTGGCGATATAGGTAAGATCTTTAGTTTGCATAGCGTCCACATAGGCCCGGCGGGCCAGTATTTTGCCGAAATGCTCTCGGGCAACCCGGGCGCGGGTAAAGACACCCAGCAGCTGATGCCCATCCTGTGTAATGACAGCCTGACGCAATGCATCCAGGTCGTCACGAAATGTATCCAGTGTCCGCAGTACGGCTTCCCGGTTGGCTAGAAAAATATCATGCCACATGACCGGATCACTGCCAGCGATACGGGTGAAGTCTCGAAAGCCACCAGCGGCATAACGAAATATCTCAAGGTTCTCACTACGCTGGGCGAGCGAATCAACCAGGGTAAAAGCCAGCAGATGCGGCAAGTGACTGGTTGCAGCCAACACCTCATCATGGTGGTCAACCGTCATGTATTCAACGTCAGCACCCAGTGCCCGCCAAAGTAGATCAATATTTGCAAGCGCCTCAGCATCCGCCTCATCAAGGGGTGTAAGAATGACTTTGTGCCGCTTGAATAGCTGACCATTAGCCGCCGTAACACCACTCTTTTCAGAACCAGCGATTGGATGCCCTGGGACGAAGCGGAACGCTTTGCCGGCAAAGGCCTTTCTGGCTGCCCGGGCAACGCTGCCTTTTGCACTCCCAACATCGGTCAGCACAGCCTGGCCGATGTCGAGAGCCGCAAGCTCTGCAAGGACTCGTTCCATGGCAAGAATGGGAACCGCCAACTGGATAACGTCTGCATTCTGACAAGCAACGGCCAGCTCTGCCTCAGTGCTATCAACAACCTCTAACTCAACCGCTAGACGCCGTGTTTCTCTATCCCGATCTACGCCGACCACTTCATGAAACAGGCCGCTCTCCTTCATGCCCTTGGCAAACGAGCCGCCAATCAGTCCAAGTCCTACTACGACGAGACGACCAAACATGGGGACCTTTTGCGATTCAACCACGAGCCAGCACCTTGGCAAGCGCCTCAAGGAAACGACTGTTTTCCTCTTTCGCACCAATAGAAACACGAAGGAATGTTGGCATGCCGTATCCAGCGACCGGACGGACAATCACACCCTCTTGCAGCAATGCCTGATAAACAGGCGCGGCCGGTTGCCCGAGATCAACGGCGATAAAGTTTCCCTTAGAAGGAATCCAGGAAAGTCCCAACTGCTGAAAACTCTGCTCAAACTGAGCCATTCCCTCGTCATTGACCTGACGACTTTTGGCCAAGTAATCAGCGTCATCCATAGCCGCGCATGCTGCAACCAAGGCAAGGCTGTTGACATTGAAAGGCTGTCGTACGCGATTCAGTACATCCGCAATCTCCGCTGAGGAAATGGCATACCCCACCCGTAACGAGGCCAAGCCATAAGCCTTGGAGAATGTACGTGAAACCAGGAGATTGGAGTGGCCCGCCAGATAGCTCAAACCATCCGGCAACTCGTCTCCCTCGGCATACTCAATATAGGCTTCATCAAGCACCACCAACACATTCTCGGGTACCGCCTTCAGAAAGGCCGCCAAAGCGCGTGGACCAAACCAGGTACCTGTTGGGTTATTGGGATTAGCCAAAAAGACGATTCGCGTATGCTCGTCGATAGCCTTGAGCATCGCATCCAGATCATGCCCCCAATTCACGGCGGGAACTGCACGACCTTCGGCACCAATTGCCTGCGTCACCAGGGGATATACGGCAAATGCATGCTCGCTAAATACTGCATTAAGACCAGGAGCCAGGTAAGCGCGTGCAACCAGCTCGAGAATATCGTTAGAACCGTTGCCCAAGGTTATCTGATCGATATTGACGCCGCATCGACTGGCAATTTTCTGCTTGAGCTCAAACCCATTGCCATCCGGGTAACGTGTCAGCTCAGCCAGCTCGGCTCTTATCGCCTCAGTTGCCTTGGGACTCGGGCCTAATGGATTTTCATTGCTCGCCAACTTGACGATACGCTGAGGATCCAGTCCCAATTCGCGCGCCAACTCATCGACTGGCTTGCCTGGAACATAAGGTGAAAGTTTCTGCACGCCTGGCAGGGCTTGCGCTAGAAAATCGCAGCTCATTGTAACCTCATAATGGCCGGACTCCCGGCACCCATTAAACGAATGGGCGCCATGGTAGACCATGCAGCCGCGGGAACCCAGCCCAAGGCGCTGGATTACTCAACAACAACCGATCTACATGAGTAATGCTCATCACCTTGATGCAAGGTAATCAGCCACTTCAAAAGGCCAGAAAAAAGGGCGCCGTAATTGCTCACGTCGCCCTTTTCAATTACCCCAAGGTAGCCAGGAGCTTTTCCCACTCCTTGTTTTCTTTCTTGGATACCCCCCCGAGCAGCTCTATGGCCTGACGCAAGCGGAAGCGTGTGAGGTCGGGACCAAGAATTTCCATAGCATCAAGGACCGAGACGGAGCTGGCCTGTCCAGTGATAGCTGCAAACATCAATGGCATCACGTCTCGCAGTTTGAGCTCAAGTCCCTCGGCTACACCTTGAATACATGCCGTAATATTATCCTTGGTCCACTGCCGTAGCGATTCCAACTTCCAGAGAGTCAGCTGCATTACCTGGCGCACCTGATCTGGAGAAAGCTTCTTGTGAGCAAACAACCCCGCATCCAGCGGCAAAGCGCCGGCAAAAAAGAAACTGGCCAGCGGTGCAATCTGACTGAAGGTTTCAACACGCCCCTGTACGTGAGGCGCGATCTTCATCAGGTAGTCAGGGTTGAGCGCCCATTTCTGAACCTCGGCAGCAAATGCCTCCACGCTCAGCTCACGGATCCACTGTCCGTTTAGCCAAGACAGTTTTTCAATGTCGAAAATGGGGCCGCCAAGCGAGATACGATTGATATCGAAGTGCTCGATCATCTCAGCCAACGTGAACTTTTCACGCTCGTCCGGCATTGACCAACCCATCCGGCCCAAGTAGTTCAACATGGCCTGGGGCAAATATCCCATACGCTCATAGAACGTTACGGACGTCGGGTTCTTGCGCTTGGAAAGTTTGCTCTTGTCTGGATTACGCAGCAGCGGCATATAGCACAGTGCGGGTTGCTCCCAGCCAAAGTATTCGTACAGCTTGATGAGCTTGGGTGCGGAAGGCAGCCACTCTTCGCCACGCAAAACGTGAGTAATGCCCATCAAGTGGTCATCGACCACGTTAGCCAGGAAGTATGTCGGCAAGCCGTCTGCCTTCATTAGAACCTGCATGTCCATGCGGTCCCACGGAATTTCGACATTGCCGCGCAGCATATCCGGCACGACGCAGATGCCTTCTGTTGGCACCTTCATTCGTATGACATGGGATTCACCCTCAGCAATACGACGCTGCGCCTCGGCAGGATCGATATGCATGCAGTGTCCATCATAACGGGGCGTTTCCTTGCGGGCCGTCTGCTCGGCACGCACCTGATCAAGACGCTCGGCCGAGCAGAAGCATGGGAACGCATGTCCCTTGGAGACAAGCTCGTTGGAGTACTTCTTATAAATCTCACCCCGCTCACTCTGGCGATAAGGTCCATGTGGACCTCCTACGTCAGGACCCTCGTCCCATTCGATACCCAGCCAACGTAGCGCATCATAGATCTGCTGTTCAGACTCACGCGTAGAGCGAAGCTGATCGGTATCCTCGATACGCAGGATGAACTGACCGCCATGCTGACGAGCAAAGCAGAGATTGAACAAGGCGATGTAAGCGGTACCGACATGGGGATCGCCAGTAGGCGACGGTGCGATACGCGTGCGAACAGTGGTCATGGGAGGTCTCGACACAGAACAATACAAAAGGAGATGGTAGCAGCGGGCAAGCCTTGGCTTCCAGCGCCGAAAACACAAAGGCCCGGCTTTAGGACCGGGCCTTTGTGTTTGACACTCACTCAAGCCGTCATGAGGCGCTCACGCAGTTGCTGGATTTCATCACGCATTTTGGCTGCGGCTTCAAATTCCAGATCACGCGCCAGCTTGAGCATACGCTCTTCAAGCTGAGCGATCCGCTTGGTGATATCTGCCGGTGAACGCAGCTCGGCCTCATAACGACCGCTGTCCTCGGCTGCCTTGGCGGCACGACGCTTACCGCGGGCACCCGGAACAGCCGCACCTTCCATGATATCGCGGATATCCTTCTTGATTCCCTTGGGCACAATGCCATTAGCCTCGTTAAAGGCCAATTGCTTGGCTCGGCGCCGCTCTGTTTCATCAATGGCACGCTGCATGGAGCCTGTCATCGAATCGGCATAGAGAATCGCCTTGCCGCTCAGGTTACGTGCTGCACGACCAATCGTCTGGATAAGAGAACGCTCTGAACGCAAGAAGCCTTCCTTGTCAGCATCCAAGATCGCAACCAGCGAAACCTCCGGCATATCCAGTCCCTCACGGAGCAGGTTGATACCGACGAGCACATCGAACGTTCCCATTCGGAGATCGCGAATGATCTCTACCCGCTCTACCGTATCGATGTCAGAGTGCAAATAGCGAACCCGAACATCATGATCGGCCAGATAGTCCGTCAGGTCTTCAGCCATGCGCTTGGTAAGGGTTGTCACCAGGACACGCTCATCCTTGGCTACTCGCAAGCGGATTTCAGAAAGCAGATCATCTACCTGTGTCGTTGCCGGGCGGATTTCAATCTCTGGATCGACCAGGCCTGTCGGGCGCACCACCTGCTCAATAACACGGCCGGCATGCTCTGCTTCATAAGGCCCTGGCGTTGCTGATACAAATATGGTTTGCGGGCTCCCCGCTTCCCACTCCTCGAATCGCAGCGGGCGATTATCCAGAGCCGAAGGCAGTCGGAAGCCATACTCGACCAGCGTCTCTTTGCGTGAGCGATCGCCCTTGAACATCGCCCCTATCTGCGGCACGGTTACGTGAGATTCGTCGATCACCAGCAGCGCATCAGGAGGTAGATAGTCATACAGGGTTGGCGGCGGCTCACCAGGAGCCCGCCCGGACAGATACCGCGAGTAGTTTTCGATGCCATTGCAGTAACCCAGCTCCATGATCATTTCCAGATCAAAGCGGGTTCGCTGTTCAAGTCGCTGCGCCTCAAGCAGGCGGTTTTGCGTACGCAGGAATTCCAGCCGATCCTTGAGCTCCGCCTTGATATGCTCAATGGCCTCAAGCAGCGTATCGCGTGGCGTGGCGTAATGCGTCTTGGGATAGAAGGTAAAACGCGGCAGCTTTCTGATGACCTCCCCCGTCAAGGGATCGAAGGCAGAAAGATTTTCCACCTCATCATCAAATAGCTCTACGCGAATAGCCTCAAGGTCAGACTCAGCCGGGTAAATATCGATCACATCACCACGCACCCGAAACGTTGCACGGGAGAACTCCATATCGTTGCGCGAATACTGCAATTCAGTCAGACGCCGTAGCAGTGTGCGCTGGTCGATACGGTCTCCGCGATCCAGATGCAGCACCATCTTGAGGTAAGCCTTGGGATCGCCCAAGCCGTAGATGGAGGATACTGACGCTACGATGATTGCATCACG
Source organism: Pseudomonas sp. UBA3149 (assembly GCF_002364655.1). Classification (NCBI taxonomy): domain Bacteria; kingdom Pseudomonadati; phylum Pseudomonadota; class Gammaproteobacteria; order Pseudomonadales; family Pseudomonadaceae; genus Pseudomonas; species Pseudomonas sp. UBA3149. The sequence continues at coordinate 323,589 of NZ_DEYV01000030.1, forward strand.
GCGCTCCAATAATGCCTTGGTTGCCGACAGTCGCATCTGCTCAATGTGATCGTTGATAGACGAATCCTTCTCGATAAAGGTATCCGAGGAAGGCACATAGGCTTCTGGCTGATAGTAGTCATAGTAAGAGACGAAGTACTCGACGGCATTATCAGGAAAAAAGGCCTTGAATTCGCCGTACAGCTGAGCCGCCAATGTTTTATTGGGTGCCAGCACGATCGTGGGTCGCTGAATCTGAGCGATGACGTTGGCGATACTGAAGGTTTTGCCCGAACCGGTCACACCCAGCAAGGTTTGATGTGACAGGCCAGCATTGATCCCTTCGACCATCTGGCGAATCGCCTCCGGCTGGTCACCAGCCGGGGTATAACGTGTAGACAATTGAAATGCAGACATGAGCTTCCTCAAGAGGAGGTGCAGAGAGCCATCCTGCCCGAGATGCACCCCAAATAACCAACACGAACCCAGCGTTTCGTTGTCTGTACTCCTGGAATGACATTGCTATCCAGACTCTTTTAGATGCGTCCTGACAGCATATTTTTCAAGCATTGAACATTAGTCTAGTTACTGCCAAGCGGGACCTGTTTTTTGTCGCCCCGACACACGATGCCCGCTATACTGTCACCCCGCTTGCGCACAACGGCAATCGGGTCTTGTGCGTGTTTTCATTCTTCTAAATCGAGCTTGCGCACAATGAGTTTGTTCTCTGCCGTCGAAATGGCTGCCCGTGATCCAATCCTGGGCCTAAACGAAGCCTTCAATGCCGATGCCCGCCCTACCAAGGTCAACCTGGGCGTTGGTGTCTATTACGACGAGCAGGGCCGCATCCCCCTGCTACGCGCCGTAGAAGAAGCGGAAAAGAAACGCGTTGTAGCCCGCGCGCCGCGTGGATACCTGCCCATTGACGGTATTGCCGCTTATGACGAAGCAGTGCAAACCCTGCTGTTCGGTCAGGGCTCTCCACTGATCAGTGAAGGCCGTGTTGCTACCATTCAGGCATTGGGTGGAACCGGTGCATTAAAGGTTGGCGCTGATTTTCTCAAGCGTCTCCTGCCTGATGCTACGGTAGCCATCAGTGATCCGAGCTGGGAGAACCATCGTGCCCTATTCGAGGCGGCAGGCTTCCCTGTACAAAACTATCGCTACTACCATGCTGCCACGAATGGCCTGAACCGCGGCGGCCTGCTGGAAGACCTTAACGCCCTTCCTCCGCATTCCATTGTGGTATTGCATGCATGCTGCCATAACCCGACCGGTGTCGATCTGCAGCTGGACGACTGGAAGGAAGTGCTGGAAGTCATCAAGACGCGAGAGCACGTGCCCTTCCTGGATATCGCTTATCAGGGATTTGGCGATGGCATCGAGGAAGATGCTGCTGCTGTCCGCCTGTTTGCCGAATCAGGCCTGACCTTTTTCGTTTCTAGCTCGTTCTCAAAATCATTTTCTCTCTATGGCGAGCGCGTCGGCGCACTTTCGATCGTAACGGCTGATCGCGAGGAAACCGCTCGAGTGCTGTCGCAAGTCAAGCGTGTGGTACGCACCAATTACTCCAATCCGCCGACGCACGGTGCCACGATCGTTGCGACTGTTCTGCGCGATCCAGAGCTACGCGCAATGTGGGAGGCCGAACTGGCAGAAATGCGTGATCGCATCCGTAGCATGCGCCATGCTCTGGTGGAAGGACTCAATGCAGCCGGTGCCAAACGCGATTTCAGCTTCGTCAATGGACAGCGCGGCATGTTCTCCTATTCAGGACTGACGACCGACCAAGTTGATCGCCTGAAAGCTGAGTTTGGTATCTACGCGGTAGGAACTGGCAGAATCTGTGTAGCGGCACTGAACAGGAACAATCTGGACGCGGTTATCAAGGCTATCGCCGAAGTTCTCTAACGTTTTTTTGTCTAAGGAGAAGTGTTGACTTCTCCTTAGCAATCAGTAAGATACGTTTCGTTGTTCCGCGATAGCTCAGTCGGTAGAGCAAATGACTGTTAATCATTGGGTCCCTGGTTCGAGTCCAGGTCGCGGAGCCAAATTCAAAACCCAGCCAGTGGCTGGGTTTTTTTATGGGCGCATCCAGGCTTCATACGGTAGCGTTCATGCAGAAATTCAATGGCGATCAAGCGCCCCGTGTTTTCCTTTTGCTGTACACTCCCGCCCTTTTTGCAAACTCTGCTTTGCAATCAGGTGCTGCCATAGGCAGTTGCCTGCACTGTAAGAACCCTTTCACTGGCAATACCGGTGAGCACTATCCGAGTCTGGAGCCTATCACCAGACCCTTGCTGCCCTAGTTGGACCTTTTGTTTATGACTGCCGTCTCCCTCCCTCCGGAACAACCGACCGCCTCGCAGGGGCAATCTACAGCAGAGCAAGCCACCACGGCGGAAAAGCCCCACCTGAACCGGGTACTGAAACCCAGGCATCTGAACATGATTGCCATTGGGGGCTCGATCGGCACAGGACTTTTCGTTGCGTCAGGCGCGACCATCGCCTCAGCAGGTCCTGGTGGTGCCCTGCTCGCCTACGCCCTGATTGGTCTGATGGTGTATTTCCTCATGACGAGCCTCGGCGAGATGGCGGCCTATATGCCCGTTTCAGGCTCCTTTAGCACCTATGGAAGCCGCTTCGTTGAAGATGGTTTTGGCTTCGCCCTGGGTTGGAACTATTGGTATAACTGGGCAGTGACCATTGCAGCCGAACTTGTCGCTGCGCAGTTGATCATGAGCTTCTGGTTTCCGGATGTTCCCGGAATCATCTGGAGCGCGGGCTTTCTTGCCTTGATGTTCCTGCTGAATGTCTTTTCAGCGCGCGGATTTGGAGAAAGCGAATTCTGGTTTGCCCTGATCAAGGTCCTGACAGTAGTCATCTTTATTGGCATTGGTCTAGCCAGCATCTTTGGCATCATGCACGGCGTTGAAGCCCCGGGTTTCTCCAATTTCACGCTTGGTGAAGCGCCTTTCGTGGGTGGTCTTCAGGCAATGGTAGGCGTGGCCATGATTGCAGGCTTTTCCTTCCAGGGAACCGAGCTGATTGGCGTGGCAGCAGGTGAGTCCGAAAATCCGAAAAAGAACATTCCAATCGCTATCCGTCAGGTTTTCTGGCGCATCCTGATGTTCTACATTCTGGCGATCTTTGTGATTGCCATGCTGATCTCTTATACCGACCCACGCTTGCTGCAAAACGAAGCCAGTGACATTAGCGTTTCCCCGTTTACGCTGCTGTTTGAACGTGCAGGCTTCGCTGCTGCAGCTGGCATCATGAATGCTGTCATTCTTTCTGCCATTCTGTCTGCCGGAACTTCTGGCATGTACGCCTCGACGCGCATGCTATTTAGCCTGGCCGAGCAGGGTAAAGCCCCCCGTCTGTTTGCCAAGGTCTCGCGAAACGGCATTCCACGTAATGCCCTGTACGCGACTACACTGGTAGGCGCCCTGTGCTTTTTGACCTCAATTGTTGGCGATAAAGTACTTTATACCTGGCTTCTGAATACCTCAGGCATGTGTGGCTTCATTGCCTGGCTGGGCATTGCCATTTCCCATTATCGATTCCGCAAAGGCTATATCGCTCAGGGTGGAAGACTCGAAGACCTGCCCTACCGGGCCAAACTCTTCCCCTTCGGGCCGCTTCTTGCGTTCGCTCTGTGCCTATTCATTACCATGGGGCAGAACTACACGGCGCTTATTGGCGAGCAGATCGACTGGGCAGGTCTGGCAGCAACCTACATCAGCATCCCTCTGTTCCTGCTGATCTGGCTGGGCTACCGCTTCAAGCACCGCAGCCGACTGGTTCGGTACAAAGAGATGGACCTGAGCTCTGGCGATTGACGCCTTTGACCCCGGCTCATGGCCGGGGTCTAGCTGGCATAGAGATAGGCTTCGATATCAATACCGGCCTCACGCATCTGTGCAAGCTTGTAACGCAGGGTGCGTGCACTGATACCCAGCCGATCAGCCGCTTCCTTACGCCTTCCTCGCTCAGCACGTAACGTTTCCATGATGACCTCGAATTCACGGCGACGCAGGTCATCTCCCAACGCTCCTGCAGTTAGTGATTCATCAAGAGCGATAGGACTTAAAGGCGCTTTGACCGCAGTCACTGGCGGAGCGATATCACGCGCAACAAATCCGGGAGCACCGTCAAGGCATAGGTCTTCAGGCTCAATGGTACCCGCCTGCTGCAGAATCAAGGCTCGCTGAACCGCATTATCCAATTCGCGAACATTTCCCGGCCAACCGTAGTGCTGAAGCAGCCTGGCAGCTTCTTCCGAAAACACAATACCGCTCTGCCCTGCCCTGGCGGCATGCTTTTTCAAAAGCCGATCTGCAAGCGGCAGAATATCCGCAGGGCGCTCACGAAGCGGTCGCCATGCCAAGGGAAAAACAGACAGTCGATAATACAAGTCTTCTCGAAAGCGCCCGGCGGCTACCTCAGAAGAAAGGTCCCGGTTGGTGGTTGCCAACACTCGAATATCCACCTGCTTGGGTTTGCGCGCACCAACACGCTCTACTTCTCGCTCTTGAAGCACCCGCAGAAGCTTGGCCTGTAACCCTAATGGCATCTCGGATACTTCATCCAGCAGAATGGTGCCACCATCAGCCAACTCGAACTTGCCTGGCTGGGAGGCTATGGCACCGGTAAAAGCGCCCTTCTCATGACCAAACAAGGTAGCTTCGAGCATGTTATCCGGGATGGCTGCGCAGTTGATGGCTACGAAAGGTCCGGCTGCACGCGTTGATTGCAGATGGATATAACGAGCCAATACTTCTTTCCCTGTACCGGATTCGCCAGAAATCAGCACGGTTGAGTCACTTTTTGCAACCCGGGCCGCCAAGGCCAGGAGCTGACGACTTGCCGGCTCTTGGGCAACTGGACTGTCTTGTTCATCAGCGACTGAATGGCTTACATAACGCTCGACTCGCTCCAGCAGCACCCGAGGGTCGAATGGCTTGACCAGATAATCCACAGCGCCTTGCCGCATAGCATCCACAGCACGCTGAATGGAGCCAAACGCGGTCATCAGCAGGACCGGTACATGCCATTGTCTCTGCTGAATACATGCCATGAGCTGATGACCATCCATGCCGCCCATGTTCACATCACTGATGACCAGCCCATAAGCGCTCTGACCCAGTGCTACCAGTGCAGACTCTGCGCTGTCGACCGAGTCGAAATCGAAGCCACCGACCTCTAGCGTATCCTCCAGTGCTTCGCGCAGGGCTGCATCGTCCTCTACCAGCAGAATACGAGCGCTCATAGGGGATTCTCCATCAGCACCAATCGCGGTCCATTAAGCGGCAAGACAAATGTCATACAGGTTCCCCTGCCTGGCCTGGAGCGAATCAACAGGTCGCCGTGGTGAGCCTTGGCTACGGTCCTGGCTACAGTCATGCCAAGGCCGGTTCCCATGAGTTTGGTGGTGAAAAATGGCTCGCCAAGCCGCCTTACCGTTTCAACGGTCATACCGGGGCCGCTGTCGCTGATGGACAACCTCAAGGTGTCCTGCCTGGCGTACGCGTGAATCTTGTACCGCGCGGTCTTGCCTGCGGCCTGTACAGCGTTATGGACAACATTCATGACTGCACCTACAAACGTGTCCCGGTTACAAAGCACTTCTCCTACAAATGCGTCGCATTGCCATCGCAATTGCAGATCTTCCAGGTAGGGATTGGCAATTGACTGGATGGCAGCGAACAACTGAACGGGAGAAACTCGATCATTGAGCGGCAGCTCACCGCGCGCAAAGATCAACATATCCTGAACCTGGTTCTCAAGCTCATGGAGGCGATCTTTGAGTCGGCTGGCAAATCGTTGCTGCTGCTCGAATGGCAACGGACGCTCAGACAGGTGGCCTGCATACAACATGGCGGCAGATAAAGGTGTACGAATCTGATGCGCAAGCGAAGCAACCATGCGCCCCATGGAGGATAAGCGCTCATGGCGAGCCAGCTGCTCTTGAAGGCGGCGCGTTTCAGTCATATCGCTCAGCATGATGAGCTGACCGGGTTCACCGTCCAGCGAGCGTGTCGCCAATGACACCCGACGACCACTTTTGAGTGATACCTCATGCCCATCATCTTTGCGAGGCGCGAAGCAGCGACCGATAACGTCCCGCCAAAGCGTTCCTACCAGCGGCTCGCCTAGTAGACCGACTGCAATAGGATTGGCCTCGCAGACAACGCCCTGCCCATCCAGAACGATAATGCCGGCCGGAAGAATATCGAGAAGACTTTGCAGTCGGTTAGCCAGCCGCTCCTTCTCTGCCAACTCCTGAATACGTTGGGCGGTTTCGCGTGCAAGCTCACCTTTCAGATCCGATAGACGATCTTCAAGCCAGCCATACGGCTCATTGAACAGATCGGAGATGGGCTCAAACAGAACACTAGCCTGCTCAAGTGTTCGTCTGACGTCATCCGTAGAAGGCGTATTAGAAGGAACCGGCGTTACAGATGAACTCATGCGGTACTCTCTGTTTAATGACAGGAAGTCGTCACCAAACAGAGAGTGTGCAAGCTGCGTGCCGTTAGTAGAGGCGCCTCAGAGGCAAGCGTTATTCCTCATCCGCCAGTTCGTCCTCACGGCGACCCATACCATACTTGCGCATCTTTTCGACCAGAGTAGTACGCCTGATACGCAAGCGCTCGGCTGCCCGAGCGACCACACCGCCAGCATCATCAAGGGCTTGCTGGATAAGGCTTTGCTCAAGATTCGCCAGATAATCCTTGAGATCCAGCCCTTCTGACGGCAGTAGTGCAGAGGATGCTGCCGGACCCGGGAGACTGGCTAGCGCTACCGCTTCACGCTCTTCAAGTTCTTCACGCAAGGATGTGGTCATTGCGTCGTTTTCATCTTCTACGTAACGGAATTTCTGTGGCAGCTCAGCTACACCGATAACACCATAGGGATGCATGATCGCCAGTCGCTCAACCAGGTTGGCAAGCTCACGCACGTTACCCGGCCAGCTGTGCCGGCACAGCGACATAATAGCCGCCGAGTTAAAGCGGATGGAGCCGCGCTTTTCATGCTCCATACGGGAAATCAACTCATTGATGAGCAGCGGAATATCTTCTGCACGATCCCGCAGGGGCGGCATATCGATTGGAAAAACGTTAAGACGATAGAACAAGTCCTCACGGAAGGACCCATCCTCGATCATCTTCTCAAGATTCTTGTGAGTTGCTGCAATGATGCGCACATCGACTGTTTGAGTCTTGTTACTGCCCACACGCTCGTAGGTACGCTCCTGCAACACACGTAACAGCTTGACCTGCATGTTGAGTGGCATATCGCCGATCTCGTCCAGGAAAAGCGTACCGGTGTTGGCCAGCTCGAACCGCCCGGCGCGGTTGGTAATGGCCCCGGTAAACGCACCCTTCTCATGACCGAACAGCTCACTTTCCAGCAATTCAGCTGGAATTGCGCCGCAGTTTACTGGAACAAAAGGGCCGTCTTTACGTTTTGAATGGAAATGCAGGTTGCGCGCAACAACCTCCTTACCTGTACCTGACTCACCGAGAATCAAGACACTGGCTTCGGTATCCGCGACTTGCTGCATCATTTTCCGCACGCCTTGAATGGCGCGGCTGGTGCCGACCAGGCTACGGAAAAGATTGGGCTCACGCTGGCGTCCGCGGTCTCGCGCCTGATCATACATATCTCGATAGACCTGAGCGCGATGGAGCGAGTCGAGCAGCTGGTTGTATTTAACCGGAACCTCTAAGGTCGCCAGGATGCGCCGCCGGACATCATCCGGCCAGTCGCTGTACGTGACGGCACCTAGCAATAGAATAGGGAGGACCTCGTCAAACGCTCCCAGCTTTTTTAGCAGCTCGACGCTCCCCCCCTGCGCGTCGATCTGGCCCAGCAAAACACACAGTACTGCTCGACTACTTTCAAACGACTCGACAGCCTGCTCCCAATCAGCGCTCGTACAGGCGACATGTTCTTCGCCTAGAAAGGCCAGAATGACGGCAAGATCGTGGCGACGCTTCGCGTCATCTTCTATCAGGAGGATTTTAGTTTCACGCCACATCTTCAATTATTCCCTTTCCGCCAAAGACCACTAACAGGCATAGCCCTAGTAAAGTCAAAAGTGGGAACAGAGTCAATTTTATGACGTGTTTTTCTTACTTTAAATTTATTCCGCTGGTCGTATTCTTAGCCAAATAACTTGTAAACATTGGCCGCTTTCTTAGAACGCTTCATGCGAGACGCTTCTTTTGCAACTTCATTACGTTGCATACGACTTGCGTATATCAGCTTTCCATAAAAAGCCAGTAACTGCTCCAAACTTAAACGTAAAGCATAATCATTACGCGGCAGCTCTTGCATTGCCTCATCTATATAAAGGCGGCAGGCAAAGTCCAGCGGCCCTATGGCATCCCAGTCTTGATTATCGAGCGCGGCAGCCAAGGCTTCCCGCGTCTCGTCTATTCTTTTGATTGCCAGTGACATAACCCGATCTCCAATGCTCTCAGGCTGCGGGTGCGATACCGTCCCAACCCTCTTTGATGGTACGCAGAAGCTTGGCAACTTCATCAATCTTGGCCATATCGTTCTTACGGTTTGCCTCGATCAGACTGGTTGTCATGTACACATAAAGTTCGTTTAGGTTACTGGCGATCTGTCCGCCCTTTTCAGGATCCAAAGCTTCTCGAAGGCCGCCAATGATATCGATGGCCTTGCCAATCAGAACCCCTTTTTCCGCGATCTGGCCGCGACTCATGGCACCTTTAGCCTGCGCGAGCCGCGACAAGCCGCCCTCCATCAACATCTGGATGAGACGATGGGGGCTCGCTTCCAATACTTGAGCCTGAGTGCTGACCTGCTGATAGTGGCGCATGGCCGATTGCGTATACATGGAATAAATTCCTCACGTATAAATTTGATGTAGATAATGTCGGCCTTGAACGCGAAAGCTTTAAAAGAAGATGAAAACTTTTGCTGACAACTAGAACCAGGTGGCTATCGGCAAACGTAAATGGCTGGACATAAAGAGCAGGTAGACCACTCTTTATGCCCAGCATGAACAGCACCCTAATGATCAGTCAGGTAGCCACGCATCGCGCCATGCTTCAAGACGACTACCATTCAACATCCAGTCTCTCAGGACCGCTTCACGAAGCGCGTCACCCGCCTTGGCCGTAGCATCCATATCGGACAGATGCATGCGGATGGCATCCACCCAGGCCTTTGTCTCGTTTTGCACGAATGTTACGGGCAAGCCAGAACGGAAGGTCACGATATCAGTACAGATGACCGGGAACCCACAAGCTCCATACTCCAGCAAGCGCAGATTCGTTTTGCATTCGTTAAAACGGTTCTGCTCCAAAGGCGCCAATGCCAGATCAAGATTCAGGCTGGCCATTTTTTCCGGGTAAGACTCAATAGATACAGGCTTGTGAAACTCCTTGATGTAAGGGCGTAACAGTTCAGGGCACATACCCATGAATATCCAATCCACTTCATCCGCCAGCTCCTTGAGCACATCAACAAGAAGCTCCAGATCTCCTGTATGGCTGGTACCACCAATCCAACCCACTCGTGGTTTGGGCCCAACACGTCGTTCTGCCTTTAAGTTACCCCACCAATCCACAGGCAAATAGTTAGGCATCACACGTATATCACGGTGATATTTAGAGAATGCGTCAGCCAAAGGCGCCGTTGAGGCAACGAAACGGTCAACCCTATCCAAAACAACCTGAATCAGTTTTTCCACATCCTTGGGCATTGCGTTTCGGTGAATGCTTTTTTTAGGGACATCCACATAGTAGTCATCCATATCAATAACCCGGAAGGCCTTCGAAAACGCATAACGGCCCTCTTCGATCTGATTGATGCCCTGAGGTGTAAACTGGCGCTGATATAAAATTACATCGGGATCAAACCGCTCAAGCTCTACGGGTGACAGCATCGCCTTATCAACAATTGCGCCGTCAACAAGCATGGCCTCCTGCATCGCTCTAAAAGGCTGGCGATGGCGGTAATGCCCACAACCTCCCGCATCGGAGGGATGTACTAATAGTCTTGGCAAAGAGCTTGTACCAATTTTGCTCCACTCACGCGCCTTCTCATAAGCCAGCTCGAAGCCGGAACCATCCAGAGAAAGATTTTGGTTATAAGCTGCATCTCGCGCCAATAATGGCAACCACCTTTCATACAAGGCGTGCCGCTCAGCTTGTAAAGAGTTGTATCGATCATAGTCTTCGTTGCGGCTATCATCGCCACCCCACTGAGTCAATAACGCATAGGGCGTCCAGACAGTCAAATAACCCTCTGTCTTAATCTTGAGGCAAAGATCCAGATCAGCGTAACCAGCCTTGAATACGACTTCGTCCTGACCTTCGACCTGCTCATAGACAGAGCGTCTAACTAACATGCAATCCGAACTGACCACACTATAGTTCTGGTCAGTCACCAAGCGCTCCATGTAGCCGGATGCGCTGGCTGACTCGCCTACGTGCACAGCGCCTACCGGACCACGCAAACCAAGGATCATTCCGGCATGACGAACAGATCCGGTAGGAAATAGAACTTTAGCACCGACAATTCCTACTTCTGGTCTTAATGCATGATTGAGCATCTCGTCCAGCCATGAAGACTGAGTAATTTCTATATCTGGTGATAACAATAGAACATAGTCGCCCTTTGCTTCTCGGCAAAGTTGATTCTGGATAACGGTTGTATCCAGATTTTCGTCATACACAGTGATAGAAAGTCTTGGTAGGGCAAGTTTTTTCAACTCACTTAGCCAGCCAACCGTAGATTCAGGACAACTTGCATCAGCCCCAATCAGAAGCTCAAAACGAGTGTAGGATGTTTTGGAAAGCAAGCTCTCAAGACATCTCTCCAGACTGGCCTGGGTCGTTTTTGCAGCAATTACGATAGATACGAGAGGCTGCGCTTCATGGCCATAGATAACACGATAACGACCCTCGCCTAGGCTCAAAACACGAGCGTGCTCATAGCCACGAGCGATTAAATGACGCGCCAGAATAGTTTGCTCTTCAGACGATGCACAAAACGCAGGCTTTTCTATACTCAGAAGTGCCTCATCGACATGACCGATACCTGCTAAACCATTGTTTTCAATAAAGCGCGTCAGCAGATCGAACTCATAGGCTTGAGCAAACGCAGGATCGAAACCGCCCAGCTCTATGAATTTCTCTTTTTTCATGAGCCAATGGGTTGCCATGACTTCAGGGTAGCTCAAGAAATAATCCAAACTGAATGCAGGTCGCAGCGCAGCTGCAGCAAGCGAACCATTGGCTTCCTTATAAAGGTTATCTGCATAAACAGCCTGACAATCAGGTACTGTAATTATCTCTTGGGCCAGTGTCAGCAAGCCGAACTGCGTAAAGATCTCTCCAGCCTGAACTGTTAAAACCCAATCACAATGAATATTAACGACTTCACGGTTTGCGTCATTTATAAAATCAGCCTCTGATCTTATAAAGCGCAAACCATCAGAACCGGAATCCTTGGGTAGATCCAGAGGCGATAACACCGCAACATCGAAGTTCTGATAAAAGCAGTCGTTTAGGCTCTGCAATGTTTCAATTATCTTATTGATATTTCCATCCCGATCAAGAACAAAAATACCGAACCTTGGCCCACCGGAGTTTTCTTGAAGACTTTTCTCAACAACTTTTAAAGACAATACAGTCGGTGCTCTCCGCGACAGCCAAAACTTCAAGGCTGCATCAGCTCCAATATTGTCAAACTCGCTTTTTCTCTCAATCTTAACGGACCGGTAGAACTCCTCGTCCGTCCCGATCAGGTCTGCTTTCAGCATTAAAGCTTTGATCGCATGCGTTGCGCCTATCAACCCTACGTCCGGCACTTTTTTCGGAGCAAAGCTATGCTTTTCGGAAAAGACATTTACTTCTGCCTCATCGTCTTGTTTCGGACTTTCTTTCTCTAGGACGTTAGCGTCATCTTGAGCTAGCTTTTCTTCACCAAAGAACTGCCATGAATTCTCAATATCAGCAAAGTATCGATAAGGTGGATGCAATTCAGCCTTGATAATATTACAGACGTGATCCGCATGGCCCAATGCACTTTTGTAACGGCTATCCATTAGCCCGACGCTTTCAAGACAGCGTTTCGAGTAGTAGGAAAAGGCGCCAACAAGATTGCCATACAAGGGAATTCTTATGTCCTTGTAGCCGAGAACAGCTTTGGGATTTGGCACCATAGCCTTGCCTATCTTATTGGCCACACCCTGCTGGCTATAATTGAAATGTTCTATACCACTAATCTTTGAAGCTTTTACATATTCATCAAAAACAGTATCTTTCGTTACGTAGACATTATCTTCAATCAGAAAAACATGATCTATTCCATACTCAACGAAACGTGACAATGCATAATTTTTCGAAGCAATAATACCCTTGCTGGTTTCATGATGGATAATCTCATCAACCTTTATATCGTTAAATATGGCACAGTATTCGCCATCGTTTACAACAATAAAGTAATCAATCTTATCCTTAGGAATACTCTTATACAGTTTCAGGAAAGAGTCTGGTCGATTGCAGGTAACTATCGCGCAGCCAATCGTTTCGCCGTTGATCATGATGACCTCTGAAGAGATATACCATTGCGCGTCAATAATGTGAGTCGACACGCTGCTAAGCGCATGATATGCACTATACATGCCAGCTCACTTATCTTGAATCTAGATAATAAAAAACCCGGCAAGCCGGGTTTTTTATACTTAACACTAATTAATCCTTTCTATTATTCAATGCATTTAGCGTAGTTAAAACGCTCGTACTGGTAGCATTTAATTGAGCAACCAATGTATCCATAGCGTTATACTTGGCGCTAAGTGCAGCCTCAAGGTTTTCAATACGCAAATCTAGAGCATCCTGCTGATCAGACAAGCTATCCAAAGTACTCTGAAGGCTCGTCTTTCTATTATCCAAAATTCCTTTTGACGCTGTATAACTATCCACCTTGTTATCCAGACGCTTCAGAATTCCTGTATCGCCGGTAAAAAAACCGGAAACAGCAGAGTAGTTTTCTGTCAGCGCCTTGTCTAATTTCGTGCTATTGACCTCAAGCGTGCCGTCCTGCTTGGTCATGATACCCAGCTGGGACAACATGCTAATACCTGTAGAGCTTGAACTCTGGGTATTTACCAGCTCATTACGGATATCACTGAGCAAACTACGAACAGTGGCATCACCAGTCAGAGCAGCAGCCGAAGTGGTGGTCGAGCTAGAAGAGACGGTAGAAGACACCTTAGTCAGAGAACTCGTGGTGCTTATCAGAGCATTGTATGCATCCACGAAGGTTTGAACAGATTTTTTAAGCCCTTCCTTGTCGGTGGAAACTTCAACAGTAGAAGAGCCGGTACTTACCAGGTTTACAGTCAAGCCACTAATCGTTTTGTCCAGTGTATTGCTGGCGCTAGTCATGGCCAACCCGTCAATTGTAAAGCTGGCGTCCTTGGGTCGTGCATCTACAAAACCGCTCACCAAGTTGCCGTTAGCATCCTTGATTTGGGCGGTACCATCTACCTGAAAGGAAGACAGGGCGCTGTCCTGAGTAGAAATGGACAGGTCGGTGCCCGACCCTGTAGTCGTCGAGCTCAATACCAGACGGCTACCATTGGCATCACTCAAGATGTTGGCGGTGATGCCTTTGGTTTGCAGCTGCTGATTGATAGCGTCACGTACGCCCGTAAGCGATGCTCCCGCCGGAATATCGATGTCGTATGACGTTCCCGTACCCGAGGCCGAGCCTTGAGTAATGGTCAGCTTACCGGCAGCCGAAGTTGTGGCATCAGTTGCCATGACCTGCGTCGCCACTTTGGAGCCGGAGGCCAGATTACTTACGTTAAGCTTGTAAGAGCCATTTACCGCGCTATTGCTGGACGTAACGGTAGCGACCTTTTCATCAGATGATTTAGCGCTCAAACCAACGAATGAAGACGTTGTATTCAGCTTATCCAATGCAGACTGAAAGGTCTCCAAAGCGCTTTTTAGGCTACCAATAGCCGAAAGCGTGGTTTGGGTCTTCTTGGTTTGCGTATCAATCTGGTTTTGCTTGGGTGCTTTTTCAGCATTGACCAAAGCTGTAACGATAGATTTGGTATCAATTCCCGTACCGATACCGCTAACTGATGTGCCTGCCATATTAGTCCCGCCTCAACAAACTTTTGACTGTGTAGCCACTGTTATCATTGCCTAAGCATTAATCAGGCCAGCCACTAGACCTTATCTTGAATCAATGCTGGATTTTCATTCTTTAAGCTCTGTGCCAGCTTGAGAGCTTCTTCCGAGGGCAACTGCCGAATGAGTTCACCACTTGCCCTGGCAATGACCTTTACGACTACCGCACCGGTACTGTCGTCGATGGAGAACTCAAGGTTTCGCTGCACCGAGTCAACAAACTCTTGAATACTTTTTACAGCCTGCTCAAGTGTTTCGCCGTCCGGCTTTGTTTTTTTAGACTCAGGCGAAGCCATATCCTTCGATAGTTGAGTTTCACTGGAGTCTGTATTTACTTTGCTGGCGTTTCCGCCTTGGGTATAAGCCGTGTTCAGTCTGACATTCATGTCCATGCCATCACCTCACAAACAAGAAAACGAGGAGATGCTTTCGCATCCCCTCGTTTCTCTTGCATCAAACACTCATTAGTTGAGCAGCTTGAGCACAGCGTTCGGCAGCTGGTTGGCCTGGGCCAAAACAGCGGTCGAAGCCTGCTGCAAG
>NZ_DEYV01000021.1:0-37382 GCF_002364655.1 Pseudomonas sp. UBA3149
TTTTGCTTTTGCAGCAGGAAAACTTCCAATATGCTGCTTATCACTGCCAGAATGATCGGCTGATGAATATATTTATCAGGTAATCTAGGCCGATGTCAGATCTTCTTAATCCACATCCATCACATGATTCTGATACTTTGATCGCTTGTCCTGAGTGTGATCTTTTAATGCAAAAGGTCACACTAGCAGTAGAAACTGAGCACAAGATATTATGCTCAAGATGCGGCTATGAGCTTTATCACTTTAAAAGGCGAGTGGTTGATAAGGGGCTCGCTTTGGTCGTGACTGCTTTGCTTCTTTTTATACCTGCTAATTTCCTGCCCATCATGAAGCTTAAAATGTTCGGGCAACAGACATATGACACTGTCTGGAGTGCAGTCATAGCGCTCTATAAAGCAGACATGACGATCATTGCTTCACTTGTGCTCTCGTGTAGCCTATTTATTCCTCTCATTAAACTGATTTGTCAGTTGCTGGTCCTTATCAGCCTTAAGCGACCTTCAATCAGATCAACAGGTATCTTATTGCTAAGGTGCTATCAGCATCTTCGTGAGTGGGGAATGTGGGAGATCTACTTGTTAGGCATCCTGGTTGCGATGGTCAAAGTTGGCGATGTAGCCGAATTAAGTCTGGGTGTGGGTTTGTTTTGCTTTACGGCTCTACTGCTTATCCAGGTCTGGCTGGACTCGCTTATGTCACCCCAGCAGTTATGGCAGGAAATAGAGGTGGAGTCTGGTCATGCGGGCCGTTGATCAAGGCCTATGGGTATGCCGTGAATGTCATAAGTTAAACAAGCCTGCCAACTCTTGCAGTCGTTGCGGAGCGGCTCTTTATCCCCGTGTTCCCAAGAGCATATCGAGGAGTTGGGCGCTACTGGTTGCCGCTGCTATCTGTTATGTTCCGGCAAATCTTTTGCCCATCATGACGGTGAGCTATTTTGGCAAGGGCGAACCGTCAACCATCATCTCTGGCATCATTGACTTGATTAACAACGGAATGATTCCTATTGCTGCAGTCGTCTTTGTCGCCAGCATTATTGTCCCTACATTCAAACTTATTGGACTGGCCTGGCTGTTGATTTCCGTCCAGCGCAAAAGAGCAATGCGCGCTCGGCAGCGCATGTTTCTGTTCCGTTTTATCGAGTGGATTGGACGCTGGTCCATGCTTGATATCTTCGTAATCGCAATTTTGGTAACCCTGGTCAATTTCGGTAATTTTGCCAACGTGGATGCCAATCCCGGCGCGATCGCTTTCGCAGCTGTAGTAATTTTGACCATGCTTGCTGCAAAGACTTTTGATCCTCGATTGATCTGGGATCACACTTGCTCAGAGGATAACGATGAGTGATTTGCCCCAGCCTGTAATACGTCCTGCCTCACGTTGGTCTGCCCTTTGGGTGTTACCACTGATTGCCTTGGCCATTGCTGCCTGGTTGGGGTGGAAGGCTTATAACGAGTCTGGAACGCAAGCCACGATCCGCTTTGATGATGGGGAAGGTATTAGTGTTGATCGAACAGAGGTGCTTTATAAAGGTATCTCTCTGGGTAAGGTAAGTCATATTAAGGTCGCAGAGGATAGCCGGGGAGTTATCGCTACGATTAATATCAACAAGGATGCCGAGAAATACCTGCGTTCTGAAACACGTTTCTGGCTGGTGAAACCCCGCGTGTCGTTAGCAGGTGTAACCGGCTTGGAAACCCTTGTCTCTGGGCAGTACATTGCAATTCAGCCTGGCGGCGGAGAGGCTGCACGGGATTTTGTGGCATTGCGCGATCCTCCACCATTAACCAGTAATTTGCCCGGCCTGCACCTTACGCTCAAAGCCGAACGATTAGGTTCTCTTATACAGGGTAGCCCTGTGTATTACAGGCAGCTGGAAGTTGGGCAGGTAGAAGGGTATCAGCTAGGCAGCGATCCTCGAGTTGTCGAGGTCAAGATTCATGTCCGTGAAGAATATGCGCACCTTGTCCGCAAACATACCCGCTTTTATAACGCCAGCGGTATCAGTGTTTCCGGTGGGCTTGACGGCTTCAAGGTGCATAGTGAGTCGATCATAAGTCTTGCGGCGGGCGGGATTGCCTTCTTCACGCCTGGAAACCATGAAGACAGTCCACCTACCAACAGCTCTCCTTTCAAGCTGTATAGCGATTATGAGGCTGCCGAGGCGGGTTACAAGGTGGTTCTGCATGTGCGCGATGTTGCAGGGCTTAATCCGGGACGCACGCCTGTCATGTTCAATGGTGTGCAAGTAGGTACCATGAAATCCTTGAGCATGAATGAGGACTATACCGGTGCTACTGCCGAGTTGATGATGGATCCTCGCACCGAATCGCTCATGAATGCGGGCAGTGAGTTCTGGACGGTCAAGCCTTCGATTTCACTGGCAGGCGTAACGGGAATCGAGGCATTGGTAAAAGGAAATTACCTTGCCGTGCGGTTTGCCAAGCACGGGCGTCCCGCTCGCGAGTTCACGATTCGTTCCAAAGCGCCTCCATTGAACACAGATGCACCTGGTCTGCACTTGGTTCTGTTCAGTGATCGTTTGAGTTCAGTTGATATTGGAAGCCCGATTCTCTATCGGCAAATGCAAGTGGGAAGCGTGCAAAGCTATCAGCTGTCTCGTGATCAACAGAGGGTTGTTATCGGTATACATATCGAGCCTGAATACGCGTCTCTTATCAACTCTTCGACTCGCTTTTGGAATGCCAGCGGCGTGACGCTTACCGGTAATCTGAATGGTGTTCAGGTCAAAAGCGAGTCGCTGCAAACGTTGATTGCTGGCGGGATTGCATTTTCTACGCTGGATCTAAAAGCCAAACGTGTAGGTGATGCACATCGTTTTTCGCTGTTCAAGGATCAGGATGAGGCGATACGTAAAGGCACACTGATTGAGCTGCGTATGGATAACGGTGAAGGCATGAAGCCTGGAACTCCGCTTAATTTTCGTGGTTTGAAGGTGGGGCAGGTAGAAGATGTCGAGCTGGCAGATGACTTGGCCAGTGTAAGGGTCAAGGTTCGCGTGACCGAGGCGGAAGACCGTATTGCCAGCTTGGGTGCTCAATTCTGGGTGGTAAAGCCCGAACTGGGGCTCTTGAGAACGGAGAATCTTGGTACGCTGGTAACCGGACGCTATATCGAAGTCTCACCAGCTGCTCATGCAGGTGTCGCCAAGACCCGTTTTGACGTTTTACCCGAGCCACTTAACACGTTGGACAAAGAGCCGGGGCTGCATCTGGTCCTCAGCGCTTCTCGACGTGGTTCGCTTAAGCCAGGCGTTGAGGTGAGCTATAAGGAAATACCGGTAGGCAAGGTTACGCGCCTGGAGTTGAGTAGCGAGGCCAACCGTGTACTGGTACATATTCTGATCGAGCCACGTTATGCCCCTTTAATATATGCCGGAACGCGGTTCTGGAATGCGAGTGGTGTTGCGGTGGATGCCAGCCTGTTCAGGGGTGTGAAGCTACGCAGCAATTCGTTTGAGGCTCTTCTGGAAGGCGGAATTTCCTTTGCTACGCCTGAACAGGATATGGGTAAACATGCCCTGCCAGGCCAGACGTTTGTTCTGTTTGATGAAGTAGAGCCTGAGTGGCAGGACTGGTCGCCGAAGATCAAATTGGGTAACGAAAATTGAGAGGAACAGGCCTAAGCCTGTTCCTCTTCAAGCGTCTCCATTATTAGAGGCGCGACCGATTCTTCCTTGCGATGAATGTATTTCCAGTCATCCTCATCGATATAAATACCATTCGGACTGCTGCCGCCCTCAAGGTCTATCGCCACGTGGGCGGCTACCTGAGGCTTTACGCTAGCCAAGATAGGTACGAAGCCTAGCTGGCGGCTCGTCTCGATCAGGGCCATCTGATTACGTTCGTCAATGTCCGCGGCTTCGTCGAGATAGTAGGGCAGACGTATGCGGCTGGCCTGTTCACGATCCATCAAGTGCAGGAGCAGGTACATGTTGGTCAGTGCCTTGATGGTCATGGTCGTGCCGTTTGAGGCTGCACCGTCAATATCGGTATGAATGATCGGTTGGCCACCGACCTTGGTAATTTCAAAGGCCAGTTCGAACAAATCTTTCAGGCCCAGCTGGTTATGGTTGGCTGCAACCAGGCGAGCAAGATATTCCTTGGCCTCTTCGTTCTTGGCGTCCTGCTCGGCGCTTTGGGTAAGATCGAAAACAGAAAGCGTTTCGCCCTCTTCATATTGGCCTGCGCTGTGAATGATCTGATCGATGTGCTTGAGCGCGTCCTTGTTTGGCGCGAGAACAATGCGAAAGCTTTCCAGGTTCGAAACCTGACGGCGGTTGATTTCTCGGTTGAAGAGTCCCAGCTGGTGCTCCAGGTTGTCGTAGTCGTTACGGATGTTGCGTAGCGTACGGGCAATATCGGTCACAGCGGCACGGCGAGCCTTGGCCAGCGTCAGTGCTTCGTCCTGGCGATGGGCGTAGGCATTGACGAGTAGGGTCAGTCGGCGCTCCGGGTCGTCTTCGTTGTCAAACTTGGCGACTCCTTTGAGGCGAACCTGGGCATAGAGGGCGTCGATTTGTGTATCGATACGCTGCAAGGCTTGCCAGGTGTCTTGATAGTCGTTAAGCAGGGGCAGCAGGTTATCCAGCGAGTCATCTACTGATTCCATGAAGGGAATTCCCTGGGGAAGATCGCTAGGAAGAAGCTGCCGGCGACGCAGAGAGTCGTCCAGGGTACGTTGCTTGGCTTCCAGATCGGCCAGTTGGCGTGCGATCAGCTGAAGCTTTACGGAAACCTGCTGAACACGTTCAGTAAATGCATCGCTTGAACGCTTGAGCTCGTCCTGGGAGGCTTCGAGTTGAGCCAGCTGCTCGAGTTTTTCAGCCTCCTGGGCAGCAAGGGTTTGATAGCGACGGAAGTCTTCCAGAGCTTTTTGAGCATCCAGTACTTCCTGATAGAGCTTATCGGACTGCGCCTTGCTCAAGACGCGATCAGCGGCAACGGCTTGCTGGGTCTTGAGCTGCTTGAGTTCGCGTTCCAGACGATCACGCTGGTCGCGTAGTGCAACGCGGTCAGCCAACGCCTGCAAGGTTGGAGGCTCAATGGGTGAAAGGTTTATTGAGAGGCCTGGAGCCTCGAAGCGATCCCCGTTGAAGCCATCCAGTACAGTAGTAAGTGTCTTCATCCACTGGGTATCATCCAGACGGACGCCCTGTTCGCCCAAAGGCAGGCTGAACAATGCGCCATTGAACAGGCGCATCAGCCGATCAACATCCTGCTGCGAAAACTCCTCACGTAGACGTGCATAGCTGTTGTTATCCGCGTGATCCAATTGCTGAGCGATCGATTTAAGACGCTTTTCAAGGTCACGGACACGCTCATCAAGATCGCCACTGCTGAACTGTCTTGACTGGGATAGGGCGCCGGCCAGCTCATCATGCGCGTCTTTGGCAGCCATGAGGTTCTGCTCGAGCTGAGCGGCAGATTCAACCAGGGCAAAGCGGTTCTTCAGGACGGCCATCTCACCCAGCCAACGCTGGATCTCGCTGAGCTGGCGTTCCAGACGCATCATTTCCTGGGTGCTGTTACGCTGAGTGTTCTGCAGGCGATCCTGTTCGCTGCGCAAGTGTTCGGCCTGGCTGACCAGCTCATCGCGGCGATCTTCCGAATAGGTTTGCCACGCACCGAGAAGTGCATCCAGCAGCGGCGAAAGGCGGTGCAGTTTACCGCGCAGCCGTTCGCGTTGCTGGACACCGTTGGCCAGCGCCTCTACCAGCGGGCCGGCTGCGACCAGAGCCTGATAGTCCTGTTCCATACGACGTACGTCACGGAAGGCTTCCTCAGTGGCGGCGATATAGTCGACGCTGCCGGAGCGCAGGCTGTGTTCGAAGGCATCGAGGAATAACTGCTTGAGCTTGGCCGCCGTGATTTCACGCATGTGGAGCAGGTTGATAAACAAGGCCCGGAAGGTCTTGAGGCTTTGTTCACTGGTGGAGCGCAGAGGGATCAGCGTCAGGTCCAGAGGAATGGAGGTATGGCCGCCAACCAGAAGACGCCTTAGCTCCTCGGGTTTGACCTCGTAAGCCTTGATGCCTTCTCGCTCCAGATTCTTGAACAGCTCGCGTTGCCTTAGGCAGGTGCCGTTTTTCTGGTAGTGAGCCAGATCCAGCTCGCCGGCGTAAGCAAAAAACTGGTGGCCAAAACCGCCTCCCGGTCCTCGGCCTACTACACCAATCACATGGGGGCCGTGGGGCAGAGAAAGCTCTACCAGGATGTAACTGGTGTCGGTAGCGAAGTAAAACTTGCGTGATTGCTCGAGGTTGTACTTGCCAAAGCTCATGTCAGACATGCGCGCCAGGATAGGAAACTGAAGCGCATTGATTGAGGCGCTTTTGCCCAGGTTGTTGGCGCCGTAGACTGACAGCGGATGTTCAAGCGGAAAAAGCCCCAGGCTGTAACCCGCTGTATTGAGCAGGGCAAAGCGGCGGATGCCGTAACGGGTCAGGCTCATGCGTCGGTCTCCTGGTAAGCGCGTTCTTCTGCGACGGCTCGGGCCAGCTCGTCCTCCTCATCAAGTGTCGTCAAGGCGTCGATATCGTCATCAAGCAATTCGGGGGCGGGCAAGGGCAGATCACTGTGGAGCGTGGCGGCCAGATCCCGGTCCTGCTGAACTGCCAGGCAGACGTCCAAAAAGCGGTGCATGGGCGGCAGGAAGCGGTAGATACCGTTGTCTTCCGAAGCAAAGCCAAGCTGGGTCAGGCGGCGCAGGATTTTTTCCTCCAGCTCATCTTGCGTTTGTACTTCAGCCTGCAGGAACAGGTCTCGGTACTTTTCCAGCAGGGCCGGCAGTTCGTCACGACCTAAGCTGCCGCCATCCAGAACGCTGAGCGGATCACGACCCTGATCCGCCAGATGCTCGACCATGATGAATGTGAACAGCGCCAAGCGCTGGGCCGTCTTGTTTACCTGGGCGCCCATTTGTTCAGGCACGAAGTAATAAAAACCACGTGTATCGCAAACAAGCTCGAAGCCCAGCGCCTTGAAGAGGGTTCGATAGGCATCCTGAAGGTTGGACAGTTGTGCGTATAGCTCGGGCTCGCGGCGGCTGATATGAAAGCCCTTGAGCAGCTCGCGGAAAATCGGCGCAAGCAAGGAGAGTTCAGTTAAATCAATGTGCATGGGTGGTGCTCGCAGTATCTCGGGCGGAGAGGGCGAAAGAGCACAGGCTGACCTGGTGCTCGGCAGTATCGTAATCACGGCGCGGCAGACGCTCGCGCTGGAAGCGGCTGTCGCGGGAGAGACGAGAGAACCAGTACAGGAGCTCGTCGGTGGCGCCTTCAGGCTCCTGTTCGAGTAGCCAGATCATGAGGTCCGGCATAGGCAGGGCATTTTCGCAGCGATCCAGCATTTCACGGGCGGTACGAGGTGCCTTGGGCTTCGTGGTTTCCTTGCGTGACTCGCTTGCCTTGGGGAATTGCGCTGGCTTGGGCTCGAAGCGTGCCAGGGCGTATACATAGCTTTCCACCTGAGAGGCTGTACCCAGGAAGACGCTCTGGGGGCGACTGAAGAGGGGAATAGCTGTCTGCGGAACGGCATCCAGACCTTTACGGCGTATAGCGGCCAACGCCAGGGCCGCGCCACGAGTAATGGCATTGTGGCGGCGGGCTTCTTCACGTAGCGGCAGTAGCAGCTCACGTGCACGGCGCAGCGAGAGTTGGGCCGTCGTCTGCATTTCAAGAATTCGGGCATGGGTGCGCAGCAGCAGATCATCATCGACCAGCTTTCCCAGGCGATGTTGCTCACCCATCAGGCGTAACAAGACGTGCTCGACCCGATTGACGCCTTTCTCGAAGATGCCATCGGCCGAGACGAGCTGAATCATGGGTTCGACATATTCGTCCCAGGTGGCCAGGACTTCGGCGTAACGCTGCCGCAACGGGATCTGACGATCACTGGTCTTGGCCCGCTCGGCGACCCCTACAAGGGCATGTTCGTCGTTGCTCAGCTTTTTCAGAACGTCCCGTACACGCATGTCCAAAAGGCGCAGCTGTCGAGCCAGCTCATTGCTGTCCCGTGCTTCGAAAGCGTCCTGGATATGAGCGGCAAGCCGTTCCAAGTGGCGCAGGTAGGCTTCGATTTCAAGGCACAGCCCCAGGCGGTGTTCGCGACGCAGGTAGGCCAGGAAATCATGAATCTGTGCGTTAAGCTCGAAACGGTTGGGGCTCTTGGCAACCGGGACCAAAATATCCAAGCGGATCCACGCATCGAGTAGTGCCGTGATATCGGCTGGCGTGCTGTCAGGTAGCTGGGCTCCAAGCCGGGTGCGGAGTTCTACAAGGCTCAGCGTGCCGCTGTCGAAGTGCTCGCACAGTGGGTCCAGCTGCGCCCAGTGTTCGGCAAGTGCGCGGAGAACGCGCTTGGGATCGATCATGACGGGGCCGTTTGCACAAAAGAGTCAATTGTACTGTATGGCCCTAGGCTAAAGGATCAGCTTTGACATGTGGTCGGCCAGTTTGCGTAATGAGTACGCTTTGGCCTTTCCGTCAGGTAGCAAGGCGCGCGATAATTGGTCTTTTTACAGCGTCCGCTGCGGCGCTGATCTATGATGAGCCGTATGAATTTTTTGTTGCTGATGGAATGCTGCCAATGATGGCCGAAGATCGGCGCCGCGCGTATCTGCGCGCCATGCAGATAGACGTCTGGCTGCCACGAACGACGCTGCCTTTTGCTGCACCTTCCCGTCCGGAATTGCTGGCATATGTCGATCCAACTGCCTTGCCCGAGGAGCCAGCACCGGCTGTCGCTCGGCCAGCACCCAAGGTGGAGGCGCCGGCTGCAAAGCTGGTTCGGCCGGAGCGTCCTACTGTTTCTTCGGCCAAGGTCGCCACGCCGCCTGAGTCTGAATCTCGTCCTGAGCCGATCAAGCGAGAAGCGCCGCCTCGCTTTTCCCTGCAATTACTGCGAGCCGGATCTTGCCTTCTGCTGGTTGATCTACCGGCAGGCGCTTCCCTGGCAGGACGCGATCCTGCCTATGTACTCCTCAGAAACATGCTGCATGCGGCTAGTCTGCCTGACAGCCCTCAATCATTGGGTGAGCCTATTCGCTGGCCGTTACTGGCCAATGCAGCGCTTGATCAGGGGCCTGCCGAAGCGCGAACCTTTGTGCAGAGTGTTGTGGCCTCTCAACTGGAAACCGAAACCTGCGATTGCCTCTGGTTGGTAGGTAGCGCCGCCGCTCGCTTTGTTTCAAGCGATGATGTGAAAATCGAATGCCAGGAAATCCGACTGGATAGTCTCGGTTCTGCCTGGGTCATTCCGGGGCTTGAAGCCCTCATGGAGCAACCCCGCCTAAAAGCTGATGTATGGCGTGCCATGCAGCGTATCCGCCCCCGTTGGACAGATGTTAGATGAGCGATTCCATTCATTTTCGGCCGATGACCGAAGCCGATCTCAATGCTGTTCTCAAGATTGAATATGCTGCCTTTAGTCACCCATGGACACGCGGTATTTTTCTGGACGGCCTTAAGTCCTACAACTGCTGGGTAATGTTTGAAGGTGAGCAGCAAGTGGGACACGGTGTGATCAATGTCATTCTGGATGAGGCCCATCTGTTGAACATCACCGTGAAGCCGGAAAGCCAGGGTAAAGGCCTGGGTTACCAGCTCCTGGATCATCTTATGAAGCAGGCTCGCCTGGCTGATGCCAGAGAGTGCTTTCTTGAAGTTCGCGAAAGTAACCAAGCGGCCTATCGACTCTATGAACGCTATGGTTTCAATGAAATAGGCCGTCGTCGGGATTACTATCCTGCCGCCGGCGGGCGAGAAGATGCCCTGGTCATGGCGTGCACGCTGCTGGACTAAGCCAGGACTTAATGTCCTGGCTTCTTCTCGTTCAGATCAAAATCATCAGCAGGCTGCTCAATATCAAGGTCGGTTGCATCCAGGTCGGCTGAGTTCTCGGCACGGCTCTGGTCGGCCTCGTTGACTTCGTCCGGGTTGCCGTCCCATTTTTCACCATCCAACGGCAGGACGCGGCCCATTTCGGCTTCGTCCATGCCAACGCCACCGCCGATGTCCCTGTCACTGACTACGGTCAGCTCCTTGTCGACAGGCCATGCGTCACCATATTCATTCGGATTACGTGCGCCTGAGTCGTCCAGCAAGGTTTCAGGCGTCATGTCATCCAGAGTGACGTGGTGATCGGCTGTTTCGCCTTCCGTCATGCCCGCTTCACTGACGCGCTCCGGGGGGAACTGGCCTTCGTAGTCTTCTTCGGTCTGCTGGCCTCGGTCTTTGCCATGGAATAGCTCATCGTTGAAGTTCAGTTCCTGCATGCCGCCCATGCGGTCTTCGTTATCGTCGATGGGCAGAGGGTCTCGGTTCATATCAGGCTTTTTCATAAGCGTCTCCTCAAGAGATTCGGCTATCCCATACAGTCGGGTCATGTTGATGTGACCCCATTTAGGCGACGGGATTCCTTTTGTTCGCCTATGCTCGATCTGCCAAGGAGTTGTCGAAAACCCTTCGAACGATGATGAAAATTCACAGTCAGAGCGTACATGATGAATTCAGAGATCGAATTACCCGTACCTCTTCAGCGCTGCGCTTTTTTTCTCGACTTGGACGGAACGCTTGCTGCCCTACAGCCCCGCCCGGAGCAGGTTTTTATTCCTGAAAAAACGCTTTCTTCAATTCATACGCTTACCCAGGCAGGCATTCCTGTCGCGGTAGTGTCTGGACGCCGAATCGATGATATTGACCATCTGGTCAAGCCGTTGCAATTGCCAGCTGGAGGCATTCATGGTGCCGAGCGGCGCGATTATTCAGGCCAGATGCATCGTCTGGCGCTCGACGCTGATCTGCTGGCGCGCGTAGGCGCAGAGCTTGGCGCTGCCATTGAATCGCATCCTACGCTCTATCTGGAAAGCAAAGGCATGGCGTTTGCGCTGCATTATCGTCAGGCGCCTGAGCTGGAAGATGAAGCGCGGCGGATTGCCGAAACTCTGGTTGAGCGTTATCCGCAGCAGCTGACGTTGCAGCCCGGCAAAAGCGTGTTTGAACTTAAGCCTAAAGGCGCGAGCAAGGGCGCGGTGATACGTACCTTCATGCGTGAGGCACCCTTCGATGGACGAGTCCCTGTCTTTCTCGGTGACGACCTGACCGACGAGGCTGGCTTTGAAGTCATCAATGAAATGGGAGGCCTTTCCATCAAAATCGGAGAAGGCTCGACTGTGGCGCAGCAACGACTGGAGTCGGTCGAAGCTGTGGCCGATTGGCTGTGCGGCCTGGCAGAACAAGCCGGTAACGCACGCGTAGAACAAGAGGATTGAAGATGAGCCGTTTGGTGGTAGTTTCTAACCGTGTAGCACCCATTGAACCGGGAAAGGCTCCGTCGGGAGGATTGGCAGTAGGCGTGCTCGACGCATTGCGGCAGTCAGGCGGTATCTGGCTGGGCTGGAATGGCGATGTTTCCAATGAGGAAGTGCCGCCCGGCAAGAACGAGACACACGATAACATCACCTATCATACCTTCGCGCTCAACAAGCGTGACTATGATCAGTATTACCGCGGCTTTGCCAATGCAACGCTGTGGCCGGTTTTTCACTATCGTGTCGATCTCTCGCGCTACAGCCGGGAAGAGTACGATGGTTACCGTCGCGTCAACGCAGCCATGGCAGAGCGTCTCAAGCCTCTGTTAAAGCCTGACGATATCATTTGGGTGCATGATTACCACCTGATTCCCTTTGCGGAAGCCTGTCAGATGATCGGTATCCGCAACCGTATCGGGTTCTTCCTGCACACACCGTTCCCGGCGCCTGAAATCCTGACAGCTATTCCGCCGCACAATGAGCTGCTCAAGACGTTGTGCTTCTATGATGTGGTGGGCTTTCAGACGGAAACGGACAAGCTGGCATTCCAGGATTACATTACACGCGAAGTTCGTGGCGTGCTGGAGAGCGATGGCAGCCTTACGGCGTATGGCCATAACTTCCGTGCCGAGGTCTATCCGATCGGTACTGTACCGGACGATATTATCAAGCAAGCCGAATCCTACCGCGCACGCCGTAACTTCATCTCGCGCAGTATCGAAGGTGTGCCTTATAAGACGATTGTCAGCGTGGACCGTCTTGATTATTCAAAAGGGCTGGTGGAGCGCTTTTGCGCTTATGAAAAGCTCCTGGAACGGTTTCCTGAGCACCGCAAGCGGGTGCAGTTTGTCCAGATCGCACCGACTTCTCGCTCCGATGTGAAAACCTATCAGCATATTCGTCAACAGCTTGAGTCCCAGGCGGGCCATATCAATGGTCGCTTCTCCGAGCTGGATTGGACACCGATTCGTTATCTGAACAAGAGCTATGACCGCCGTACCGTCATGGGGCTGTTCCGCTCTGCTGATATTGGTCTGGTAACGCCGCTGCGAGATGGTATGAATCTGGTAGCCAAAGAATATGTGGCTGCGCAGGATCCAGAAGATCCTGGCGTATTGGTACTCTCGCGTTTTGCAGGGGCAGCCCGTGAGCTCAACTCGGCGCTTATTGTTAACCCTTACGATGTGGTGGGCATGGCCGAAGCCCTTGATCGCGCCATTAGTATGCCGCTACAGGAGCGTAAGGATCGCTATGAGGACATGATGCGGATTATCCGCAAGAATGATCTGGCCTCCTGGCGTGACAAGTTCCTCAAGGATTTGCGGGCGGTAAAGGCCAGGCCTGTAGCTAACCTGCGTGCAGTAGGAGCTACAGGCGCTTAAGTGGCAAAGGCTTAAAAAGGCCCGCAATGTAGCGGGCTTTTTTATGGAAATTTTTCGCAGACAATAAAAAAGGGTCTAGCCGAAGCTAGACCCTAAAAATAGGTGGTGGCTACGCAGGGACTTGAACCCCGGACCCCAGCATTATGAATGCTATGCTCTAACCAGCTGAGCTACGTAGCCATCCGAGGCGCGCATTATTCTTTCTCCAAAGCCCTGTGTCAACCCCTCTTTTTCATTTAATTGCTTAAAAACTAACGTTTTTTTATGAATGAGCGACTGCATTGGTAAAAGCGCCTGGAAAGGCGCTTTCGTTTAGGTCCGATAATGGCAGTGTGTTAAGCAAACTTTGTTCAGGCCGTAGCAGTCCTTAACAGGAGCGTCTTCTAAAGGCGTATTTCTAGACCAGGAGAAAGCAATGGATAACTATCACGTCACTAAAGGCGACAAGGGCTGGGAGCTGAAAAAGGAAGGCGCAGCCCGTGCCTCCAAAAGCGCTGAGACTAAGGCGCAGCTCGTAGAGCAGATGCATGAGTTTTTTGAGGGAAAGACGGCGTCAGTCAAAATTCACAAGGTGGATGGCACCCTTGAGGAGGAGCGTACCTATCCTCGTAGCGCCGATCCACGCAAGTCAAAAGGTTAGAGCAAGGGTGCCGTTGCGGCTATCAGTCAGCAGAGAGGCAACGGCGACTCCCGTGTATGTCCGGTCAAGGACGACTAGGGCTTCATGAGCTTGCCCCAAATTGCCCTTTAGCACCTTTAAAGAATGAACTGTTTCTCAATTTGAAAGGGTGTTTAAACGGTATTGGTACTTAAAGACTATTCGTTACTTATTAGGCAATATTCATTTGTCCACTGGGCATTATATCTACAATGAATTTTCTGTAATCATTACGTCATCTCCCTGTGCTGCCCCGTTCCGATAATTAAAGAACAAACCCCGGACCTGTTTATAAGTAGGTATTCGCCTGCTTGTTTATCAGGGAGAAGGTAACTTTATAGTTGGAAGCGAGATGAAAATGAAAGGTTTGATTGTAGCTGCCCTTGTCCTTGCCAGCAGTTCCGTATTAGCTGACCAAATCCCCTCCGATGCCGCCAGCACGCCTGTTGTCGAGCATTACACGTATTCAGACCACCTGGATATCAAACGTGTCATCGACAGTCCCGATATCACCAGTTTCTGTGGTGTCCGTCCTGTACGCATGACATATGAAGACCATAATGACAAAGTTCATGTAATGGAGTATCAGGTTTCGGGCTCTGGTTGTAATGATAACTAATAGGGTTATTTAATCTATTTGATTGTCAGATGTAATTGTTGATTTAATTTTATTTGATATTTTCTGATCAAAAGAGGTGCCTTGCATACTTGTTCAAGGCATCTCTTTTTGTTTTTGAATTAAAAATAGTTTATTTAAACGGCACGCTTGACGAGCGTTTTTACTCACCTGTTGAGGGACTTAAAAACATGCCTGCTTTCATAAACGTTTGTGTTGTGCGAGGTAACGCACGGTTACAGGCTAACAAAAGCAGGGTAATGCCTGTCAGAGTGAAGGCCTCGGTGGCATCGGTTGCCTCGAGGCGTTTCATTTTTAATGCGCAGAGAGGACACGCATGCGAATCAGCATTCGACAGATCACGATGCTCTTCCTTATGTTTCTGGCAGGTGCGGCATATGCTCAGGCTCAGCAGAGCCAGTCGGATCCAATTAGAATTCTGTTTGTAGGTAACAGCTATACCTATGTCAATGACTTGCCAGCCGTACTGAGTGAGATGTCCAGGCAAGGCAAGCAGGCCCGCCCGATCGAGACCAAGACACTGGCTTTCTCGGGCGCATCGCTTGAGCAGCATTGGACGAAAAAGGACGTTCAGCAGGCGTTGCAGGAGCAGAAGTGGGACTACGTCGTCTTGCAGGAGCACAGCATGTTGCCGGTCAAGAATCCAGACTTCATGTACAAGTATGCCCGGCTGATCGATGCTGAGGTCAAAAAGAACGGTGCCAAGACAATCCTGTACCTGACGTGGGCTCGCCAGAACGACCCGGCGATGCAGGCCAAGCTGGATAAGGCGTACACGACACTGGCCAATGAGCTGGGTGCGCTGTTGGCGCCAGTGGGGCAGGCCTGGCAGACTGCTTTGGCGGAAAAGCCTCAACCGTCGCTGTTCCTGCCTGACGGTAGCCATCCTTCCTTCACCGGCTCGTACATAGGCGCTTCGGTGTTTTATTCGCTGATCTACGGTCAGATGCCGCCCCAGCCTAGTGCAGCAGAGTCCAAGCGGCTGGAAAAGGCGAACGCAGGAGAGTTGCAGCAGGCTGCCTGGAAAGCAGTTCAGTCTTTGTCACCAGCATTGCGGACTTCACCGGACAAGGCAATGCACGCCTCGGCTCAGTAGCAAGGGAGGCTCGCCCAAGGAGAGCCCTGGGCGAGACCTATGACTCAAGGTATATATTTCTTTTCCTGTAGGCGCTTGATTGCGCCTATCAGGCAGTCTTCGGTGCTGACCGCTTCTGTAAAGCCTGCACGACGAATCTTGCCCATATCCGAGATCATGTCGAACTCGGTGTTGAAGACAAAATCGCCAAACTTCCAGCCTACAAGCTTCTCATACGGTACGGATTCCAGCTGGTGCTGCTCAGCCAGTTTTTGCCAGTCGTCAGCCTTGCTCGGCATCTGTGTTGCCAGTGAGAAAGGCTGCGGATCGGCGACGTCCATATCCAGAGCTTCACCAATCTTGTGCCAGAGCCGCTCCCAGCGGAACGGCTCGCCGACCAGGTTGAACGCTTCGTTGCGAGCGGCCGGGTCCAGCGCCGCCCATACACTGGCTCGTGCCAGCCAGTGTGCATCGGTCAGCTGAGCCAAGACCCCACGGTAGGCTTTCATCGAGCCCGGGAAGCGCAAGGGCACACCGGCTTGTTTACTCAGGGCTGCAAAGGCCCCGATGACCAGCGCGATGTTCATGGGATTGCCTGCAATATCACCCACCACCACATCAGGACGCAGAATAGACCACTCGAATTCTCCCTGGGCGGCGCGCTCGCGTAGCAGGTCTTCCTGGGTGTAATAAAAATTAGGCGAGAGGTGGCGCGGGTCGTCCTCATAAAAAGGCGCCGCTGTTGGACCCAGGTGCACGCCGTAAACCTTGGCCCCCTGGTAGTGAACGACACGTTGGAGCTTAGCGCCGGCAGACTTCAGGCCGTCCAGTACATTGCGCAGCATGGCGCCATTAATGTCGGCTTCCTTGGCCAGGCTGCTATCAGGGCGTAACGCTGCATAAAAGACATGAGTTGTATCCCCCGCCTGGCTCAGCGCCTGGGCCGTAGCGTTGGCGTCAGTCAGATCAAGATCAATGGTTTCAACGTTCGGTACGAAGGTACGACGGACGGCGCGGACCCGCCATTCAGGATTTTCGGCCAGAGTTTCAACAACGGCATTACCGATGATGCCGCTTGCCCCAACGACCAGGGCAACCTTGGAAGCTGACATGTGCGTTCTCCACTAATAGATAACAAGTTGGATGAGGTCTGTTTGACGTTACTAAGCTGATAACGCTCATCCCTACTTGGTTCCGAAAACCAATAGCGTCCTAATGGATATATCGACAGGATATCGAACCGACAGCAACGTCATGCGGTCGATGAATGAAGCTTCAACACGTATTGCCAGTAGAGGCTTGGTTAGACGGAAGGGTTACAGCGGCGTGCAGTGAATGTCCTGTTCTGACCCGGACTTGCCAATTCACCTGTCAGAGCCTGACATTCATAGGAAGATTACATATGTCGACGTCTTCACCCGAGCCCGATACAAAACTGCGCCGCGCGATTACAGGTCCTTTGCTGCTGTTATTCATCCTCGGGGATGTGCTTGGGGCCGGGGTGTATGCACTGGCGGGGAAGATTGCAGGTGAGGTAGGCGGAGCCATCTGGGTGCCTCTGGTAGTGGCAATGGGATTTGCTATGTTGACGGCGGCCTCGTATGCAGAGCTCGTCACCAAATATCCAAAAGCTGGAGGTGCTGCGGTGTTTGCTGCACGGGCCTTCAAGCATCCCCTTGTGTCCTTTCTAGTGGGTTTTTCGATGTTGGCTGCCGGTGTCACGAGTGCTGCCGGCCTTTCCCTGGCCTTTGCGGGTGATTATCTCGGGGCGTTTATTCACGTTTCGCCCACGATGACAGCACTGGTCTTTTTAACGCTAGTGGCTCTGCTTAATGCGCGTGGGATCAAGGAATCGCTTAATGCCAATCTGGTCATGACGCTGATCGAGCTGTCGGGGCTTTTATTGGTCGTTATTCTGGCCGTGTTGTATGTAAGTCATGGGCAGGGTGAGCCGGCGCGGGTTCTTCAATTTGCCGAGGGGACTTCTCCACCGCTGGCGGTATTGGGCGCTGCGCTGCTCGCCTTCTATTCGTTTGTAGGGTTTGAAGTGTCGGCCAACATTGCCGAAGAAGTGAAAGATGTAAGACGTATTTACCCAAGGACCTTGTTCGGTGCGCTGCTGATCGCGGGCGTAATATATGTTCTGGTGGGGCTGGCGGCTTCCATCGTTTTGTCACCTGCACAACTGGTGGAGTCTTCTGCGCCGTTGCTGGACGTGGTTCGGGCAACCGGCTACGGCATACCACCGCAACTGTTTGCCGTGGCGGCCTTGCTGGCGGTTTCCAATGGCGCATTGCTGACCATGATCATGGCAAGCCGTCTAGCTTATGGCATGGCCGAGGAGGGTCTGCTGCCCCCAGTGCTGGGGCGTGTACTGCCGCGTCGGCGTACGCCCTGGGTGGCGATTATTGCCACAACGCTTGTAGCCATGGCGTTGACTGTTACAGGGACGTTGTCGGCTCTGGCCGAGACGGTTGTGCTCCTACTGCTTTTTGTATTCATGAGTACGAACGTGGCCGTTTTGGTGCTGCGCCGCGACAAGGTCGATCAGCCGCATTTCCGGACCCCTACGCTGGTGCCGCTGCTGGCGATCGTGTCGTGTCTGGTGCTTTTGAGTCAGCAGAGCGCGGAGACCTGGCTGCGTGCCGGCATTCTGCTCGGGGTCGGCGTGGTGCTTTATTTCGTAACGCGTGCTCATTCGACACGTGAAGCGGCGGATGTTGTGTAAGACAAGGTCTTTGCAGGCCGGGCACGACCTGCAGGAACGTGTGATATGCGTTAAAAAATCCAGCGTTGCGGGCGCTGATGCATATTGGCGCTGGCAGGTCTCCAGGGGCGAACGGAAAGTTCGGCCTGTGTGGCGGAGCTGGGCAGTGCAGCAGGTGCGTTGGGGTAGGCAGACAGGTTAGTGGTAAGCGTGGGTGAAGGTTGCGCCTGGGTTTCGTGTCCTAGAAACCAGGCGGCAACCACCAGCAGGGAAACAGCAAGACAAGATGCGGTACGGCTATGCAGGGAGTCCATTCCTTGGCTCTCACAGAGGATAATCAACCGCCCAAATCATATCGGGTAAGTTCATCTGTGAAGCCCTGGATGCCAACTTTATTGCAAAACCGGGCGAACTCTCACATCGGTATGTTGCATGGTTGGCACATGGGAGGCGTACCTCTTCAACTCGGGCGCAAGGTGCCTCGAAGGTGCTGACAGAATTCAATGACCTCATGAGCTCGCATGTGGTTGGATGAGTCTTCCGTCTGCCGCACGGCGGCCGTAATCATCGATTCGATGTTCTGGATATGAATCAGCTTGAGGTCGCTGCTCATATTGCCCAGTTCGATCAACTCCGCAATTCGGTTCTCAGAGCGGGTCAACAGGCGTTCGACAACATCAAGGCTCTCATCAAGCTCGTTTTTGACAGGGGAGGCGTAGAGGTAATCGGTGAGGGTGGGAGCAGGGCGGACTTGCGGTTCCATCGCGGGGTTCCTCATGTGACCTGTGCAAGAATATGGCACGCTCGAGGCAAGATGTATCGCTACTGGCACTTAGGCGCAAGAGCCTGACCTCGTCCAAGAGACGAGTGGTTTATACCGTCGTCGGTTGGTGTGCTGCAAGCGTCAAGGAGGCGGCTTCCGGCAGCGAAACGCCGAAAGCCGCCTGTATCAGGCGTTCTGATCGATCACACTGCGGTAGAACAGCCATTCGTGTTCAAGGGCATGGGCCTGGTTCTTGGCATGCCTGAAGCCATGGCGTTCGTTGGGGTAGAAATAGCCTTCGGCACGAATGCCGCGATCTTTGAGTGCATGAAGCATGGCCCGTGTCTGCTCCGGGACAACGACGGCGTCCAGCTCACCCTGGAAGAAGATGACCGGGACATCGATCGTGTCGGCATGCAGGAGAGGCGTCCGCGCCCGGTAACGCTCCAGATCCTTCTTGGGGTCGCCAATGAGCCAGTCCAGATAGTCGGCTTCGAATTTGTGGGTCACGCGAGCCAGGGCGGCCGGATCCGTTACGCCGTACAGGCTGGCGCCGCCGCAAAACACAGTCTGGAACGCCAGCGCGCATAAGGCCGTATAGCCACCTGCGCTGCCACCTCGGATAAAGGCGTGGGCCGGTTCGATCAATTCTTGCTCGGCCAGATAATCCACTACAGCGCAGGCATCTTCGACATCGGCCTCACCCCAGCGCAGGTGAAGCGCGTTGCGGTACTCCCGTCCGTAGCCGGTGCTGCCTCTGTAATTGAGATCGGCAACGGCAAAGCCGCGTTGTGTCCAGTACTGGATACGGGGATCGAAGACGGGATAGCAGGCAGACGTAGGGCCGCCATGAATGAATACTACCAGGGGGGGCTTGGCCTCTCCTGTCATGGCCGGGTAGAAAAAGCCGTGCGCTTCGCCATCGCCGCTGGGGTAACGCAGGGCCTTGGGTTGACTGATGCGCTCGTTAGGCAATGGCGCAATACCGCCCGCCAGAATCTCGATGTTGCCATTCTGCCCGTTGATCTCAAGGATGCACGAGGGACGATTGGGCGCTGCGGCAATGCAATAGATGTATCCATCATGCAGGGCCAGGCTGCGAAAGCGGGTGAAGTCTTCCGCGAAGCGCAGCACTCGACCATCGGCCTCGCGTCTGCCCAGGTGGCCGAAGCCTTCTTCGAACCAAGTGGCGATGTAACGCTCGCCGCCCAGGCTGTACCAGCTTCTGCCGCCCAGCTGGAAGGGGGCGGCCGCATGATCGGCCTTGATGGCAGTCAGTCTGCTGACACCTGATGTGCACTCTCCCCACGGTTGCCACCAGCCGTCACGGTCGGACAGGCAGTAGAGCTGGTCCTGTTCATCAAAACGGGGCTGTTGAATCGACTCCGGATCGCTGCCTGCAATGCAGACCGGCGCCTCCCATTGCCCATTGTCCAGGCGTTCGGCGCACATGAGGTGGGTGGAGGTCCATGGTTGGTGTGGGCGACTCCACTCGATCCAGGCCAGGCGCTTGCCGCTGGGGCTCAACGTAGGCGAGGCGTAGAAGTCAGCACCCTCGGCCAAGACCTGACGGTGGCTGTCTGCGAGGGAAATAGCGACAAGCCGGTGAATGACGGCCTCGTCCTCATGGGCTTCTTCCACCGCCATGATGAGGTTGGCTGCATAGTGCAAATCACCATAGCGGCGTTTACCCTGGGTCAATGCCACAGGTTGGCTGCCATCGAGTGGTTGACGGTAAAGCTGTTGATCCGAGTCGTTGACGAAGACGGCCTCTGACTCGGTCAGGCAGAACGCGCCGCCTCCGTACTCATAAACGCGGCTGCGTGCACTGTAGCCATCCGGCGTCAGGCAGTGCGGTTTGCCATCATGCCAGCGCCATAGACGGCAGGCGCCGTCAGCAGGATCATACTGATTCCAGAAAAGCCCCAGTGCCGATGCCTGTAGCTCGGCAAAATCGATGCCTGCCGCGACGGCCTGTTGAGCGGTAAAGGTGCCGTCTGTGTCTGTAGAAGCAGGGTGCTGGTAAGCCATGGTGCTTCTCCGTTGCTATGTAAGACTCAGGCTTTGGCGATAAGCCTGGAGTTCCGCTCGTTACGAAAGCTCAGCTGCTCGATGGTCTGAGTGGCCTGTTCGGCCTCGGTACGGGCGTTGAGGATCACGTCGTGATGTGGGGACTTGCTGCAGACCGGATCGGCGTTGGCCGCATCGCCGGTCAGCATGAAGGCTTGGCAGCGGCAGCCACCAAAATCCTTTTCCTTTTCATCGCAGCTGCGGCAGGGTTCTGGCATCCAGTCATAACCGCGGAAATGATTGAAGCCAAAGGAGTCATACCAGATGTGCTGAAGGCTATGATCCTTCACATTCGGAAACTGGATCGGCAGCTGGCGAGCGCCGTGGCAGGGCAATGCGGTGCCATCCGGCGTGACGGTAAGGAAGATACTGCCCCAACCGTTCATGCAGGCCTTGGGACGTTCTTCATAATAGTCCGGCGTCACGAAGATCAGCTTGCAGGGATGGCCTTCGGCTTCGAGCTTGGCGCGGTATTCGTTGGTGATGCGTTCGGCGCGTACCAGTTGCTCTTTAGTGGGTAACAGGCCGACCCGATTGAGCTGCGCCCAACCATAGAACTGGCACGTCGCAAGCTCGACGAAATCCGCTTCCAGGGCGATACACAGCTCGATAATACGGTCGATCTTATCGATATTGTGCCGATGCGTGACAAAGTTGAGCACCATGGGGTAGCCATGGGCTTTTACCGCGCGGGCCATCTC
This sequence comes from Pseudomonas sp. UBA3149, assembly GCF_002364655.1. Classification (NCBI taxonomy): domain Bacteria; kingdom Pseudomonadati; phylum Pseudomonadota; class Gammaproteobacteria; order Pseudomonadales; family Pseudomonadaceae; genus Pseudomonas; species Pseudomonas sp. UBA3149. Next base: position 21,325 of record NZ_DEYV01000021.1, read on the forward strand.
CAGCTTCTGGGCAAAGGCCTTTTTGGAACCGGCGAGCAGGTTGTTTACCTCTTCGTCGCTGGCCTGAAAGCTGATCTGAATATGATCGAGCCCGGCGTCGCGAAAGGTAGCGATCTTCTGCTCGGTAAGGCCGATGCCGGAGGTGATCAGGTTGATGTAGTACCCCAGCCGGCGAGCCTCGCCGATCAGTTCGGCCAGATCCTGGCGTACCAGAGGCTCGCCACCGGAAAAGCCCAGCTGTGCTGCGCCCATCTGCCGGGCCTGCTGCATGACGGTGAACCACTGTTCGGTGGTCAGCTCCTTGCCTTGAGCCGCAAAGTCCAGGGGATTGGAGCAGTAGGGGCACTGCAGGGGACAGCGGTAGGTCAGTTCTGCAAGGAGCCACAAGGGCAGTCCTACCGCAGGCTGCTCAGGCAGGTTAGCCGAGTTGGATCCAGTGCTCTGCACGAGCAACCTCCATGAACTGCTCCACATCGTCACCGAGTTCCGGGACGCCTGGGAAGCGTTCGTTCAACGCATCAATGATGGCGGCCACGTCACGCTGACCGTCGATAAGCTCGCCAATGGCGCCAGCACTTTCGTTCAGTTTGATCATGCCTTCCGGATAGAGCAGGACGAAACCGTTTTGTGCAGGCTCGAATTGAAAGCGATAGCCCGGGCGCCAGCGCGGCACCTGGGTACGATCAAAGCTCATAGTTGAATTCCTTTATGCCAGACGCGCTGGTCGGTTACGGTGTGGTAGGGCGGCCGTTTCAGCTCGTAGGCCATGCTCATGGCATCCAGCATGCTCCAGAGGATATCGAGCTTGAATTGCAGGATTTCAAGCATGCGCTGCTGGGCATCATAAGTGGTGTAGTGCTGGAGGGTGATGTGCAGGCCATGCTCCACATCGCGGCGTGCCTGACCAAGGCGTGTGCGAAAGTATTCATAGCCGGCTGGGTCGATCCAAGGGTAATGCTGGGGCCAGCTATCCAGACGCGATTGGTGAATCTGCGGAGCAAAAAGTTCGGTCAACGAGCTACTGGCTGCTTCCTGCCAGGAGGCGCGGCGCGCAAAGTTGACGTAGGCGTCTACCGCGAAGCGTACGCCAGGGAGTACCAGTTCTTGCGAAAGAACCTGCTCACGGTCGAGTCCTGTTGCTTCAGCCAGGCGTAGCCAAGCCTCGATTCCACCTTCCGTTCCAGGAGCACCGTCATGGTCAAAAATACGCTGAACCCACTCGCGGCGAATCTCGCGGTCCGGACAGTTCGCCATGATGGCGGCGTCTTTTAGAGGAATGTTTACCTGATAGTAGAAGCGGTTGGCCACCCAGCCCTGAATCTGCTCGCGTGTTGCACAACCCTCATACATGGCGACGTGATAGGGATGATGAATATGGTAATACGCGCCCTTGGCGCGCAGGGCCTGTTCGAACTCTTCAGGAGTGAGGGCGTGTGGCATGTCTGGCCTCCTCGGTAGATAAAATGACCGGATGCACGCGGATCACAGCTCGATGCTCATGCCATCCCAGGCGACTTCGACGCCGCGTCGCTCGACTTCTGCGCGTTCGGGCGAGTCTTCATCCAAGATCGGATTGGTGTTGTTGATGTGGATAAGCACCTTGCGTGGCGAGGTTAGCTGGTCGAGGACCTCAAGCATGCCGCCGGGGCCGTTCTGAGCCAGATGGCCCATCTCTCGGCCGGTGCGGGTGCCAACGCCACGGCGTTGCATTTCATCATCTTCCCATAGGGTTCCATCGACCAGCAGACAGTCGGCTTCGGCCATTTTGGCCAGCAGGGCGTTATCCACCTGACCCAGGCCTGGCGCATAGAACAGCTTGCCGCCCGTAAGCAGGTCTTCAACGATCAGCCCGATATTGTCACCGGGATGCGGATCGAAGCGGTGCGGCGAATAGGGCGGTGCAGCGCTACGCAGCGGTAGAGGCGTGAAGCGCAGGCTCGGGCATGCCGGAATAACGAAGCTGTCTTCCAGCTCGATACGGTTCCAGCGCAGGCCACCGTTCCAGTGTTCCAGCATGTTGAACAACGGGAAGCCAGTCGTGAGATCCTGATGAACCATATCGGTACACCAGACCTCGTGGGGGCAGCCCTCGCGCAGGCTGAGCAGGCCGGTAGTGTGGTCGATCTGGCTATCGAGCAGAATGATCGCGCCGATGCCGGTATCCCGTAGCGCACGGCCCGGCTGCATGGGGGCGAAACTCTGCAGCTGCGCGCGGATATCCGGTGAGGCGTTGCACAGCACCCAATTTACGCCGTCATCGGACAGGGCTATGGACGACTGGGTGCGAGCTTGCGCACGAAGACTGCCGTCACGAACACCACGGCAGTTGGGACAGTTGCAGTTCCACTGGGGAAAGCCGCCGCCTGCAGCGGAGCCAAGAATCTGGATATACATGATTTATCTATGAAATGCGGCCAACTTAGAACTTGTCACGAGCGGCGAGGGACATTCAGGAGAAGCACCTGTTGGCGGTCCGGCTGCGCCGAACAGGCCTCGCGGTAGGCATGACCCACTTCTAAGGTGGCTAGAAAAGGAACGCCCCGGATAACCGGGGCGCTGGATCACGCAATCAACGGTTAGCGAAGTACATGGTGACTTCGAAGCCAATGCGCAGATCGGTATAAGCAGGTTTAGTCCACATAATGAATACCCCTCAAAGTGATATCGGAAAGGTCCGATTTACTTAGTACAAAATACCTTGCATACGTTCAGGATAAACACATCCTGAAACGCACTTAAGCTAGTTTACCCTGATATGGTGCGACGTATAGTTACAGGGTTCGCCAATGTGTTTCTGTCGAGACATGGTTGGCTAAACAGGTCCAGCCGTGGTAGGCGCTGTGTAAGGCATGCAAGGCGTGCTGAAGGTCGTCAGGGTGCAAAGCCAGGATCGCTTTGCGAAGATCATCGAGATAGGTCAGCGGATAACCTCCCTGATGGGCGCTCCATAGCTCTTCACCCAGCTGGCGGGTGTCGAGTGCACTAGGTAGGAACTGATCGGCAAGGACCTTTTGCTGCTGCCCGAATGGCTCATGGGTCAGTGCAGCGATTTCGGTCGGCAACCGGGCAAGAAACGCCTCGATATGATTAAGGATGTCTGCGGTCGTCACCGTTGGAGACTGGATGCCAAACACGAGCGTTGACCGTCCTGCGATCTGACGAACACTGGAAAATACCGCATACCCCAGCTGCAGCTCCACACGCATGCGCTGGTAAAAGCGCGGTTGCACGAGATGGCCAAGGAACCGCCAGGCGGCCTCCTGCCGGAGGTCATGGGGCGGTGCCGGACAGGCCAGCAGAACGGCATGTTCAGACGAGTGCCCGGGAACGGTGTGCCACCATCGACCACTACGGCTCGGCGGGACTGGGGGGCGCTGTGCAGGTACTCCGGGCAAGTCCAGCAAGCAATGGCGAAGCGAGTTCAGCTCCATCTCCGAAAAGCCGATAGACAAGCTATCCCACTGTGCAACAGACCATTGTCCAGCAAGCTGGGCGGGGCCTTTCATTTCCTGACCTGCCTGATCCGTCTGGGTTTGAGGAGGCTCCGCCATCAGATCGGTGAGTCGGCTTATGAGCTGCCTGATAGGCATGCTGTTCGGCTCAGCGGGCGGCTGGCTGAAGGCTTGCCAGGCTTCGTGGCTGGGCCTATGGAGGATAGGGATGAGCGCATTGAGTACAGCCGGAATCGCCTCACTCAAGCCGGTCAGCCTAAGCTGCCATTGCTGGCCAAGCGTGCTGAGGGAAGCCTCAACACCTGCCTGGCGTGCCTGATGGACGATAGCTTGCAGTGCGTGGTTGAGTGTGCGGACGAGAGCCGGTTGATAAGCGGCCGGTTCCAGAAAGTGCCAGCGGATATACAGTGCACCTTCACCCAGGCCGGCAGCCGCTTCCTGGATACTCTGAAGGGCGGGTAGCGAAACGGAATCTGCTCCCGTCTCGATCTGTGCAGGCACGAGGAACGGGTTGAGCGGTGGAAGCGTCCAGTTCAGGGCTGGCGCTTGCTGACGCTCGCATGCGCCTGGAGCAAGAAGCAAATTGTGTTCAGACTTCAATTGCTCGAACAGGTGACGCAAGGCAGTCACGCCAGCGCTTGATAGGCCCGGTGCTTTCAACCCGTCTTCGAGAAGTGACCGGGCCAGTGGCAATGCGGCGCTGGTTGCACGTGTTCGCTGCGCGAGGCGCGTGTATTCCGCCTGTAGCTCAGTCAGATCAGGCTGGCGTTCCAGGAACGTCAGCCAGTCGAAAAAGGCATGAGCTATCTGTGATGACGCTTTAATGCCTGCTTCGGTCAAGGCTATTTCAACAGCGAGTACCGCCTGCTGCCTGAAGTGATAGAGCGGCTCCAGCGTCAGCGTCTTGATCCATCCTTTCTTTCGCAAGGTGCTTATCAGGCCGCCGGTATGTTCGGCGTGCGTCCAGAGGAACAGACAATCAATGGCTTCACGACTATCAGCGGGCAGGTCTTCCAAGGCGAACAGCAAACTGAGCGTCTCTGTATCCGGAGGCTCTATTGGTGCGATGCGTTCTGGAGGAAGAAGCGCAGGGGGCGATAATGGCTCGATACGCGCCCCCGCATTGAAGCTAGCGCCGTAACGGTCTGCCAGCTGGCGTAGTTCATCCAGGGGCTGTGGTCCGACCAAGACCAGCGTCATCTGTCCGGCTTGATAGAAGCGCTCGTGGAAGCCTTTCAGTGCTGCTTGAAAACGCAGGTTGGGCACGAGCAGGCTGTAGCGGTTGCCCGCATGGAATGCTGTGACAGGATGGCGGCGCGACAACGGGTGCATCTGCCACGTCAGGCGGTGCGTGCGGGTATCCCTTGACCAGGCAATAAACTCGGCATGGATGACCTCGCGCTCGCGGCGTTGATCTTCGTAGGCAAGACGCGGGTGGACGAGCATGTCACACAGACGGGCAACTCCGCCTTCCAGCGCGGCAGGTGGCACCTCGAAAAAAAAGTCCGTGGTGCGATCCCGTGTACTGGCATTGACCTGCCCGGCATGGCGTTGCACGTAAGCCATCAGGCCTTCATCGGCGGGATAGGCCTGTGTGCCCAGGAAAAGAAGGTGCTCAAGGAAATGTGCCAGCCCGGGCCATGCGCTATCCACATCATGACTTCCTGCGGCGACCCGAATGGCGGCCGAGGCCCGTTTGAGTCGAGGCACCTGTCCCAGAATGATGGTCAGGCCGTTGGCAAGGCGAAGGGATTCGAATCGGGTAGCAGACGGGTTATTCATGGCAGTCGTTATGCACCGGTGATATGCACAGGGCTTGTTGGCGCCGCTCTGCGGCTTTGTTGCAGGCAGAAATGCATTGTTAGGCTACACGGATAAGGCCATGTCCGGCCATGTCCCAAGAAATTGCCATGCTTTAAGCAGAACTTTTCCGGATATCGCGTGCTTTTCAGGTGTATTTATGTACAGTATCTGATGTGTATCGATACATTGCGGATCAAGGCGCTTTAAAGCGCACAGTGTATGGCGCTCGCCATTACGGTCAGTGTTTTCTGTTCTTCATCTTTTCACCGACAGACTGACTTATCTATTGATGACCGTTGATTTGAATACCGGCAGCCTGGCTGTCGGTCTGCTGTTTTGAGGACGTTGTTCGTGGACGACACTACAGGCTCATCCGTCAGCCATCTCTCCAATCTCGAGCGGCTGCGAAGCCGTCTGCTCGATCTCAGCGCCCGTAACCGGCTGCTCAATTTTTCCCATGCGCGGAGCAAGCGTTTCGTTCGCGTGATCGACGAGCTTCCGGACCAGTTGTTCGAGATGCTGCTTTCCGAGCGCTCGATGCGCTTTGCGGCCGTGCCTGAGCCTACGCAAACGTTGCTGCTCCAGCATGGCTTTCTGGAAAAAGACCCCTGTACGGGGCAAATGCGCGAAGTCAAAAAACTACCTGCCGCAGAAGAGTGGGCTGCTGTATTGGGCATGGCTTCCAGCTATGAACTTCCCATGCCGATACTGGCCGAGGCGCCTGTCGTGGATGACAGCCTTCTGCGGCTTGAAAACGAAGGGGGCCTGATCGAAGAGCCTCCCGTGCTGGAGGAGATCCGGGAGCGCAAGCACTCGGATGAGTCCATTCAGAGCCTTTATTTTCCGCCCGAACTCGAGGCGCGCCTGCAGATTCTGCATGCCCAGTCACGGGTCGCGCTGGAAGAAAGCGGTGCGAATATCCTGTATCTGGCCATTGGCTTTCTGGAGTGGGACGAATCTGTAGCCGGTAGCAACAGTACGCGTCTGGCGCCGCTCATGCTTGTGCCCGTGCAGCTGGAAAAAGGCAGGCTCAACGCGGAAACCGCGACCTTCGAATACCGTATCCAGTACACCGGCGAAGATATCCTGACCAATCTGTCGCTCAGGGAAAAGTTGCAACTGGACTTTGGAATTGCGTTGCCCTCCATCACCGAAGAGCTAACGCCCGAGGCCTATTTCCGTCTGGTACAGGATACGATCCTCAGGGCCAAGCCTACCTGGCAGGTGCGCCGGTTTGCCTCGCTCGGCCTGTTCGAATTCGGCAAGCTGATGATGTATCTGGATCTTGATTCGGAGCGCTGGAGCGAAGGGCAGCTGGGGACGCATCCGCTGGTACAGCGCCTGACAGGCGCCTCGGTGGATGAAAAGGAGCCTCTGGCCGAGGCTGGATTCAGTGCTGAATACGCAATTGATGAACTGCCCGAGGTGCACGAGCATTATCCGCTGATCGACGATGCGGACAGCTCCCAACATAGTGCGCTGGTGGATGTCATCCGGGGTGAAAACCTGGTCATCGAAGGGCCCCCTGGTACCGGCAAGTCCCAGACCATTACCAATATGATCGCGGCGGCCATGGCTCAGGGTAAGAAGGTGCTGTTTGTGGCAGAAAAGCGCGCAGCGCTGGAAGTAGTCAAGAATCGTCTGGAGCGGGCAGGGCTGGGTGATTTCTGCCTGGAGCTGCACAGCCATAAAAGCCAGAAGCAGGCGGTGATCTCGAGTATCCGCCAGCGAATCCAGAAACGGGGTACCTTTCGTTCGCCCAAGGAGCGACAGGCTCAGATCGAGCACTATGAACGTCTGAAGCGACAGCTCAACCGCTATGTCGAGCAATTGCACGCTCCCTACGAGCAGGTTGGCATGACGGCGCATCAGATTCTCATGCAGGCGACCCGTTTGCGTGAGAGCCTGCCCGTGGCGCCTTCCGAACTGCATCCTGTGTATGACTTGCCTGTTTCGCGTGTGCAGCTGGAAGAGCAAGCCAACTTTTACGCCACCTACTACCGCAAGACTGCGCAGGAAGCTGGCGAGCCGGGACGGCTGGAAACCCATCCCTGGTTTGGCTGCCGCCTCACCCGTTTGACCGGCACCGAGCGGGAAGGCCTTATGTCGTCGCTTGAGCATGCCCGGCAAGCGCTGACCCGCTTTGCTGCGCTCAGGGCTCCACTGGCCGAACGGATGGGGGCACCGGCGCTCGCGCAGTTCACGCCCCAGGCACTGGCTGATCTGGCGGAGCGACTTCCCGCGTTGATCCTCCCGCAAGGCGACGAGGATTGGACATTGCTGCCCTTGCTGGATGAATCGTCCTGTACAGCATTGGGTGACTGGCTGGACCGGTTCGATGCCTTGCTCAAGGGGCAGGAGGCCCTAGCGCGCCGTTTCAAGCCTGACGCCATTCGTTCCGCCGATATCTGCCAGCTGCTTAACCGGGCTTGCGCTGCGCTACGGTTGCATGTGGAAGGAGAGCTGGACCTGTCACAGGCGCTGGACCTCATGAAGCGAACCCGCGATCTGATGCAGGCAGCTGCTCAGGTCAATACAGCCGTGCAACACCTGCAAGAGCAGGGCGCGGCAGGCGAGTGGATAAGCGACCGGGAGGGACTGGAGCAGCTGGGTACGTTGCTTCTCCTGGCGCAGGCACTGCCGGCCGAATTGGTCGAGGCGCGTCAGCGAAGCTATGAAGACGAGGCGCTCGATATCCTACTCTCCAAGCTCGCGGATCAGCTGCCCGAACTGCGCCGTCAGCGTGAGCATCTGTCCAAGGTGTTTTCGTTCAGCCGCCTGCCCGATAGCCAGCGTCTGGAGGATCTGCATCGCGTGCTGTCCGATGCGTCTCTGCTGCGCTGGTTCAAGGGCGAGTGGCGAGCGGCCAAGGCAGAACTGCTGACGCTGATACGGCCCGGTGTGAAGCTGGGCGAAGGCATCGACGCGCTGGTGGAGGCCGTCGCGTTTCAGCGTGAAAGCACGGCGCTGGCGCAGAATACCGGCTATGCCCAAAAGCTGGGGCCACTGTTCAAAGGGCTAGAAACAGAAGTTGATGATCTCTTACGTCTGCGCGCTTGGTATCGTCAGGTCCGTGAAACCTGCGGGCGCGGCTTTGGTGCCAAGATATGGATTGCGGATTACCTGACCAAGGCAGACGCTGCGGACATCGCCGCGTTACAGGGTGAGGCCGATACACTGCTGGCCTATCTAGGAGAAGTAGAGGATTTAAGGCAGGACCTCGAAACCCTGTTTACCTTTGATGCTCATGATCTGCGCACACAGCCGCTGCTGGCCGCTGAAGGTGTGCTGGTCCGCCTGCTCAAGAGCGTGGGTGGGGCGCTCAAGGCGATGCTGCCCTATGTTCGGGAGCAGAATCCAACGCTCAATGGGTTGCAGGCACAGATCAAAACCCTGGAGGCATGGCAGCAAAGCGCTACCCAGCTGCGTCAGGATCAGCAGCTTGCGGCTGTGCTGGAAGGCCGCGAGCTACCGACCCTGGAGCAAGCCTCAAGCGCCCGCGCCACCCTCAACACCTGGCGTCATACCGTCGAGCTTGCCCGACCATTGCTGGCGTTGTCTGTTGGGCGTGACCTGATGGCACGTCTGGCCGAGGAGGACGCGGACGGCGCCGAACGCCTGATCCAGGAGTGGCAAGAGCAGGCTGCGGTCATTCAGCAGGCCATGGCAGCCTGGGAGGACCGTCTGGACGCCTTTCTGGTGCGAGGAGAAATCGAGCCTGACGAGTGGTGGCAGGTCGTTACGGAGCCGACATTCGAGGCGCTGGAAGCACGTTTGCGCCGGGCGTCCGAACGTGAAGACCTGCTCGATCACTGGTTCGAATACCGTCGACTGCGTAGCCGGCTGGCTGATCTTGGTTTCGAGTCTACCGTTGTGGCCATTGAGCGGCAGCGACTGACTGCAGATCAATGCGCCGACGGCTGCCTGCTGGGCTTGCTGGACCGCTGGGCCTGCCAGATTCTGGAGGATAACCCAGCGCTGGGGCAGTTTTCCGGTAAGGAACAGGAGGCTATTCGAGCGCGCTTTGCCGAAATCGACCAGGCGCTCAAACAGATTCAGCGCGAGGAGGTGGCGTACGACATCGATCAGGTAGAAGTGCCTGCCGGCAACAACTCCGGCAAGGTGAAGGAGCGCACCGAGCTGGCCCTGCTGGAGCACGAAGCCAGCAAACAGCGCAGCCATCAGCCGATTCGCAGTCTCATGCAGCGTGCCGTCAAAGCACTGCAGGCACTCAAGCCCTGCTTCATGATGAGTCCGATGGCGGTAGCGCAATACCTGCCCGCGGGCGAAGTGGAGTTTGATCTGGTGGTAATGGACGAAGCCTCGCAGATGCGTCCCGAAGAGTCCTTGGGCAGCATTGCCCGCGGTCGTCAGCTCGTGGTCGTCGGTGATCCGAAACAGCTGCCGCCCACCAACTTCTTTGCACGCCAGGGAACGGGAGACGACGCAGAAGATGAAGACCTGTCCCTCGCTCAGGATTCCGAAAGTATCCTGGATGCGGCCATGCCCTTGTTCCGGCTGCGCCGCCTGCGCTGGCACTACCGCTCGCGGCATGAAAGCCTGATTGCGTTTTCCAACGCGGCCTTCTATGACGGTAACCTGGTGGTCTATCCCTCACCGCATCGCGAGTCGGCTGAGTTTGGCGTCAAGTTTGAGCGTATCGGCAACGGCCGTTTCGTCGAGCAGCGCAACGTAGAGGAAGCCGAGGCAGTTGTGGCAGCGATTGAGCATCACCTGCTCAATCGCCCACAGGAGTCCCTGGGCGTGGTTGCGATGAACGTCAAGCAGTCTGACCAAATCGAACGTCTGCTGGAGCTGCGCGCCAAGCAGAACCCGGAGCTTCAGCTTGCCTGGGAGCGTAATGCGGGACTGGCCGAGCCGCTGTTCATCAAGAACCTGGAAAACGTGCAGGGGGATGAGCGAGACGTCATTTTCATCTCGTTCACCTACGGCCCCATGGAGGCCGGTGGCAAGGTGCCCCAGCGCTTTGGCCCGATCAACAGCGACTCGGGTTGGCGACGGCTGAACGTCTTGTTCACCCGCTCCAAGAAGCGTATGCACATTTTCACGTCGTTCACGGCATCGGATGTACTCGTTACCGGTACGTCGAGTCGTGGCGTACACGCGCTGCGTAACTTCCTGCACTATGCCGAGACGGGGTATCTGCCGCGCGTGGAAGAAACCGCACGCGCCCCGGACAGCGACTTTGAGATTGCCGTCATGGACGCCTTGTCCCGCCACGGCTACACCTGCGAGCCGCAGGTTGGTGTGGCAGGCTTTTTCATCGATCTGGCCGTGCGTGATCCTGAGCAGCCAGGACGTTATCTGATGGGAATTGAATGTGATGGGGCGGCTTACCACTCAGCCAAGTCCGCGCGGGACCGGGATCGGTTGCGTCAAAGCGTCCTGGAGCAATTGGGCTGGAGGATCCGCCGAATCTGGTCAGTGGACTGGTTCCGTAACCCTCGTACACAGCTCGATCCCATTATTCATGAGCTTGATCAACTACGAAGGGAAAATCCTGTCTCTGCCAAGCAGTTGAGCGAAGAGGAAAAGACCATGGAGCATGAGGTTTTAGATGCAAGCGTAGGGACCCACCTGTTGGCTGAGCCTCCTGTTACAGAGATAGCAAGTCACGGCCCGGACGATATGAGCCCGCACGTCCACTAAAATAAAGGCCCGCCAAGCGCGGGCCTTTTGCTGGAGCCTGCCTGTTAGCAGGCTTCGCCGTACAGCGTTTTCTCACGGTTGATCATGATATCTGCCAGGAACCAATAGGCTTCGCCCCAGGCATTCAGGATCTCGTCAGTGGCCGCATCACCCAGTACATCCTTGATGGCTGGAAGCAGGGCATTGGCAACTGCAGGGTAGTGTTCGGCCTTGACGTGTGTGGCTACATGTCGTGCGCAGATTTTGTCCACCGCACCCTGAATCGCTTCCAGATGGTCCACATTCTTGGCAAAGGCCAGGATGGCGGCAGCCAGGCGCCTGGGTTGTTCGCCTGACTTGTGGGCGGCTTCGTCGAACAGTGCCTTTATCTCTGGATCGACAAACAGACGCTCGTACATGCGGGTCGTAATGGCAACGCCATGCTCCTGAATGACAGGCGCCGTCGATTTGATAATAGCAATGGTTTCAGGTGATAAAGGCTGGCTCATAAGGCTTCCTACCGTATTCTCAGGCCGCTGCAAAAGGCGGCCCTGTTGTCATCAGGCTAGTGTTATCGATAACAGCGCCCCTCGGCGGAGGGCTTGCTAGCAGCATAGACTACCGCGCTGATATCGCCGCAAAGGCACGAATCGATGGCTGTAGCCTAATAAGGTTGCGAGGCGGAGGTATTGATATATGTCATGGTGCCTGCAATAGGCCAGACACCATGACGAGCGGTCAGGCTCAACGGGCGTCAGGAAACCTTGAAGCCCGGCTTGATATGCGCCACCAGATCAAGGAAAAGCGTCCATGTACGCTCGGTAGACGAAATGCTCAAGCATTCATCGGGCGAGTGTGCGTTACGGATGTCCGGGCCGAACGAGATCATATCAACATCCTGCAGCTTGGCGCTGAACACACCGCACTCCAGTCCCGCATGGATTCCTGCCACTTCAGGAGCACGGCCATATTGAGCGGTGAAACGTTCAACAAACAGGTCGCGTAACGGGGATTCCGGCCGGAAGGGCCAGGCAGGATAACCATCATGCAGTTCGAAGCGTGCACCGATCACACGTGCCAGGGCTTCGAGCTTGGCAACGGTCGCCTCCATTTGCGAAGGCTGCGAACTGCGGCTGGCGCTGCCAAAGCTGATTTCGTCGCCTACGATGTCCAGGGTGCCCAGATTGGTAGAGGTTTCTACAAGGCCGGCTATGTCCGGGCTCATGCGTTGGACACCTTGGGGCATCAGGATCAAGGCCTCACTAAGGGCCGTGGTCGTGGTTTTGGCAAAGCAGCGCTCCGGCATGGACGCGGCTTCTAGTGCGAGTTCAAGGCCGGGGTCGGCCGTCACGTATTCCTGTGAAAGCCGTTCGTACCATGTCTTCAAGGTAGCATCGAAAGCATCAAGGCTGTCTGGAGAGATAAGCAGCGTGACTTCAGCGCGGCGGGGTATCGCATTGCTCTTGCCTGAGCCTCCCTGCACATGCGCAACGCGGACATCGTGTCTTGCCAGCAGATCACTCAGGATGCGCCCCAATAACAGAATCGCATTACCACGTGGCGTATGAATATCCAGGCCTGAATGTCCCCCTTTAAGGCCGCGTACGTGCAGCTTCATGGCTCTTGAGCCGGCAGGAACGTCGCTCCACTGGATCGGAAGACGCATATCGCTGCGATTGCCACCCGAGCAGCTGGTAAATAGCAGGCCCTCTTCTTCGCTATCGATATTAAGAAACAAGCGGCCCTTCAGGCTGGATGTATCAAGTTTCGAGGCCCCTCTGAGGCCTACCTCTTCCTGGGACGTGAAAATAGCCTCTAGTGGAGGGTGCGGAATGTCGCGGCTTTCCAGCAATGCCAGCATGAACGCCACGGCAATGCCGTTATCGGCGCCCAGGGTAGTGCCATCAGCCTTGAGCAGGTCGCCTTCAATACGCAGCGAGATAGGGTCGCGGTTGAAGTCGATGGGGTTGCCTTCGTTCTTCTCGCACACCATATCGGTATGCCCCTGCAGGATGGTTACAGGCGCATCTTCATAACCAGCGCTACCTGGCTTGCGGATAATGACGTTATCCAAGGCATCGCGCTCGGCCTGCAAGCCATGGCGATCAGCAAATGCCATCAAATGATCGGCAACAGCCTGCTCGTGGAAAGAGGGGCGGGGAATAGCGGAAAGTGCTGCGAAATGACGGAAAACTGCAGCCGGGGCAAGATGCTCAACAGAGGCCGACATGATGGCTCCAGAAAAAGGAAAACGTTGAGCGTCGGCTGATGCTGCTGGCGAGTCAAGCAGTTTTACCCATGAAGCACCCGCCAGAGCGCCTCATGAGGAGGGCGGCTTACTGGTTCATGCGCTGGCGGTAATCCACCAGTTCCTTGCCCAGCGCCTCGGTGGCATCCTGAAGCGTATCGATCGGACGTTTGCGGCAATAATCACTGATCCACTGCATGCGCAGGCCATCGTCCATGCCTTCTGAAATATTCTTGATCCCACTGCGAGTGGACTCATTGAAGAAGGTGAAATAACCTGACACCCACTCACTGGCATACGGCTTATCAGCGCTCCAGGTACTGAGCAAGTCACGGCAGGTCTTGGATCCAATACCCAACGCCTTGATGGGCTCATCCCCATCGGCGGCAAAGGCACCTTGCGCTAGGCTGCTTACCAGTGCCAGCGTCATGGCTATCCCTGTCATTCGTTTCATGGTCGTCCTCATGGGTTGGAAGCGTAACGTACCTTTATAAGGCGAGACCTGTAGAGGATCAACACTATGCTTGGTTTTTGCCATAGCAGTCATGGCTTTATTGGGATGACAGCTGTTTTTCGAATAAAACGGTTTGTATAAGTTTCGCTATTCGCCAAGTTTAGGTAAGTAATTGTAAATGGGTACTTTAAATAAAAATTGGAAGCCAGGATTCGGTAGTATTGTGACATGGTTCGCCGCCGATAAAAATGGCTATATTTCAGTTATGGTAAATAACTGTTGGGGTGATATTCCTCGGCTTCTTCTTGATTTAGAAGGCGTAGAAGAAAAGCTTGATGAATTCAGCGAATTTATGTGGGAAGAATCCACTGCTTACAGTGAGTTTCAATATGATATTGAGGGGGAAACAATTCTAGATTGTTATTCTGCAGGCACTTATCGAAGCTGCTCAAATAAAAGAGAAATACAAAGCCTTATAAATGAAAAGCCCGACCCTCAGTTCCCAGTTATTAGAGAATATGACGTTCCATATAAAAAAGGCTTTTATATTTATCATGCGGTTGAAGGGGATAGTCCTGGCGAAGACTATCCTGTTGGTTACAATGGTTCAACTGAAATGGGAGACTATTTCAGGTATTTGATTCCTACAAGAATGGCATATATTTCAAATATCCCTGCTTCCTTGAGAGGTATAGTTGTTGTGTCTAATGCACTGGACTTTTCTAAAGATCAGTTGATACCTAATAAAGATATAAATAAAGTATTTGCCAACTTATATGGTAAGTCTTAAGTCACTAGCTCAGCGGGATCCGCTCAACCTCATCTAGGCTGATGTCGTCCCGGCGACGGTCATAGGGCTATATCGCTCGGGTCAAAGAAAGGAGTAATTTATGAGTTTTAATTGGCTAGAAAAAGTTGAGTCTGAGCTGAATTGTTGGGGCGTATTTTATGGAGATTTTTTTTACTTGCTTTCATCAGCTATCGTTGAAAGAAAAATAAGTTTTGCTGGCTTTTTAAGCGATGCGTCGAGGGGATTCGGTTTTTATGTTAGGGAAGGTCTCTTTTATCTACTTGATCAAGACTGGGATGAGCCATCAAAATTTAATGAAGTGTCTTTCTTTATAGGTGATGTGGAAAGCTCTTCAATTTCTGTCTCTGAATTTGTAAGAGCTGTGGAAGTGGCTGCATTAACATATGTAAAGGAATTTAATGATGAAAAGGATATGGCTTTAGATTGTTTGTCGAGGCTAGAGCTTAGATATTCAGCTTTTTTAAATTGAGAAGGTGGTTTATGTAAAATCTGATTTTGTAATGTCTTTAATTTTCTCTAAGTTTGGCATTTCCTCAATAGGTGGAGCTTAAATTTATTCCAAAGGATTTGCATGCATATAATAGATGTAAAGTCTATAATTTAAAAAATTCCCTTTTAAAGAATAAAAGTAACTATATGGATAACCTTGTGTCTGCATACGCCGTTATCCACGCCAAAACGGCCTGATATCACGGATATCAAATAACCCGATACACCTTATGTTCCAGGGGCATGGCTACCTATCGAGCCACTACCGGTTTATCAGAAGCAGTACAGCTTTCTATAGCGATATAGTGAGGTACGACTGTATAAGCCCGCTCAGCACAAAGGCCTATAGTCGGATTCGCTCGACCTCATCAAGGCTAGATGTCATCTAGGCGTCAGTCATAATACTGCGTGTTCCGGGTCGAGGAGTGGTTGTCCATAGCTGCCGCGTTCTCCAGCGTGCTGACATTTTTCAGGTACACGGTAATCTCCGTGGCTCGGAAGGTGTGTTACCAGTCGGCGTTTCGATCTCTGTCGCTAACGTACGTCTCTTATTATGGTATGGGCGATAGTCTGGGGCTGCGGTCCTTTGAGAGCCGGCTTAATGCGGTGCTGATCGGTGATCATGACATGCTGTTGTCCTGTCTATAAATGCCAGCAAGGCTGTTCCGCTCCATGAATAGAACCGCTTGTCCAAGTCAGGTAACTCTGCCTCAAGTTTCTGCATAAAATGCTGATATCTATCTGAATAGATACAACGGCGCCGGAAAATTTCACGGATGAAAATAGCTTTAAAACGCTTGTATGTCATGGATGAGGAAACAGGGGTTTGAGTGCAGTCAAAGTATTCAGGCTCATGCCTCCCGCCGCGTATAGTCTGTCTAGTTTTGCCGGAAGCCCTCCGTATTCTTGTGCAAGTACCTTTGTGACGCTTGCTCTTCTGTTTCTCCTCTGGTTTTCCCCGCTTTTTATTTTTCCTCCCGCTTGTATTGCTGCATTGCCCTGTGGCTGAGCTTTTTTAATACCTAATCATTTCATCAGGATGTAGTTATGAACAGGACTTTATTTCGTCGCTCTTTATTGGCAGTTTTGATATCTACTGCTGCAGCGCAAGCCCATGCGTTGGAGTATGACTTAGAGCCGCTAACAAAACCC
>NZ_DEYV01000037.1:0-108387 GCF_002364655.1 Pseudomonas sp. UBA3149
GGTTTTGTTAGCGGCTCTTAGAACCGAGGCTTTAATGCTTTCCAGTCGGGGTCATATTTCTGCATTTGCCGGACGTCATCACGTTGGCGAATACCGCAGGTAAGATATTGGTCGTTGAGTTTGGCCAGCTGGTCATAATCCAGCTCAACGCCCAGTCCGGGCGCGTCTGTAATCGCAACGCACCCATTGCGAATCGGTAGCTTGCCACCTTTGATAACTTCTTCATCGGCCTCCTGCCAAGGATAATGTGTGTCGCAAGCATAGGAGAGATTAGGTACAGCAGCCGCTACATGCGTCATTGCCATAAGACTGATGCCCAAGTGCGAGTTGGAATGCATCGAAACGCCCAACCCAAAGGTTTCACACATACGGGAAAGGATCTGGGTATCACGCAGGCCACCCCAATAGTGATGGTCCGCCAGCACAATCTGTACGCTGTTCAGCGCGATGCTGCGGCGGAACTCATCAAAATCTGTCACGACCATGTTGGTCGCCAGTGGAAGGCCTGTGCGCCGATGCAGCTCAGCCATCCCTTCAAGGCCTGGACACGGATCTTCATAGTATTGGAGATCATCGCCTAACAGCTCCGCCATGCGAATCGAAGTCTCGAGTGACCAGTTGCCGTTTGGATCGATGCGCAGAGGTATGCCAGGAAAAGCCTGCTTGAGCGCTTTCATACAGGCAACCTCATGCTCGGGGCCCAGCAGGGTTCCCGCCTTAAGCTTGATGCTTTGGAATCCGTTTTCCTCGATCATGGTACGCGCCTGGGCGACTACCTGCTCCGGACTGATCGCCTCTCCCCACCGGTCTGGCTTATAGGGTGACTGAATATGCTCGGCATATTTTAGAAACAGGTAGGCGCTGAAGGGGACCTCCCGACGTACGGCGCCGCCCAGAAGATCTACCAAGGGCACCCCTATCGAACGGGCTTGTAGGTCCAGAAAGGCAACCTCGAACGCCGAATACGCATTTGCCACTTGTTTACTGGGGTGTGAACCCGGCGCCAACTCTGCTCCGGGATTGGCACCCGGTTGAAGACGGGCCACTGTCTGGATGACCTGGGCGCGCAAGCCATTGAGATCGAAAGGATCAAGGCCGAGCAGGCTTTCCTGCATGGCCTGCAGCACGCTAAGCACCGGTGCATCACCGTAGCTTTCGCCCAAGCCTATAAAACCGTTATCACTCTCGACCTCAATGATCGAACGCAGCGCATAAGGCTCATGGATACCACTGGCGTTAAGCAGCGGCGCATCCTTGAAGGCAATCGGGGTTACACGGATGTGTTTGATCTTCATGATAGAACTCCTGAAAACTAGAGAGGGCCTCCGGGGCTGCCCGGCAGGCCCGTCCTTTACTCAAGCAGGCACAGCGGCCACCTTGGCTTTGATACCGTCGCTAGGACCTCTTCTCGTCTTGGTCATGAAGACCAAGATGCCGGCAATCAAGGAGACCGTGGCAAGACCAATGAGGCCGCCCTCAATCGAGCCGGTTCGTTCCTCCAGAAAGCCAAACGTGGCAGGCGCAACGAAACCGCCCAGGCTACCTACCGAATTGATCAGTGCGATGACTGCCGCCGAGATACGTGCATCCAGATAAGACTGGGGGATCGGCCAGAACAGTGATGACGCTGCCTTGAATCCGATAGCGGCGAAGCAGATAGCCAGAAAAGCAAACACCGTCCCCCCCATCGTCGAGGCGAACAGCCCAATGGCTGCAATGATGAAAGCCGATGATGCCCAGGCCTGCTGCCATTTGAAGCGGGACGCCAGACTGGCGAACAGGTACATGGCCACGACGGAAATGATCCAAGGAATGGAATTGAAAAGACCAATCTCGAAGTCGCCCAGCCCGCCCATGGAGCGAATGATGCTTGGCAGCCAGAAAGTGCAGTCGTAGATCGTCAGCGAGATCGAAAAATACAGAAAGCAGAACAGCGCGATTTGCGGATCACGCAACAACTTGAACGCTGAAGGATGAGCCTTGCTCTCGCCTACTGCCAATTCGCGCTGGCGTTGCTCCTCATCGATACAGTCAGTCAGTGCATTGCGCTCTTCCGTGCTCAGCCATTTGGCATCCTTGGGCAGGGAATCCAGCCAGAACCAGACAAAACCGCACAGTACGACCGAGAACAAGCCTTCTATCAGGAACATCCATTGCCAGCCGGACATCCCCAGCCCGGTTATTCCCAGCAGGGCGCCAGACAACGGACCAGAGAGGATAGAGGCAATGGCTGAACCACTCAGAAAAATTGCCATGGCCTTGCCACGCTCATCAGCAGGCAGCCATTTGGTGAAGTAGTAAACCACCCCAGGGAAGAACCCCGCCTCGGCAACGCCAAGCAGGAATCGCAGGATATAGAACCAGGTTTCATTGGGTACGAACGCCATGGCCGTTGCGACAATACCCCAGGTGAACATGATGCGCGTCAGCCAGGCCTTGGCACCGAACCGCTGCAAGAGCATGTTGGACGGGACCTCGAATAGCGCATAGCCAATGAAGAATAGGCCGGCACCCAAACCATAGGCAGCGGCACCAATCCCGAGATCGGTCTCGAGATGGCTACGTACAAAGCCGATATTGACCCGGTCGATATAGTTGACGATGAACATGACGACAAATAGCGGCAAGACATGCCGCTTCACCTTGGAGACCGCACGGGTTAGCACCGTGGAGTCCACGGAAGACTGGACATTACTCATGGGCGACTCCCGCTCATTGTTTTTGTAGGAGAGCGTCGATAATGGAGGCCGATATTGTTACTGTCTAATCTATATTAGGTCTTGATTGATACCGGTATTAGATCAATGTTTGAACTCGCTCAGCTCCGCTGCTTCACCACGGTGGCCACAGAACTCAACTTTCGCCGTGCGGCAGAGCGGTTGAACATGACGCAGCCGCCGTTAAGTCGGCAGATTCAGTTACTTGAGCATAGCCTGGGCGTAGAACTCTTTTCTCGAAATACGCGCAGCGTAGCCCTGACTGCGGCGGGAAGAGCCTTTTTCATCGAAGCCCAGGCACTTCTGGAGCGAGCACAACAGGCTGCAATTGCCGCGCGACGTTTTGCCGAAGGCGACATCGGCTCGGTTACCATCAGCTTCGTTGGCAGCGCCGTTTATGAGTTTCTTCCCAAGGTCATTGCCGAAGCCCGTCTTAGTCAGCCCAACGTCAAGGTTTCCCTGACGGAGATGAATACGTTTCAGCAACACGAAGCGCTACGGGCACGCCGTATCGACCTGGGTATCGTCCGTGCACCACTCCTGCAGCCGGGCTATGAAACCGAATGCCTGGTTCGTGAGCCGTTCGTGCTTGCTGTACCCGCCAGCCATCCCTTGGCTCATGCACCTGTGATAACCGTGCAGGACCTTCATGGGATGCCCTTTCTCATGTATTCGCACTCAGCTTATCCCCCCTTCAACGAGTTGCTGACCGGTATGTTCCGCTCCGCCAGCGTCGAGCCGGAATACATTCAATGGCTAAGCTCATCGCTCACCATTCTGGCGTTGGTCAACGCGGGGATGGGATTGGCGTTTGTACCTCGCTGCGCCACCAATATCGTCTTCAAGGAGGTGGTCTTTAGGGAAATCGATCTGGGCGACGGCATACAAAGCGAATTGCATCTGGTATGGCGTACAGATAATGACAATCCCGCCTGCAAGATGCTGCTGGAAGCCATCCGCTCTGCCATAAAGGCGGAGCGTTAGCAGCACCCGCTAGGTCTCTATCAGGAACCTTTATTGGCTCACTCTGCCAGATTGATGAGGATGCTGTAGTCCAACGCTTTGCCGAGGCAGGAAGAGAGCTAGCCAGCGGACCGAGTGGTCACAGGCCAGGAAAAAGCCCCGGTAATCGCTTTCGATTTGGACGTACACCTTGGTGCACCCTGATCAAATCTCTCAGCCTTCCCTCTCCGCTTCGTTACGACGAGGGCCACGCTGGACCCCAGCGTAAATCCAAACGCGATCAACCCGGTTGCCTGGAAAAGTAGGCGTACCGTTGTTTAGCAAAACGGTATCGTCTTCTCCGCCAGCACTATCGTGAAGGGTCGGTATCATTCAGTGGATACCGACACAATGGCAACATCTTCTCAGGACTCGTTGACTGACGCCCTATGAACCCCGATAGGTGCTGAAACCATACGGGCTGAGCAGCAGTGGGATGTGATAGTGCTGGTCCGTTTGTTTGACTTCAAAGATTACAGGTATTTCAGGAAAAAAGGTTTCGTGGCCGGTTTTCTTGTAATACTCGCCGGTCTTGAAAACCACTCGATACTCACCTTTCTGTAAGGGCTTATCACTGGGATACAGCTCAGCGATGCGACCTTGCTCGTTGGTGGTGCCTTGCGCCAGCGGCTGCCAAGCTTCTCCCATGTGACGCTCAAGCGTTACATTCACACCGGATGAGGGTACGCCAGTCTCAAGGTTAAGCACATGTACGCTAAGTGGATTATTGGCGGCGACAGCCATGCCGGACATTGCCGTCATACCCAGTGCCAGTATCAAAGTCTTCATGGTGGTTCTCCTTCAAGGGGTAGTTTTCAAACCTATCGCCGAGGCAGCCTCGGTCGCACATTGCTCATCCTGGACAGCGCCGCCAGCACCCGCTACGCCAAAAGCGCCTACCAGCGCGTCGCCTTCATAGAGGGGCACACCGCCTCCAAGCAGCAATAGCTCAGGCAAGGTATTGAGGTTGGCAGCCTCCGGATTCTGACGGGCCTTTTCAGCCAGCAGGCGTGTCGCTGTCTTGGTAGACAATGCGGTATAGGCCTTGCGGCCGGCAGCATCTGCGTTATGAGGGCCCACCAGGGTATCGCGCTGAATAAGAATGGGGTTCCCACCGCGATCAAGCGCTGCCATTGCAGCATGACAGGGCGCAGCGTCCAGCAGGCGACGGGCTGTGGCCAAATCCAGCTCCGCCTGTTTCGGTAAGGCGGCTTCTGCGTTTACGACTGCCAGCATGAGCAGTGTGAATGTAACGATTCTGTCCATGACAGGGCTCCTTGGTTGGATCGATATACCCTAACCAGGCCGCACGGTCAGAAACGGGTCATTGCAATGACATTTTTGTCAGAAACCGCGTGATGCATGTATGACATACCCATTTAACTAGACGCCGGGTGTAGTGCTAGGCTTTCCCAACGTACTGCTCAAGGATTATCTTCAATGGAAGTGAAACCACCTGCGTATCGCCCTGGCGCCATCGTTATAGGCGCCTCCTCCGGAATGGGTGAGGCACTGGCGCGCCGTTTGGTAACAGAAGGCTGGCGGGTCGGTTTGGCTGCGCGAAGAGCTGAACGCCTTCAAGCACTCGCCCAGGAACTAGGTGATCACGCCATCATTTGCCCACTGGACCTGATGGAAATAGACGGAGCCCGGATAGCTCTGAAAGGCTTTATCCAGCAGGTAGGTCACGTTGAGCTGGTAGTCATCAGTGCGGGGACAGGCCATGTCAATCCGGACCTGACTTGGCAGCTCGATGAAGAAACTATCGCTGTCAATGCACTGGGCTTTGCGGCCATGGCCCAAATAGCCATGAAGCATTTCATAGCGCAGGGACAGGGTCACCTGATAGGAATTTCATCCATTGCCAAGCTCCGCGCCAACGGGGGCGCTACCGCCTATTGCGCCTCGAAGGCCTTCGTCTCGACATACCTGGATGGCCTGCGCGACTTGGCACGTCACCATAAACTGCCTGTGACAGTAACCGAGGCGTGTCCCGGCTTTGTCGACACCGACATGTTGAAAGCTGATAAACCCTTCTGGGTGGCCACGCCTGAAAAAGCCGCCGATTGTATATATGGCGCCATCAGGACGCGTACCAAGCACGTCTATGTCACCAGGCGCTGGGGCTTGATTGGTCGTCTGCTGCGCCTGCTGCCTTCGCCCGGTTGATGGTAGCTTCAGGCACTCGGGACGGGCACTTCTCAAGCGAGCTGTCCGTGATAACGGGTATACGGCAAGTTCATCGTATGCGTCTTCAAATACAGTGGATTGCCAAGGCGCGGCCCAATCGATGATTGCTTTATAACTGCACGGATAGCCCTTAACGTCTGATAGGGTCAAGCTGGTTTCTTGACAGGATATCCGCTACGTATAACGGTCTATACCTCGCTGTGTCTTCAATAACAGGCCATGACTCTAATTTTGCTAGAAGACGTTTATTAAAAATAAACGAAGATTAATCTTTAATAGCATTTAAAGACTTCCTCATGCCTATCTTTCCTGTTTTATATTGGCGCTTCAAAGGCGTGCCTATATGTATACCAGCGTAAGAGATAGTGACCACGCTAATGAATAAGCAGACTTGATATTTATAGGCTATCAATGCCTCCTGTCCGAAACCTTTCAATCACTAAGTGTTGTTTTTACCTGCAAAAGCGTTTCAGCATATTGGGGGGCGTTAAACATGCAACCGCCTGTCGCCACTATTAACTGGTTAACGTTAAGAAAAAAATAATAGATACGAAAAGCTATTTATCCTTACTCACCTCTGGTTTAGCCATGTTCAACTCGCATCTCAAACAAGAACTTGCTTCTCTCCGAGAAGAAAATGCCTCATTACGGCAGATTCGAGAAGCACTTGAAGCAGAAATGATGACATTGAGGCTGGACAACAACGGCATCATCCAGACCGCCAATGAACAATTTCTTCAAGCGATGGGCTATTCAAAATCAGAAATGGTAGGTCAGCCCCTCGATAAATATATTCCTCCTTACGTTAAACAACTGGAATGCTATAAGGGCTTACAAGCTGCCATCAAACAGGGCAAACACATTAGCGGTCTTTATCGACTTTCCAAAGCGGATGGCAACTTGGTGTGGCTGCGTGCTGTATGGCAGACGCTAAAAGACCAGGATGGTAAAGCTGCCGGAGTCATCTGCCTAGCAAGCAATGTGACCGAATCTGTAGATGTGGCCACTGAGAATGCGGGCCTCATCAAGGCACTGCGCCGCTCCACAGCCGTAATTGAATTCAACCCAGCCGGTGAGGTGCTCGATGCGAACGATAATTTCCTTCAAGGGATCGGCTATCGTCTTGAGCAGATCAAGGGCAAGCATCACCGGATGTTTTGTGAGCCGGAAGAATACAATTCCGAAGAGTACCGTGAATTCTGGCGGCGGCTGAATCGGGGCGAGTATGCCTCCGGCCGTTTCAAACGTGTAGACAGCATGGGCCGTGTGGTGTGGCTCGAAGCAAGCTACAACCCAGTGTTCAACACACGCAACGAGCTCTACAAGATCGTGAAATTTGCTACGG
Source organism: Pseudomonas sp. UBA3149 (assembly GCF_002364655.1). Taxonomy (NCBI): domain Bacteria; kingdom Pseudomonadati; phylum Pseudomonadota; class Gammaproteobacteria; order Pseudomonadales; family Pseudomonadaceae; genus Pseudomonas; species Pseudomonas sp. UBA3149. The sequence goes on from NZ_DEYV01000037.1 coordinate 7,255, forward strand.
TCATCACCGAGCAGGTCAACCAGCAGATGGCGGTTGCCGAAGCTGCCGATATCGCTTACCGCACTTCGCTGCATACCGACGATACAGCTAACAAAGGCGCTTCGGTAGTTCAGGATACGGTAAGCGTGATGCGCCAGATCGCCGATGAGATTCAGGTGGCATCCAACGGAATCGAGGCATTGAGCAAACAGTCGCTGCTAATCAATACCATTGTGCAGACCATCAGCGGCATCGCCCAACAGACAAACCTACTAGCCTTGAACGCAGCCATCGAAGCAGCACGGGCCGGTGAGGCGGGTCGGGGGTTTGCGGTGGTCGCTGACGAGGTACGCCAATTGGCTGGACGAACCAGCCTGGCAACCAAAGAAATTGTCGATGTGGTACAACAGAACCAGTCATTGGCCGAAGCCGCAGTTGCCAGCATGGCAACCAGCAAAAGTCAGACCGAACATGGTCTTGGATTGGCTAACGAAGCAGGTTCGGTAATTCTGGAAATTCAGGATGGCGCCAAGAAGGTAGTAAGTGCGGTAGAGCAGTTTGCCAATCAGCTGGGAAGTTGATTCATAAAGCGCTGAAATGACATCCGCTCAGTAAAGCTGAGCGGATGTCGACCAACACGGGACCATCAAGAGACTTTATTGATACGGCGTTAAACCTGAGCTGAAAACTTTTCCACCAGTTTGGTCGTGCCCGCTACGATCAAGAAGTCACCTTCGTGTATCCGTGTATCTGCCTTGGCATACACGAAGTCTGTCTTGAGCCGCTTAAGACCGATCACGGTCACGCCATAGCGTGTACGAATAGCCGATTCGGCTAGCGTTTTTCCATGGGCTTCCTGTGGCGCTCCGGTTTTGGCAATGGCGAAACCATCCTCAAACTCGATGAATTCGAACATCTTGCCTGTCACCAGATGAGCCACGCGCTCTCCCATGGCGGCCTCTGGATAGACAACATGATGAGCACCGATTCGCTCAAGAATCTGTCCATGCTTTGCACTCATGGCTTTGGCCCAGATGTCTTTCACACCCAGCTCCTGAAGCGCCAGGACGGTTAGAACACTGGCCTCAAGGTCGCTACCAATGCCAACAACAGCATGTATGAATTCATCAACGCCCAACTGGCGCAAGGCTTCGATATTGGTGCTGTCGGTTTGAGCGACATGGGTCAGCCGGTCGGACCAGTTCTGGACGAGGCTTGCATCCTCGTCCAGCCCTAGTACTTCATGCCCCATGTCGATTAACGATTCGGCAACAGAGGCACCAAAGCGGCCCAGACCGATAACGACCACGCTGTCACTGCGGGTCGACGAGAACAGTTTATCCAACAATGGGGCGTTCCTCAGGATAGCGATAAGGTTTGTTTCGGCTACGCAAGGCCAGGGCAGTTGCCACGGTAATCGTCCCGACGCGGCCTACGAACATCAGGACGATGATAACGACCTGCCCTATTGGAGGAAGATCAGCCGTGATTCCCGTGGAAAGACCTACCGTGGCAAAGGCAGAAATTGTTTCGAACGCGATTTTTTCAAGAGGAAACGAGGTCACACTGATCAGAATGAGTGTTGCACTCGCGACCATAGCAGTTCCCAAAAGAACAACAACCAGTGCTTGGCGTTGCGTTTCCGAAGCGATCCGTCGGTTAAAGACTGCGGTATCCGTGTTACCCCGGATCTCTGCCCAAACCACAAAGAACAGTAAAAAGAAGGTAGTAACCTTTATACCTCCAGCGGTACCCGCGCTACCGCCCCCGATAAACATCAGGATGTAATGGATAGCCAAGGTCTCCGTGGTGAATTGCCCGACGTCTAAACTATTAAACCCAGCTGTACGCGCGGCAGCAGAATGGAAAAAGGCGGCCAACAGCTTGGCCCCTGTGTCGAGTGGACCAAGTGTGCCGGCGTTATTCCATTCATATCCCAGCATGGCTATTGTACCGATGATCAACAGGAGCGCCGAGCCCAGCAAGGTAATGCGCGTATGAACAGACCATGGCCGGTTTTTCCGGCGCATGTGCCTGAGCTCATACAGTACGGGAGAACCGATGCCGCCTATGATCAGTGCAGCAGTGATGGGAAGAATCACGATAGGGTCTGCGACGAACCCCATCAGATTATCTGAGTAAGTAGAAAACCCGGCGTTATTGAACGCCGAAATCGCGTGGAAAATACCATTCCATGCGGCACTCTCCCAAGGCTCCTGATAAGCAAAATGCAGATGGAAAGCGAGCAGTGCAGCTATCGTCAACTCGACTGTGAGCGTAACGGCCAACACCAATCGCAGCACCTCAACGACATCACCCAGCCCAAGCAGGCGGGTTTCACTCTGGGCCAATAATCGGCTGCTCAGTTGCAAGCGTCGATTAACCAGAAGACCCAACAAGGTTGCACCACTCATGATGCCGATTCCGCCGATCTGGAACAGAACAAGAATGATGACCTGACCGAAGCCGCTCCAATACGTCGTAGTGTCTACGGTGACAAGACCGGTCACGCAGGCTGCCGAAACCGCAGTAAACAAGGCCGTCAGAAAGGGAGCGCTCGCCTCACCGGCTCGCGCCATTGGCAACATGAGTAATGACGTGCCTATCAGTATGGTAATCAGGAAGGCCAACGGCACCAGCCGGGCAGGATGTTTTATGGTATTTCGCAGCAAGGGCCTGTTCTCGAGTCATTGTTTTGTATGGCATTTACATTATGGCAAGACGCAACGATATGCGCGTCTATGAGACCACAGTGAGAAAACGGCGTCCTCAAAAACTCTTATGATTGGCAACCTAATAAATAGCCTGACTATTGTTGGCATCCTTCCAAAGCCGTTCCTATACTCAAGCTGCTTTACGCACCGGTTGGGTGCCATGTTGACTCATTTGAGTGTTGGTTAGGGAAGACCAGAATTCTTGCCTGCCCGTTCTGATGCGCTTTTCATGGCTCCCAGCCATTTGCTGATAGATACCCGCAGGCCAGATGCCTATGCAGTTGTGGGTGAGCCGTCATCAGTTGATAACGATTTCAGCGGTCTCATGACTTTGACATAGGGAGATTTTTCAATGCCTGCGCTCAAACCCCTCGCCCTTGCCGTACTGGCTACCCTCACCCTGCACGCTCATGCAGAAAACAACACGGTAGATCTTAATCAGAACGGCGAAAACAACACCTCCACGATCGAACAGAGCGGTACGTCCAATAACTTTACGCAAACGCAGACAGGGCAAAACGGTTACGGATTCATTGAGCAGTCCGGTACTGAAAACAGCGGCACGGTTTACCAAGAGGGCGTTGGTAACAGGACGCAATTTATCCAGGAAGGCGGCAGTTTAAACATTGGCCAGGTATACCAGTCTGGTAATGATAATGCCGCCTATATCACTCAGAGTGACTACGAGCATCGTGGTTATGGGTTCTATGGTAAGGCGGATCAGAATACGGCTTTAATTGAACAAACCGGTTCTGGAAATAACGCAGGTATCTTTCAAACCTTGTCCTCTTATGGCAACGCCTTTACCCGGCAGAGTGGCGATAACAACAACTCGACCAACGAACAGTACAGCGCTGATTACAGCACCCAGGCTACTGTTCAAGAGGGCAGTAGCAACACTGGCGACATTTTTCAATATTCTGCTGATTATCTGACAGCCTCGATTTACCAGTACGGCAATAACAACGATGCTCACATCGCTCAGCTGGCTGATAACGCTACGGCAACCATTAATCAGGAAGGGAATAGCAATACGGCAGATGTAACGCAAGACAGTGTTTGGGGTAACGGCAGGGCAACCGGAATGATGGCTCGTGTAGATCAATCGGGCGATCTGAATACAACAAACGTACGGCAAGAAGGCTCGTTCAACGTCCTGAGTGTTACTCAAACTGGTACTAGCAATTTAGTTCGTGGCAACGGTGAAACTATTTACGACCCGGGTCAAAAAGGTGATCGCAATGTCTTGTCCGCTCTGCAGGAAGGAACAGACAACGAGTTGTACTTTACTCAGACAGGCGATGACAACGAACTGTATGTATTACAGTCGGGTGATGCCAACACGATTACGGCTACGCAAACCGGCGTAGGCTATTCGGCCATTCTCTCTCAGAATGGCTCAGCCAACAGTATGAACGTAACCCAATCTTCTCAGGGCGATATAGCGACCATTAGCCAGAGCGGTACGGGTAACACTGCGACACTGACACAGCGTTAACCGCTGACGCTGGCCAGGTTCAGGCGCCTTGCGAAAGGCCTCTGAACCGGGCTCTTATCCTTAAATACAGGTTCCCACAGGGTCTACCGGCGGCGTATTGTCATCCTCCGCAGGCATCTCGTCCGGGTGAGTCTCGTCTGGAACACCGTCATCGAAATGACGATGAGGATCGTTGTCCATCAGCTGTACTCCGGGTCAGTCGGATTCTTTTGAGGAAGACGCTCATCGGGGGCATGCTCACGCTGATCATCACCGATTGGCTCATCCTGTGGTGAAGGGGTTGGATCGATTTCCGGGTCGTCCGGTGCCTTTTGGAATTCAACCATCAGTCTTCTCCTGTGCAGTGGGTGCCCTTTTTGTTGGGCAAGTCTATGGCCACTTTGTTCAGGCTGGCTGAGCGCTTAGGGTTATTGCAGCAGGGATTGAAGATAAGGATCCGCACTTTACTGGACTATTACACGTCTCCTGCCCCAGCGAGCCGACGTCTGACCCCTAGCGACTTGGCAAAGCTTTTCTATGCTTTGGAATATACCGTTCAGGCAACAAGGAGCCTTCATGAATATCGACACCCTGTTCAATGAGATTCACAACCTGCCCAGCGTGCCCAAGGTCGCCCAGGATCTCATCCAGCAATTCGATAACCCGTCCTCCAGCCTGGGCAGTGTTGCGCGTAATGTAGAGCGGGATCCCGTCATTGCCGCTAAGGTATTACGCCTCGCCAATTCGGCCCGGTTCAAGGGTGCTCGTGATTCGACCAGCATCGAAGATGCCACCATGCGCCTGGGCTTCAATACGCTTCGTACGTTGGTTCTGGCGTCCTCCATGACAGGCGCGTTCAAGGTGGACTCAGGCTATAACCTAAAAGCGTTCTGGACTCACAGTTTTCGGGTAGCCAGTATCTGTCGACTCCTGGCAAAGCAGCTGGGCAAAGACCCGGACACAGCCTTTACCTGTGGCATGATGCATAACATTGGTGAGCTGCTGATTCAGGCGGGTGCGCCTGACTATGCAGCCAAGCTGAACAAGCAACCTAAAAAGGACGCTACGGGACGAGCAGCGGATGAGACCGTGCAATTGGGCTTTGGCTATCCAGAAGTAGGAGCAGAGCTGGCAAAGCGTTGGCAATTACCCAGGGTCATTCAACAAGCGATCGCTTATCAAGGTCGTCCCACCCAGGCACCTGTCGAGGCGGACAATTACCCACGCATTGTGGCGCAAGCAGTAGCGATCAGCGATGTCTACGAAGCCCATGGTGCCACGCCTGAGGCGCAGCAACATCTGACCGGCCCCCTGTTCAACGGACTAGATACAGACAAGCTGTTTGCTGCCTTACCCGACGTGCTTGAAGCCGACAAGGCGTTTGCCGAACTGATCGGCTGAACCCTGCCCGGCAGCCATGTGCTGCCGGGTATCACCTCAGCTTAACGGTCAGGTCGCCGGAACGACAAGATCGCCGCCGGGCCGGCGAAAGCCCAGCATGTTGCCATAACGCATGACCCCCCAGGTTTCCACGACCGGACCGGAGCGCAGCATCATGCGGACTTTGACTTCACTCTGGTAACTGGGAATGACGGTACAGGCCTTGGCCTGCTCGCCAGGGATATGGAAGGTATTCTGTGGATCCAGAGCGGCCTGCGGGCAACGGTCAAAGCCGAAGACCGGCACTTCTGCACCATTCACCACGATCTTGAAGCCGGGGCCCATCGTGATCACAGGAGGCAGATCAGCCCATGCAAGACCACTTGTTACACCAAGGGCCACGGTTGCCGCCAACATACGGATTGCCTTCATAGACTGGCTCTCCTCTACCTATAAAGCACTACCACTTAAGACTAGAACCGCTAATCACGGAGGGGTTCCCCTAAGTCTTGTAGAGCAGGCCCAACGGTCCTGACGATACGGCGTTCATGTTTCAACTAATCGTGTTACCGGTCAAAACCCAAACGCCGCCTTGTAGATGAAGGCTATGCTCATCAACTAGACGCTGGATTGAGCTATAGGAGACACAGGAAAAAGACTTTTTTCAGGAAATCTTGCATGCGTTTGATAGGCAAAGTGACGTGCAGGAAAACAAAGCGGAACGCTCTTTTTGAATAAACGAAAGGCTGAATCGGCTATGTCCATGTCTATCTGAACGCCTGGTTCAGTACCAGGAGAAAGATCGCTCAGGATCGCAGTACAGTCATTGGATAATCAGCGCTGCAATGCGTTCTATCCGACCCAAAGGTTGAGCTGTAAGACTAGCGCATTAACCAAACCGGCTGAGCTTGTGCTTTTCATGAGCTAACCATGCGCTTTATGGCTTACGCCGGCGTTCTAGCTCGTTGCTAATAGCATTTCCGCAACGCCAGCTACGGGCTCTCACATCCATACCTGGCGGTGTCAGGAGGGGCTTGCAACTATGCGTACCCCTCCTGAAGGCTGATTACGTCCGAAATCCTCCGATCAATCCATGTAGCTCCTCTGAAAGATGCTCCAGACGTGCGGCATCTGTACGAGCCGCTTGAGCCAACCGCTCTACCACCAAGGCGTCGTCATGAATGTGCGAAATATGTCTATTGATATCTTCGGCGACCTGATGCTGCTCTTCGGCAGCCGCAGATATCTGCATGTTCTGATCGCGGATATTGTCGACCGAACAGCGGATCTGCTCAAAGCTAACCCTGGCTAATTGAATGCGCTCGACGCTGTTATGGGACATCGACAAGCTGTTTTGCATCTGTTTCGTGACTTCCTGGGTGCGCCGCGCCAGACCACCCAAAAGCCCGTCAATCTCTCCGGTTGAATCAGACGTGCGCTTGGCTAACGCTCGAACCTCATCGGCCACTACGGCAAAGCCTCTGCCCTGCTCGCCTGCTCGAGCCGCCTCGATGGCAGCGTTCAGGGCCAGCAGGTTTGTCTGATCGGCAATCGAGCGGATTGTGTCGAGGATGGCATTAATGTTCTTGCTGTCCTGCTCCAGAACAAGCATCGCCTGGGTAGCCTGCGCGAGGTTGTCACTTAGCTGCGCAACACTTCCTGTAGCCTCGTCGATCTGTAGTTGACCATTATGTACCTCGCGGAAACCGGTATCTGCCGATACCGCGGCCTGACTACAAGAGCGCGCCACTTCGTTGGCTGTAGCAACCATCTCATTGAATGCAGTAGAAACAAGCTCTACGGCTTCGCGTTGCCGGCCTGCAGCATCGTTAATCTGATGCGCGACGCGTGTACTGTCGTGGGAGGCTTGCTGCAACCCTGTCGATGCACTGCTGACGCGCTGCACAAGCTGACGGATTGTGTCCAGGAACTGGTTGAACCAACGCGCAAGCAGGGCTGTTTCGTCCTTGCCACGAACGGTCAAACTCCGGCTTAAATCACCCTCACCCTGTGCAATGCCCTCCAGCCCATCGGCTACGCTGCGGATTGGCTTTGCAATCAAACCGGCGAAGCTGGCGCCCACCAGAGCAAAGATAATAACCAAAACCGTAGCGATCAAAGCGATCTGCCAAGTAAGGCTCGACGTTCTAGCCATCACCTCGTCGCGCTGAATCAACCCGATGAAGCGCCAGCCCAGGTCTGGCGAAGACCAGACATTTGCCATGTACTGCACACCATCAAGTTCAACTTGCTGCAGTCCACTCGTAGCGCTCGCCAAGCGAGCGTATTCATTACCTAAATCCTTTAGCGACTTAAAGTTATGCTCTGCATGGCTGGGATCGACCAGTACGTTACCATTGTCTTCGACCAGCATAAGGTAGCCGCTATCACCCAACTTGATCTGCTTAACCAGGTCGGTCAGCTGCTTGAGCGACACATCCAGCCCAAGCACGCCAACTGGCCTGCCCTGAGCATCGTCTATGGTGCGTACGGTTCCCATTAGCACCACATCGTCAGGTGCCCAGTAATACGCTGATGTCCGTACCGTTTTGCCCGGATTATCCATGGCGGTCTTATACCAGGGTCGTACCCGTGGATCGTAATTGCTGAGCTTAGGATCGTCCGGCCATAGTGCATAGCCGCCATCAGCCTGCCCTACTGACAAATAGGCCGTAGCGGGATGCGTAGTGGCAAATCGAGTAAAAAGATCAAGCATTACCGCGTTGCTGCTGGGTGTTGGCAGTTGATCAGCATTGGGCTGCATATAACGTTTGAGTGGCTCTGTATTTGTCACAGCGGGCAGCTTGGCAAGATACTCAACGTTCTGGCTGATGCCGGCAAAAAATTGCTGCATAGCATTGTCGATCTGGCGAATTTCACGACTACTGCTGTCAATGAAGTCGTCCTGAGCCTGGCTGCGCAGGTTCATAGCCACAACGACCGCTATCAGAAGCACAGGTGTACAGGCAATGGCCGCAAATGCGCAGGTAAGTTTTTGTTTGATATTCATAACGGCCTTGCTCCAGCGAAAGCAATAGGTGGTATTTGCCAATCAAGGTGGGGCAAAGGAGTAATGAAAAACTCGATTGGTATGAAAGTTATCTGCTGGAAGCTTGATAGCTGTAGGCCTAACAACGTTTTTAAACGTGTGCAAATGCAACCTTGAGGTCAATGAGAAAACCAAGCTATCTCGAGGACAGTATCGATAATTAGAAAGATAGCTCTGCAATATTTTTAGTAGTACCTCACTAGTTCAGCCAAATCATTTTAGTCCGTACATTTAAATGTTTGGCGCCAAAGTTACCGCAGAGCGCTAATTACGCAGCGCAAATGAACACTCTAACCATGACGGATTGAAATTGAAGCCTGAAAACCGTGTCTATCAACATGCATCTTCTTGAGGACGACCGTATGGATGGGCACGAAAAGTATGAAGCACTGACGGGCAAGTCGTGGACGGCAGCTGTGACAGAGTGGAATCAACTTGAGCAACGGGTACAAGAAGCAGCCACTCAATATCTCGAATGCGCAGCACCTCATCAATCGGATGAACGGAAACAGCTCGAAACGGCCTTGAGATCACGACACAGCGAAGCGGACGCGTACTGGAAAAAGATGTGGGAAGATCTTGATCGCTGTTAGCAAGAAGCCCGGTTATATAACCGGGCTTCTATTCAAGTATTCAACTACAAGGGACGATTTACATCGTCATCATCCAAAGTATCGTCTGGCATAGCGGGATCAACCACATCGCCACCAATACCTGTATCGTCTGGTTTAAGCGGATCAGGGCTTTGCGCTGTTAGTGCAGCGTGCTCATACGTAGCCATGGTGCATCTCCTTTCTTATAAGGCCAAAGCGGCCTTATAACTTGGAGTCGTCAAACCAAGAAGTGTTCGCACCACCGTTTCCGCTCGTCTAATTAGCTGAACAATAAAAGCTCGGCATAAAACCGAGCGTTCATTTACGCAGATCAGTCCAGCAGGCTATAGGTAATCGTCGCTAAACATAAAAAGGTCAGAATCCCAATTCCCAGCGCTATAGGCATACACATCATCCCAAAGGACAGGTATTCAAGCAGCCAACCCATAATGCCAAATAAAAGAAAAAGAACAGCTGCACCTACCGCTAATGCGGTTCCTTGTCTTACCAAGAAACCACCGCCTGACCTGACCATAATGATGCCTCTGCAGGAGCAGCGATTGCTGCTGCGCAGAGATATCATGTTGTGACAGGATTCACATCAAATACTGTATTAACAATCCGACCGTTAATCTGATACCTCAAGCCTTGCATTGGCAGGACTTGAGGTAACCCTCTATCAGATGCCACCTTCTTCATCGGCCTCGTCAGGTGCCTGGTCAGGGTCCAGTGGCGCCATTTCGTCATCGTTCGCACCTACTTCATCACCCGGACCTAATGGATCAGAGCCCTGCATCCGCCATGTGTCGATTGGTTGAGTATTCATATACACCTCGAGTGGGGTCCTAAATGACCCTATCGTTGGACAGCACTTGTAGGGCTTCATTGAATCCGTGAAACGCTTTGAATCAAACGGTCTTTATGAATACCCAAGCCTTGGCGGCCTTAATGCTCTGGTTCCGCTACTGGTTGATCCAAAGTATCTAGCGATGCAAAGACCTCTCGGGCTGCGAACAGTCCGTTCAATGCCGCTGGGAAGCCTGCATAGACCGCCATCTGCATGATGGTTTCAATGACTTCTTCACGCGAAACACCTACATTCAGCGCGCCCTGGATATGTACTTTGAGTTGAGGCGCTGCATTCCCCATAGCCGTGAGCGCCGCCACCACTGCAATTTCTCGACTTTTAAGGTCAAGACCGGGACGAGAGTAGATGTCTCCAAACGGAAACTCGATTAGATAGCGTGCAAAGTCCGGAGCGATGTCTGCAAGACTGGCGACGACACGCTCGCCTACCTCACCATCGATTTCCTTTAACCTCTCAAGTCCGCGTTCATAGCGCGTTGCAGTGTTCATCAGGCGTCTCTCCATGGTAGCTAAGGGTTATGTCAGGAATGCTCCAGCGCCTGGTAGTGCTCGACCTTGGCTTGCAGGGCATCGGCAGACTTTTTCATGGCCTCGATCTGGACAAGTACCTCCTCCAGGTGATCCTCCAGCAAGCGGCGGCGCTCGGATACGGTTGAGTCTCCAATAGCACGCAACTTTGCGAAGGTCAGCATTTTTCCGATAGGCATCTGGGTGGTACGCAGCCTTAGAAGAAAACTGATCCAGGCCATGTCTGATGCTGCGTAACGCCGTTGGCCGCCAGGGGCTCGGCTAACAGGCGCAATCAACCCGATACGCTCGTAGTAGCGCAACGTGTGAGCCGTCAGACCAGTACGCTTGGCAACTTCATCTATCGTTAAATTCGAGTCCATGGGGAGGATCCTAGAGGTTAGAGTGCGCTCTAAGTCAAACACTTTTTTTCGCTCGCCGACACCTCTTCATGTTATGCCGCAATCGTCTGGAGACCGCTTGCTACAGACGCGGCTACCCTATCCCTCGAAGGACTTGCGGGCCAGCCACTTGAGCTGATTACGGAGGCTGTCGTAGGAGGCGCTGCCGGCCATGTTGCCAGACATCACGGCAGTGCAGGTGCGGCGGCAGGATGCGCAGTTGGCCATCATGAGGCCACAATAAGCAGGACAAGGCCAAAGATACCCAGTCGGAACAAGAGATCCGGTGCCGCGCAGTCAGGCTCCTCTCAGGCGGCACCGGCTGATAAATAAACAAGGTCGCCATAAGAGCACTGCCGGTACAGTAACCGGCAGGCAGCTAATTGTCTTTTAAAGATAACGTCTTTGATACCCGCCTGTTGAGCCTGAACGTCTGTCTTTGACAAACGTTCAGATGACTCAAACACTAGCCGGATCGGCTGATAACGATAACCAAGCGTAGCTCAGCAAAACGAGTCAATCGATTACACGTGCGGTTTACACCAACCTGAACCGACCTACCAGCTTTTGCTGGTGCTCAGCCAGACGCGCCAGCTCTAGACTGGTTGCGGCAGTCTGCTCGGCACCTGCGCTGACTTGGATAGCCACATCGTTGATCTCCACGATGTTGCGGTTGATGTCCTCCGCTACGGCGCTTTGCTCTTCCGCAGCCGCAGCAATCTGCAGGTTTCTATCGTTAATACTGGCTACGCCCTCGGCAATCCTGGTGAGCATATCACCGGCCCGCTCGATGTTGGAGGCGCCCGCGCGAGCCTTGCCTACAGTCTCCTGCATCGATTGAGTAGCGCGATCAGAGCCTGTCTGCAGGTTTGCAATCATCTGCTGAATATTGCCAGTAGACTCTTGTGTCTTTTGAGCCAGCATACGTACTTCGGAAGCCACCACCGCAAAGCCCCGACCGTGGTCGCCGGCCCGTGCCGCTTCGATGGCCGCATTGAGCGCCAGCAAATTGGTCTGGTCCGCAATGCCGCGGATCACATCAAGCACCGTGGAAATGGAGTCGCTTTCTCGCTTCAGGTCGCTGATGATGGCTGCGGTCTGATCGGCCTGCGCAGACAGTTCGCGTATGACACTGATCGTGCTTTCCACTTCACGTCGCCCCTGGCTTGTGCTCTGGTTGACCTCTTGTGACATGCTGGCGGCATCGCTGGTGCTCTGAGCCACCTCCCGCACGGTCGCGCTCATCTGGTTGATCGCAGTGACAACAAGCTCAGTACCCTGGCGCTGGCGCTCAATGCTCTTGCTGGTCTGAAGCGTGACCGCTGAGGATTCTTCCGCGGCCGTCGCAACTTGCGTGGTGGCGTTACCAATCTCTTGAATCACCTGACCCAACTCGTCAGCCATACGATTGAGGTTATGGGTAATCTCGCCAAATTCGTCCTTGCCCTTGTAATCGGATCGCGCAGTAAGATCGCGTTGCGAAAGTGCTAGCAGCGCATTGTTCACCGCTTTTACGGCAACGCTGATGTTGCGAATGATCAGGTAGGACAGCACCGAGACGACCAAAAGCGCAAGCACTGCGACACCCAGCGTTGTCCACAGCACGGCTGACGCATGATGTTGCGCCTTGGCTGCCAGGGCGCCCACCTGCTGTCCCAACTCTTCCTCTACTTCGCCCATCAGATCGATTCGGCTCGTCGAGGTTTTGAACCATCCTTCGGCAGACACACCCAGTGACTGGCCGATTGGCGTCTCGAACGCCAGATGCTGCAGACGTGCGACCTCAAGCGCGCTGGGCTGCTGCATCTTTTCATCAAGCTTGCGCACAAGCGCCTCAGACGCGTTACGTCTGAAGGCCTCGGAGTAGGCGGAAAACTCACCCAGGTTACGGCTGAAAGTCGATAGCAGATCAGAATCGAATCGATCCTGGTTGAACACGACACCTAGCATGGCCCGCTCACGACCTGCCCGCTCCTTCATCTCGATGAATTCATTAAGCGAGGATAACGCTCGGGCAAGCGATGGCTCATTCACATTGTGCTCCAGTGAATGAGTGAATCCAATCAGCGTTTGAATGATTTTGGTAAACCGCGAGCCTGATTCACGGTTGGTGATGCCCAACGTATCAATCTGGTCACGGGTGGCTTTCAAACCATCCAATCCAGCCATGGCGTCGCGAATCTCTCTGGCACTTCCAGAAAGCGCGCGCAAGGCCGCCATAGCTTCATCCGTCTGCTGACGCATGCGAGGCAGCATATCCCGCATTGCATTTCCCTTGCTGCCCAGATAAACACCGCTTGCGCCGCGCTCACGCTGCAGCACAGTAATTAACTGACTTACCTTCTGGGCAACCGTGCTCGCTTCCACCGTTCGATTCATCTCCTGCAAGGTCTGGTAGCTATCAACCACCTTCGCCGTCGCGAGCCATAGGAAGCCGAGAAGGGGGCATATGAGAATCAGCAGAAGCTTGAAACCCAACGGGATGTTTCGGAGCACGATGTTCACCTCAGAGTCTGCTTCGATATCAATGGTACGAAGCTCAGTCGATTACCTACCGTCGTGCTTTTATGGCTGCACGTTAAGCAGGATGAGCGCAGCCAGAGGCTGCCCTTGCAAGGCATCACACTCTCTATCGGACCGATAGAAAAAATCTTTAGAAAGGATATGTGTCCAACCCCTATAACTTTCGGCATCTGTATCGGTAGCTAGCTTGCCCGTCTGGTTCGTGCGCGATGGTCCTGCAAGAGCTTGCATTGATGATCGGGTAAACGACTTGCCCTGCCTGATTGCAGACGAGATGACTGACCTGTTTCCCTGGGGTAAACCGCTAACGATGTCGAAAGCCAGGAAAGTACTGTTGCTGCTCATGATTGTGGGCGCTGCCCTGGGTTATCTCGGGCTTCGTGCCGCTTCAACTCCGCGCGAGGCTCAAGCGGGAACTACTGATGTCGCTCAGCGGCAGCAACTGATTCATGCACTGGTCTCGAACAAGAAAAGCCCTATCAAGGAAGCCCGCTGGGTTACACCGTCCCTGCTGCAGATAGGTGTTGTCGATGATCATACCTTGCAGTTCCGGCTGGCCGAGTCCGTTTGCCTGAGTGCCAAACAGTACGGTACGCCTGCAAGGCTCGTCAGAGTGGTGGATGCAGCAGAACTGAGGCAAGGTGGAAAGCTGGTAGAGCTTGGGCAGGCCGCTTGTCAGTAGATAGTCTCGTGAAGGTCGTATAGACGAGAAAACCAACTCTCAAGCGCGCCCCGATTGTCACAATCGGGGCAAGGCGAATCTGGAATGCTGAGCCGTTTAATGTAGCCGTTAATCGGCCTGGTGCCTTCCGGTTGATGTGAGAGATGCCACCTTAATTAACGGTTGATCAGCCCGTGTTTACGGAGCTTGCGGTACAACGTATTGCGACTGATACCGAGCCGCTCAGCCACATGCCCTCGATGCCAGTGCTCAGCCTGCAAGGCTGCAACCAGGGCATCACGCTCCGCTGTCCCCAAAGGGTTACATGCATTTTCTGCAGGTGCCTCCAGAGGCAGAACGGCTGCCACATCCCTGAGGCCGATCCAGCACCCTTCGCTCAAGGCTACAAGCGTTCTCAACAGGTTTCTCAGCTGACGAATATTGCCGGGCCATGGCTGCGCCAGTAGCGCCTGCCTGGCTGCCGGTTCCACTCGAATTTCTTTGCCACGAGCCTCCTCTCGGAGCAGATGATCGATCAGATCAGCCTTGTCGCTTCGTTCTCGCAAAGGCGTCAGGGTGACTTGCAGGCCAGTCAGGCGGTAATAGAGATCTTCCCGAAACTGACCCGCCGCCACCAGCGCCTTGAGGTCTCGATGGCTGGCACTGATCAGGCGAATATCAAGCGGCTGTGGTGTGGTACTTCCCAACGGAACGACATGACGTTCCTCTAGAACACGCAGTAGCCGGGTCTGCAGGGCAAGCGGCATATCGCCAATTTCATCAAGGAACAGGACGCCGCCATTGGCATGCTGGAGCTTGCCTGCCATGCCTTCCTTGCGTGCACCGGTAAATGTTCCGCCGCAATAACCAAACAGCTCGCTTTCGATCAGCGCCTCGGGAATGGCCGCACAGTTGAGTGCGATAAATGGCTTGCCTGCACGTGAACTGGCACGGTGCAGCGCAGTAGCGAAAGCCTCCTTGCCAGTCCCGGTCTCCCCATAGAGAAGAACCGGCACATCATGCTCCAACACCTTGAGCGCCCGATCGAACGCCGCATGTAGTGCATGATCGGCGAGACATAGCCCCTCGATCTTTGCGCGGCGAACCGGCGGAGGCGTTACAACTGTACGCAGCTGTATGCCCCGTACCTGTGCATGGAGCAACACGCCGCTCAAGGTGCATATCGACCAATAGGTACTGGGTTGCGGCTGCGCATAGGCTAGGAGTTCATCGAGTCTGATGTCAAGCACGCCCTCCAGCGACTGACCCAGCAACGCCTCACGGCGGGAGGCCAGTAGGTTCAGGGCCGGCTCGTTAACTGCGGTAATCCGGCCCCCTCCATCGAATGCCAGGAGCCCCTCGCTAAGCAGACCGAGAAACTCGGGCTGGGTATGGAAGCGCAGCAGGTAGTCCTGCTTACAATGCTGCAGGAAAAAGCCATTTTCGATCAGTTTTGTCGAAAGTGTCGTGAGCGCCATCGTATGAAACTGGCTCTGCCGCGATTGCTGCTCGCGAACCGTAGAAACATTGAGTACCGCCTGGAGATTTCCGGCCGGATCAAAGACGGGCATCGCCGAGCAAGTCAAACCCGTATGGCGACTGCGAAAGTGTTCCTCCCGAAAAATCGTGATGGGTTGGCGCTCAACCAGACAGGTACCCACCCCGTTGGTCCCCTCGATATCTTCGTTCCATACCGCACCAAGCCACAGGCCAGCACGCTCGAGCAGAACTTGCTCTGCCTCATGGAAGACGCTTTCAATCACCACGCCCTGGGCATCGGTCAACAAGATCGTGTGTCCTGCCCCGCCCAGCTGCTGGTAAAGGGTGTTCATCTGCCCACGGGCCAAGCCAAGGAGGTTACACAGCGGCTCTCGGTGATCAACCAGGCGCGGCTGCTCTATGACGCAAGGTGCCTGGGGACTGGCAGGATCCAGCTGGTAGTGCTCAAGGCAGCGCTGCCAGGAGCGTACGACAACCGGGTCTGTAGAGCCTGAAGGCAAGCTGGCTAGTGCTTTTGAAAAAGGAGGTATTGAAGTATGAGGCCTTTGGGACATTCTTGTTGTTCTCCCTATGCAGGCGGCAAGGTTCAATGTCTAGTGTAGGTCATTCAAGCCTCTAAGGCTGGTAGGCCAGAAGCGGTACAAAATGTCACCCTCTTAGGCCAGGACCGATACACGGGCTGACCTGGGATAGCCGCAACCGTATCGGCAACACCACAGCAGGTAAGCGTTTTCCAAACCTGGCCTTATCCTTGCTCCACTCTCCTATGTATTCCCCTGCACAACAACAACGATCAGGAGAGTCCATTCATGCGTTACGCCTTTTTCTGCACCAGGAACGTTTGCGCCCTGCCATACGGTACGCCAAGGCCATCCATTATCGATTCAAGGGAGCAGCACGCTACGCCCGCTGAACAATCCCTCCTACGCCAGCGTGCCTGGTACCGGGAAGCCCTGACCCTCTTGCCCGTTGCACGGCCTAACTAACCCCGTCACGACAGACCTGTTTGAGCCGACGCGGACTTGCCGACCCGGGGCGGACTGCGCACAACAACAATTAGTCCGGGAGGAGACACCTATGAATATTCATGTTGATCCTACAGCCGCATCTCAAGCGCAATCCCCGACAGCCCAGCTCTCCAATTGGGTAGAGCGCTTCGGCAACCGCCTTGCTGCACGAGACATCGATGGCACACTTGAGCTGTTTGCCGATGACTGCCACTGGCGTGATCTGGTGCTGTTCAGCTGGAACCTGATTACGCTGGAGGGCAAAAACGCGATTCGTGAAATGCTTGAGGAGCGCCTCGAACAGACCCAACCTGATCACTGGACGCTAGAGGGCGAGGCGACTCTAACCGACGGTGTACTCGAAGGCTGGATCCGTCTGGAAACAGACGTTGCCCGTGGTAAAGGTTATGTGCGGCTCAAAGACGGGCTGTGCTGGACACTCCTCACCACCATGCGTGAACTCAAAGGGTTCGAGGAGCCTTCCGGGCGGCGGCGCCCTATGGGTGCAACGCATGGACATGGTCATACCGACAAGCGCAACTGGCTAGAAAAACGCCGTGACGAGGAGGCGGCACTGGGTATCACCGAACAACCCTATTGCCTGATCATCGGAGGTGGGCAAGGCGGTCTGGGGCTTGCCGCACGGCTCAAGCGCCTTGGCGTTCCTACATTGATCGTCGACAAGGCTGAACGACCGGGCGATCAGTGGCGTGGTCGCTACAAGTCGCTTTGCCTGCATGATCCCGTCTGGTACGACCACATGCCCTACCTGCCTTTTCCTGATCACTGGCCCGTCTTTACGCCCAAAGATCAGATCGGCGACTGGCTGGAGATGTATTCCAAAGTCATGGAGCTCAATTACTGGGCAAAGACCGAATGCGTCAAAGCCTCTTATGACGAGACTGCGCGGCAATGGACCGTAGAGGTGGTACGTGAAGGCCAGCCGATTACGCTTAAACCTACCCAGCTGATTCTGGCAACCGGTATGTCGGGCGTACCCAATGTTCCCGTTTACCCCGGAGCGGAGACGTTTGCCGGGCAGCAGTATCATTCCAGCCAATACCCAGGAGGCGATGCCTGGCGTGGCAAACGGGCAGTCGTTATCGGAGCCAACAACTCGGCCCACGACATTTGCGCCGATCTTGTGGAAAACGGTGCGGACGTCACCATGGTGCAGCGCTCCAGCACCCATATCGTACGCTCCGATTCGTTGATGGAAATCGTCTTCGGCCCCCTCTACTCCGAGGATGCCCTTGAGCAGGGGATCACGGCAGACAAGGCCGACATGCTGTTCGCTTCCCTGCCCTACCGTGTGCTGCCTGAATTCCATCGCAAGGCCTTCGACCGTGTGAAGGAACGAGACAAGGACTTCTATGAGCGGTTAAGCGCAGCCGGTTTCATGCTGGACTTCGGGGACGATGAGTCCGGCCTCTTCCTCAAATATGTTCGCCGCGGCTCAGGCTATTACATTGATGTTGGGGCGTCGGAGCTCATCGCCAATGGCACTATCAAGCTCAAGAGCGGGAAGGGACTGGGCGTCGATCATATCGAGCCAGACGCCGTAGTCCTGACCGATGGTAGCCGATTACCGGCTGATCTCATCGTCTATGCCACCGGCTACGGCTCGATGAATGGATGGGCCGCCAAGCTGATCTCACAGGAAGTGGCTGACAAAGTAGGCCGGTGCTGGGGGCTTGGGTCAGGTACCACCAAGGATTCAGGCCCGTACGAGGGAGAGCTGCGTAATATGTGGAAGCCTACCCAGCAAGACAACCTCTGGTTCCATGGGGGTAATCTCCATCAGTCCCGACATTATTCTCTGTATTTGGCTCTCCAACTCAAGGCACGCTTCGAGGGGCTGAATACCTCGGTCTACAAACTTGCGCCAAGCTACCACAAGGGCTGATCGGCTTGCGCCAATCGTTCAACATTGCGGTCTTGCATGCTTTCTCCAGGCGATGTGCAAGACCGTCTCACGATACGCCGGATATCCGTAGGGCGCTTGAAAATCCAGATCAATGCAGGTGTCCCTGTCATGCTCTTGACTAGCAGCTTGTCCGGACTGGTCGGTACCACTTATATAGGGGCAGATGATTAGGCCGCAGGGCATAACGCCGCTACAGGCGGGCGTCAAGTAAGACAGGCAGCAAGACGGGCCTTTCCCTGGACCGCCTTGCTGTTTTGCTGTGAGTCGCAGCTCAGTCCTTGATTCGACTCATCGCTATTCGCTTACGCCAGTTGTGTATCGAGGTTGGCACCATCCCCCTTGTAATCTTCATGCTCGACGTCGTCGAAACCGGGCGACGGCAAATGCCCTCCGTCTGCAAAGAACTCATATTCCTCTTCACGGTACTCGAAGATACTTAGATCTTCCGGTGCGTCACGCTGGCCGTAGTTGTACATGTACTCATCCAGAAACTCGAAGCGTTGTTTGCCATCGGCGGTGAGCAGGTTCTGATCATTCAGATCGTTGATCAGGCTTTGCAAATCTTCGCGATGAGCATCCATGCGGTTGTTGTGCTTGATGTCCTCGACGATCAGAAAGGGCGTCAGCGCCACCGTCAATGCTGCGCCAACCCATAGCAGCGGCCCCGCCAGGGCACGAACGGCGTTGGCTCCCATGACCGCGGCCATTTGTGCGCCGCCACCGGCAAAGTTGAAGGCGCCCGCAGCAACAGTAATAGCACCCTGCGCCACAGCGACCTTGTCGTTGCTGTTAAGACCTGACTTGATCTTCAAGCCACCCAGCACAATGTCAGCGACCCCGGTGAAGGTATTAGCGCCTGCATCCATGACCCGCAGGAATGCCGAAACGCCACGGCTGGTAGGGGTGCTGCCCTTGAGCCCCGGATTTTTGGCAAAGCCGTCACGGAAGCCTTCGTTCAGCGTTGTCCATTGCTCCGGCGTCAGATCCATTTTTGCTGCCAGCTTCTGCTGATCGGGAACAGGGGCCGCATCAATCGCTGCGTTGAAGCCTTCATAGATCTTTTTCAAATCACCTTCCACAAGGCTCAGGTTTCTGCCAGAACCTTCCGGTACATCCTTACCAAAGATCTGCGGCAAGGACTTGTCCAACCCCATCATCTGGTTGATCTTGGTCCCCCAGATGCTATCGACGATATTACTGCCCAGATTCACAAAGTGCTGCCCTGCGCCCAAGACACTGACAAAGTCTTTTGCAATCGCCAGACGCTCCTCTGGAGTATCCGCCAGTGTGCCGCCCTTGCCTGCAATCTGGTAGATCCCGGAAGCCAGGGAAATCAGACCACCTGCAGACCCCAACGCACCGTTGCTGTTGAGCTCGGTAATGGTCTTGAGCATGCTGCCATGGGCGCCCTCACCCAAGGTCTTGTAGACGTCTTTGCTCATAACCTTGTTGATGTCATCCGCCGTCACGACCCCGTTCTTGCTAAAGGTCGCCCCCAATTCCTTGAGTGCTTCGCCAAATGCTTTTGCAGTCTGCTTGTTACCCAGGAACTCCTGTACGAAGCGCTCGGTTTCCACGGTGCGCCGCGATATGTCGATACCGCCTTTTTTCAGTGCGGTCAGGAGCGT
Organism: Pseudomonas sp. UBA3149; assembly: GCF_002364655.1. NCBI lineage: Bacteria > Pseudomonadati > Pseudomonadota > Gammaproteobacteria > Pseudomonadales > Pseudomonadaceae > Pseudomonas > Pseudomonas sp. UBA3149. The sequence continues at coordinate 27,468 of NZ_DEYV01000037.1, forward strand.
CTTGATGGTGTCCTGGGTAGCTAGAACTGTGTTTTCGTCGTTGATTCCCGAGGGATCGGCCAGTAGCTTGTCGAGATCAATTGTCGTGGCGTCGATCATCATGTGCTGGGAAAACTGCGCAGCCTTGTCCGGGTCGAAGGCCGCCAGCGAAGCATAGGTCTTGCCGATGTCAGCCTCCGCCAGTTCATCCTTGCCATTCTTCTTGAGTTCGGCGATATAACGCGAGTACTCCTCGGAGAAGGCCATGGTCTCGAGTTTTTCGCGCACCGCGTCCTTGTTCGGCAGTGCGTCCAGGGCCTTACTTTGTTGAGCCTGGAAATCCTTCTGTACGCTTTCCGAGCCGAAGAGCTTGCCGACCTGTTCGTCCACCTTGGCCTTATCAATGATGGAAGACAGGTCTTTACCGCTCACCTTGGCTGTACCCTGTCCCATCGACATGTCCAGCACGACCATGTCCAACCCGTTCTCGCTGGCGCTCTGAGCACGCAAGGCGTTATAGAGCTTGGCGCGGTCATCGTCCTTGGCAATGCTGCCGTTGTCGATTCCCTTTTTCCAATCGGCGAGCAGGTTCTGCCACGTCAGTTCGCTCACTGTAAGTTTGCGGTTCTTGTCCGCTGGATCAGTTGTGGTAGTTTCCAGGTTGGCGACATCCGTTTCGGTATCCGGTGGCAGGCCTGCACTTTCGCGTGCAAAATCGATTTTCCCTTCTTCGGTAAGCTCTGGCCCCTTGAGATTGGAGAAACCGTACTTGCCAAAATCCTGAAGTCGGCCGGCCTCAGTGCCATTTTCTGCTTCGCCGCCCTTGGTGATGCCATTGATCTTGCCATCGCCAATATCGCTACCAGAAAGAACCTTGCCTTCACCGTCGTAGCGCTCGATGTGTTCGAGCACCTGTGAAGCCCGGTAGGCTGCATCGGCATCTTTTTCAAAATCGCCGACTCGCTCCTTGAGCATATCCTTGATGCCACTCTGGTTTCCCAGATTCTTGAGTAGCGGATCGCTGTCGATAATATCCTGGGCCGAGCGCTTATCGTTCGGAGGCAGCTCCCATACGATGCCCAGCTTCTCGGCCTGCTCACGGGCCTGCTTGTCACCCGCTACCGCTGCAGGGTCCTTGAGCTCACCTTTCAGGCTAGAAAAGCCGTACTTACCAAAATCCTGCAGCCGACCGGCTTCAGTGCCGTGCTTCGCCTCACCACTCTTGGTAAAGCCATTGATACTGCCATTGCCCACGTCTTTTCCGGCAATCTTCTCACCAGAGGCGTCCAACGTTTCTACATGCTCCAACACTTGTGCAGCCCGGTAAGCCGCATCGGCGTCCTTTTCAAAATCACCTACCTGCTCCTTGAGCATATCTTTCACGTTGCTCTGGTTGCCCAGGTTCTTGAGCAAGGGATTGGAATCAATAATGTCTTGCGCGGAGCGATCATCACCTTCCGGCCGCTCCCAGCGGATACCCAGCGCTTCTGCCTGCTCGCGAGCCTTATCGTTATTACCAGCTAAAGAGACCTGATGGAGCTCGCCCTTCAAAAAAGAGAACCCATACTTGCCAAAGTCTTGTAGGCGGCCAGCTTCAGTACCGTGTTTTGCATCGCCTCCTTTGGTGAATCCATCGATTCGATCATTATCGACATTGCTGTCACCGATGATGCGATTGCCGTTTTCATCGATCTTCACTACGTGCTCAAGCACCTGGACAGCCCGGTATGCGGCGTCAGCGTCCTTCTCGAAATCGCCCACCCGCTCCTTGAGTTTGTCCTTCACCCCGCTCTGGTTGCCCAGATGTTTGAGTAGCGGACTGTCGTCGATGATTTCCTGAGCCGAACGTGTATCGTCCTTAGGGCGTTCCCAGCGGATGCCGACCTCCTTGGCATCTTCCACTGCCTGATTCCAGGCTTTGTCTGACTCCGAGCCTGCTGGCGGGTTATCGTTATTACTTACAGCCTTGACGGTCATTGCCTATTCCTTCTTGTGGTGGACCAGACAAGTCAGTGACTACATGAGCTTACGTAAACAGGCCGCAAAACTCCCTACTGGTTAGACTGGGCATGGATGAGGTATGGCTATAGGGTTCGGCCTCTCACCAGAATGCTATCGTCAATACATAACGAAGCACCCCGAACCAGATGCCGACTCCGACAAACCTCGCCTATCAAAAACCTTCACGATGAAAATACAATGACACTGCTGATTGCCAAGCACAGGCAATACCGCAGATAGCGGCTAAGTTCCGTCGCTTAGAGAGGATTTTTAGAAGCAGGCCTGCAGGCTGAGCGCCGCAGACAGAGATGTAACAAGCAAATGATGGCCGGGTACTAACAGGCTTATCCTGCGTAACATCTGATGGAGCCATAAAGAAGGTTCAGTGCGATACCAGCAAGCGGCGCAGTCAGTGCCACGCCGGGTGGGTTATAGCCGCTATCAACCCAATACCACGTGCGGTAAAAACCGGCTGGAGTCCTTGGTAATAAGGCTGTCATCTTCTCTGATGCCGATACCCGAAGCTACATCGGCAATCACCCAGGAGCCGATCAGGGTGTAACTGTCACCAAAGCGTGGGAGCGGTGAAAAAGCCTGGAGTATGTACGGCGCGTCCGTATAAGGACCATCCTCCCTGACAACCTGATCCTCATCGGTGCGGATTTCAATGTTGGCGCCCTCCCGCGAAAAGAAGGGTTTGCGCACCCAACCTTTGGGAACCGGCTTTGCTGGATCAGCATCGACCATGCACGGCAGCAGATTGGGGTGTCCCTGGTTGAATCGCCACAACAGCGGCAGAATACCCTTGTTGCTGATCAAAGACTTCCAGGCGGGCTCCACGAACTGCGTATCACATCGTGGTACGGCTTTGCCAAACTCTTCGCTGAAGATATGCTCCCAGGCATGGAGCTTGAAGAGCCGCTCGATCCAACGTCCCTCAAGGTCCACGAACCGCCCCTCAGCCGTCAGCCCGATATCCTCCACATTAATATGCCGCGCATCGATTCCGGCGTGTGCCGCCATTCGACGCAAGAAATCTGTCGTACCGCGGTCCTCGACCGAGCCCGACATGGCCGAAAAATAGAAAGCCCCACCGACAGGAAATGCAGCAAAGGCACGTATCAAGTCTTCGGCGATGGTATTGAACTGATTTGCCTCAGGCGGCAACACGCCACGGGCGATCTGATCTTCAAGCCATAACAGCTGCACGGATCCTGCTTCAAGCAACGAGGTAGGCGTATCCATGTTGGCTTCCAGCAGTTTGGCTGGCCCGCTTCCGTCGTAGGCAAAATCGAATCGCCCATACAAATGCGGGTGGCCTTCCTTCCATGAGCTGCGGACCAGATCAAAAAAGGCCGGGGGAATGGCGAGACCTTCGAGCAGCTCTTCGCTGTCGACAACCCGGTCGACGACATCCAGGCACATCTCATGCAGTTCCCGGGTCGGCTGCTCCAGATCGCGGGTGATCTGGGCCTCGGTGAACTGGTAGTAACCCCGTTCATCCCAGTAGCGCTCGCCATCGATCGTGTGAAAGTTGAAGCCTTCACGCTCCAGGATCTCGCGCCAATCCGGGCGCTCTTCGATGCTGATCTTTTTCATGCTCGAATGTCCTTAGCTACTGCTGTATCCACCGCTGCTCTTGCCACCCCAGCCGCTACGGGCGCTGGCCTGACTGCCAAAGCCTCCGCGAGAGATGGTGGAAGATACGGCTGATCCGGATGTTCCCGAATTTCGACTCAGGCTTCTGCCCAGAGTAGATGAGGTATAGCTGTTGGTAGGACTGGTCCTGGCCTGCGTCGAACGGCTGAATGTTTTACCCTGCTCAATCTGGCGCGAAAGCGTCGAGTTGTAATAGTTGCCGCGGTTGTCCCGCGCCTGGTAAATCGGCTGCGAGTAGTAGTGGTTGTTACCCGAGCCACTAAGCATGTTGCCGATCAGGAGTCCCATGAGCAGGCCGTTAAGGTGACTGCCCCCACCACCTCCGCCGCCGCTTTGATTGTTCGCCTGCTCGACAGCCTGCTTGGGCAGGTCTCCGGACATGGCCAGTTCAAAGCCCCCCAGCTTGGGCATGTACTTGCCATCGGATGTCGCCTGGCAATAACCGGGTACGAAGTCGGCATCGCATGACGCCTGATCGTCGTAGGTCGGCGCGATGCGCTTGTGATCAGCCATCGCCTGCATGTAGGCATCCGAACAGATATCGACCGGAACCTTGGCCTCAACGCACTGCTGCACGGAGCTGAAGTTCTGGCTGGCGCTGTAGGTGGCGGTATTCTGTGACTTGCCACAGGCGACCAGCGCCAGCGGCAGGGTACTGGCCAATACCAGCTTGACGGAACTGCGTTTTCTCATCGGTTATTCCTCCTGGCTCAGACCGACGGCGTCATGCAGGCGGAATTGATAAAACCGATACTGATTGCGACAGAGGCTGAATACACTGCCGCAGCCGTTTCACCTCGCCCGATACGAGCAGAAAGGTCCTTCACCACCAGGCTGGTGCCAAGGAAGGTCAACAGCTGAACGACCGCGGCGATGACGACCCAAACCACGAAGTCCAGAACGCTTACGCTATAAGCAATGATGTTGCTCGCCGGCAGGGCAAAGCCGATCAGCGAGCCACCCAAAGCAATGGCAGCCGCGGTATTGCCCTCGCGAATGAGCGCAAATTCCTTGTGTGGTGTGAGACGGGTATAAACCAGCTGGAACAAGGCGAACAGGATAGCCGCAACAACAATATAGATGATGAAGCCCATTACCGCGCCAGCGTTCAGGGATAGACGAAGTGCTTCAAGCATGTAGATTTCCTTATCAGAGGACCTGAAGGTCTGTAGGTTGTAGCGTTACGCCAACGGCCGTCGACAGCGAGATGACACCCTCATCATCTTCCTCGACCGACAGGAGCAGAAACTCCCGACGATTCACCAGGCCGATTTCACGTGCGTAGAGCATGCAATTATGCCGGATTCGATAAGACTGCTCTGGACTTTTGACGTACTCAAGGAGCGGCGTCAGCTCCGTCTGGCCGTCTTCCGTCCCCCATTGGCGTTCATACTCCTCGCCGTCGAGCTCATAGAGTGGCATACCCAGCTTTGCGCCCGGCCCCGAAAGGCTTAGCAATTCGGCCTTGCTGTTGATCGTGGTGACGCTGTGATAGCCAAAAAGAATGATGTCCTGGATGTCATCATTGCTAGGGCCGTTCATGACTATCTGGAGGAAATAGTCCTCATCGTCCAGATAGAAACGCAGCAGTCGCATGGACTGGCCAAGGTCGATATTACCCACCGCCCAGACCTTTTCATCCCCTGGCAGGGTAACGTGCGAGTGCCCGTCGAGCAGCAGCTTCAGGGATTTGTCCAGGCATATCATCCGCTCCCGGGTCAGCCCCAGCGGGCTGGCGTTGGTGATAGGTGCAGAACCTGCCCTTTCCTTAGGGAGCGGCGCCTCCATGCCTAGCGCCCTCTTGATCCAACTCATAAAGCACCTCCTGTTTCTTTATTGTAGAGATTATCTGGCATTAGCCAGTAATGTCTTCGAATGCATGATCCACCCGACCACTATGCCTGCAACGGCACCGGCGATGTGGGACTCGAACGAAATACCCGGCACGGGTAGAAAACCAAAGACCAGCCCGCCATAACCCAGCAAGGCGGCTGCAGCAATCAACAGACTTAAAAGGCTCCGCTGAAACCATGCGCGGGCCAGGACATAGGACCACAGACCGAAGATCAGCCCACTGGCTCCTACATGAATACTAGGCCGACCCAGCAGCCAGACCAGCAGTCCGCCCAACATGGCAATCAGCACGAGCACCCGAACATAGCGCTCGAGGCCTTCGTTGGAAATAAGCCAGCTGAGCACTACAAAGGGCGCAAGGTTACTGAGCAGATGCCGGATGGAGCCGTGTAGAAAAGGGGCAAACAGGAGCCCCTGCAAGCCGCTGGTTGTACGAGGGATGATTCCGTGGTGTACCAGGCTGTTCGCCGTCAAGGTGTTCACCAATTGAACCAGCACCATGATCCCGGCCAACATGAGGATAACCGGCAGGCATTTTCCTGTACGCATCGACATCTCTCATGACACAGAAGGGCAGCCGGAAGGATTCGGCTGCCCTTCTGTAACGCTTATTGTGCAGAGCCCGAGGACTGCTTGGCCTTCAGGCGAGCCAGGACATCAGCACCGCCGCCCGACTTGGAGCCAATCCCGGCTTCTTGTAGACGGCGCTCCAGATCACCGCCGTTGGAAGCGCTGGCGAGCTCTTCAGCTGCCTGCAGGCGAGCATCCTGCTCGTCCTGACGGGCCTTGATCCGGGCCAGCGAATCTACAGCCGTTTCCAGGGAACCATTAGCACCACCTGTAGCGGCAGCTGTTGCCACTCGTGCCTTCTGAACGGTTTCCCGCGCCTTGGCCATCTCGACTTGCTGCTTGAGCCCCTTGATCTGCGCTTCGGCCTTGATGACCTGAGCATGCAGGGCTTCTGTCTGCTTGCCGAACTGATCCGCCAGCACCTGCTCCTGATCACGCTGGGCCTCGATCTCGGCTACCTTGTTTGCACACTCAGTCGCCAGACCTTCCTCGCCTTTCTCCAGCGCAGCCATCGCCTTGCCTTCCCAGTTCTGAATGTCCCCCTTGAAGGCATCCAGACGTTGCAGCGAGAGCTTGTGCTTGGCCTTGATATCGACCAGGCCGTTACGAGCCCGCAGCAAGGCGGCTTCGGCATCACGGATTTCCTGGTCAAGAATACGGATTGCCTGCTGATCGACAATTGCTTCGCCCACTTCAGAGGCGCCACCGCGAAGCGCGGTTACTACTTTTTTCCAAATGCTCATCTGTGTACTCCAATGCGAATAAAGGGTCAGGCCTTGATATGGTCTTCGAATGCTTCAGCGGCGCGAATCACGTTTTCCGCCAAGGTGTAGATCTCCTGGACGATAACCGTCAGGGAAGAAGCCGCACTCAAGGCGCCAAACATGCAATAAATCTCTGTACCGTCTACCGATTCGATACCTACCGAGGACAGGGGAAACATGTCCCGGCTACGCAGCAGCAGGCTGTTGAACTCAACGGTATCCTTGACTTTGCCCGCCTCGAACAGCGTGGCATCGACTAACACCTGATCACCGGAGACCGCCAGGTAAATCGGCAGGTCGCCATACTCTGTCATGGTAAGTTTGATGCTGGGCACCGCACCTTCAGCAACGGTCAGAACAATCTCGCCCTTCTCAACCACCTCCAGCTCGGCCAGGGCCTTGTGCAGCGAGCTGATACTCCAGTTGGTGTTCTCGGTCATAAAGTCCTCCAGTTTGACTTTCTCGCCCAAAAAGGGCTGCCGTAGCGCTTTCTCGATACCCCGAAGGGCGTTAACGTTTTCAGGAAGAATCCAGAACTCACGCTTTACCAGACCTGCCTCACGTAATCGCGTCCGCATCTCGCGGACATAATCAGCGGTGGTTTTACCCTTGCCGGAGCCTGCCTTGGCCGTAGCATCATCCAGTGGTTTCTTGCGAGGCATCTGACCTCCCAGACTCATTACATGTAAGAAAATCTACTCCTGAATCCAGGGCAGTGCAATACTTACATGTAAGTATTTTTGACCATTACATGTAATATTATTTTGCCTGAACCTTTTCAGGCCTAGAACAGTGGAAATCTCAGTAAACGCCTTTACCGCCATTACGGCGATAGAACAGGCAACCGCTCCATACATTCACGGTGATTGTTCTGAGTCGGTTCTCAAGGGTATCGCGACACGTTAGGCACGCGAACTCCACGCTTCAGGAGCACTCAATTATCTCGTACCCATCATGAGGACTCGCCATGAGAAAGATAACTGCTTTTCTAACAGCCTCACTACTGACTGCCAGTGTTGCGGGTGTAGCCTGGGCCGATCAGCCCGGTGCTGACTGGATCAGCAAAGATCAGGCGGAGGCTGCGCTCAAGGCTGCCGGCTATACAGAGATCACCAAGATCGAAGCGGACGATGGGCATTGGGAAGGGGAAGGCACCAAGCAGGACGGCATGAAGTATGAGTTTCATGTAGACCCGCACAGTGGCAAGATCATTAAAGACGAAATGGACCATTAACGCCTACTCGTGTGCCTACCTACGCCGGTAGGCACACACTTCATACCGTGCTTCTGTGACGTGTACGCCTCTGCCCTTTCTTCCGAACTTGAACAGTGGTTTAACCGCTAGGCCGCCTGTACACCACAAATAGGCAGATATGCTTATGATAGGTGTCCCTTTTCAGGAAGACGGTCATGACGCAAAAGACATTATTGTTGACAGGCGCGAGCCGTGGCATCGGCCATGCCACGGTCAAGCACTTCAATGCAGCGGGCTGGCGCGTATTTACCGCTTCACGCCAGAATTGGGCGGCAGACTGCCCCTGGTCCGAAGGATTGATGAATCATATCCATCTCGACCTCGAAGACATCGATAGCGTTGAGCAGAACTTGGCGCTGATTCACGACAAACTGGGTGGTCGTCTTGACGCGCTAGTGAATAATGCTGGCATCTCACCCAAAAGCGAGACCGGTTCACGGCTGGGTGTGTTAGAAATGGGCTACGCCGATTGGATCAAGGTATTCAACGTCAACTTATTTTCTACCGCCCTGCTGGCAAAAGGGTTGTTCAATGAGCTCAAGGCCGCCAGGGGCTGCGTCATCAACGTCACCTCTATTGCTGGGTCGCGAGTTCATCCATTCGCCGGCGTAGCCTATGCAACGTCCAAAGCGGCCCTTTCGGCGCTGACCCGGGAAATGGCCTACGACTTCGGCCCGCACGGCATCAGGGTAAATGCCATTGCTCCAGGTGAAATCGATACCTCGATTCTTTCACCCGGAACGGAAGAAATCGTTCAACGCGATATTCCACTTCACCGCCTGGGTAAGCCCGAGGAAGTGGCCTCCTTGATCTACTTTTTATGTACAGGAGGCGCGTCGTACATTAATGGCTCCGAGATCCATGTCAATGGCGGCCAGCATGTTTGAAGCGCAGGAAGGCCGGAGTAAAAGTTGCTACGGCTTTTCTCTGAATCAACCAAGTCGGTTCAACCGAGTGGATCGTTTACCCGAGCGCTTCTTTGGAATGCCTGAAGGGAACAGAGCTGTTGGCCGTCCTCGTTAAAGTTGGCCGGGTCTAACCATCCTGTAAACGCGTTACGCAGTACCGGCCATTCAGTGTCAATGATTGAAAACCAGGCCGTATCCCGGCTCCGTCCCTTGTAGACCAGAGCCTGCCGGAATACACCTTCAAACTGAAACCCCAAGCGAAGCGCAGCCTGGCGCGAGGGCTCGTTCAGGCTATCGCATTTCCACTCGTAACGCCGATAGCCCAGGTCCTCGAAGGCATGATACATAAGCAGATAATGTGCTTCGGTTGAAAGTATCGAGCGCTTCATGAGTATGGAGAAAGCAACATGCCCAACCTCCATAATGCCATTGGCAGGATCTATCCGCATCAGGGACAACGTCCCAACCGCGCGACCGCTTCGTAGATCGACCACCGCGAAGTGCATCGGGTCCTCACTCGCAGCAGCCTGCTCGGCAAACCGGTAATAGTCCGCTTCATGAGTGAAAGGGCCGGACAGCATATAGGTCCAGTCTCTGCCGTCTTCTGCATAACCATACGCCTCGTACAGGTCGGATGCGTGGATCTCAGCATTGAGTGGCTCAAGGCGACAATAGCGACCCTCCTTTACCGTACGAGACGGCCATGAACGCTCTGTCCACTCTGCCAGAGGCTGCCCTATGGGTTGTTGGTACGCGTTCCGTATTCCTTCCCGATTCATCATCTACCTGACCAACAGTTGAATGAGCTATAACGGTATTCAGGATATGGCTCTGCCAAAAGAGCCACATTTGAGCTTTTTTATAGAGCCAGACACTTAGCTGATGAATACGATACGTGAAACCCTGTTGCTGTTTGGCACACCACTCTCTCGAGCCCCATCAGCGGCGTCGTTGCAGGCACAGCTCTATGAACGACTCCAATCAGCTATTTTGAAGGGACAGTTGGCGGCAGACACTCGGCTGCCCGGCTCACGTGAACTGGCCAGTGCGTTATCAATTTCACGCAACACGGTCATTGCCGTATATGAGCAACTTTCCACCGAAGGGTATGTTCATGCGAGCTCTACCGGTACCCGAGTCGCGAGATTGTCCGAGAGGCCTGTATCCGCTGTAGATGATATGCCATGTACGGCCGGACTGGCCCGACGCATTGAGCAGATAGGGAATGGCTCAGCGCTCGCCGAATCCAGCGGTGCACTCCGGCCTGGTATCCCGGCACTTTCCTACTTTCCGCTCTCTACCTGGCGACGGGTGTTGGATCAGGAGATCAGCCGTGCGGGCTCTTCGGGTCTGGGCTATGGAGATCCGTTGGGTGAGCCACGTTTACGCGCCTCGCTAGCACGTTATCTCTCGCTTTCACGCGGGGTTAACTGCACGGCAGAACAGATCATCATTACCGAAGGAACCCAGGAAGCCCTGGCGCTATCTGTTCGCCTGCTGACCAATCCAGGCGATACGGCCTGGATTGAAGATCCCGGCTACCGGGGTATAAAGACTGCAATGCGTGCAGGTGATCTACATATCGTTCCCAAACGGGTCGATACAGAAGGGTTGGCAGTAGCAGCCGCTGACTGGGTTACTGCTCCACCTCGCCTGATCTACACCACTCCCTCTCATCAATATCCCATGGGGTCAGTACTTAGCGTAAGCCGCCGTCTGACATTGATTGAGCAGGCACGAGCGCATGGCGCCTGGATCATTGAAGATGATTATGACAGCGAGTTTCGCCATTTCGGTGAGCCTGTAAAAGCCATGCAAGGCCTTGTCCTGAATGCACCGGTGGTGTATATCGGCAGCTTCAGCAAAACCATGTTTCCAGCGCTTCGCCTGGGTTTCATGGTACTGCCTCACTCACTGATGGTAGCGACCCGCGCCTCCCTGACAGAAATGCTGCGTGGAGGACATCGTTATGAGCAGCTGGCGATGGCGTCCTTTATCGAGAAGGGACATTTCAGCCGTCATCTAGGCCGCATGCGGCGCCTGTACCGTGAGCGCCAACAGATCTTGCGCACCGCGCTCCAGCAGTTCATCCCTATGCCCTATGAACTCATGGGTGGAAATGCGGGAATGCATCTGACGTTACGTCTACCCGCACATTGTTGTGATCAGAAGGTAGTTGAAGCGGCCAGTCGCTACAATATGGCTCCAGCGGCTCTGTCGCGTTATACCTTGTCACCGCTGCCCGAGGACAACGGCTTGGTAATTGGATATGGCAATACGGCGACGGAACTGTTTGCTCCGCTGGCCAGCAGACTTGGGCAACTTCTTAAAAGCGCTTGATTACTGATGTTGCTGAAGGGTTCCAGTCACGGCCCAGGCTTAACGTTATCTCTTTCGTATCCATGCAGATCTACCGTACGAATTTGAAAGAGCCCCTTGCACCCTTAAAGACAACCTAAGGCTGGCTATAAATTGCCTCACTTCACTATCATCCGGTCAGGCTAAGGCGTCAGCATGTAGCTATTGAGCTAAACCACTACATTTCGTCTGTTCCGCCTCGCTTTTTTTGCAAAAAAATGAATTTCTTTACTGAATTTGTCCTTCTACGGCCCATGCGGCATGGACAAATCACTATCAGCATTGCACCCTTGGGTCGGAGCTTCTCTAACCGCCCTACCTAAAGGAAAAAGTGATGGCCAAGGCCTCTGATTTGATCGTACGTTGTCTGGAAAACGAAGGTGTGGAATACATCTTTGGTATTCCTGGGGAAGAAAACCTAGACCTGCTGGACTCGCTCTCCCGTTCCAGCCAGATCAAACTGATCCTGACACGTCACGAACAATCCGCCGGATTCATGGCGGCGACCTATGGTCGTCTGACCGGTAAGACCGGCGTGTGTCTGTCGACGTTAGGCCCGGGCGCCACAAACCTTGTGACTGCAGGCGCCTATGCCTACCTGGGCGGCATGCCGATGATGATGATCACCGGGCAGAAGCCGATCAAGAAGTCCAAGCAAGGCCGTTTCCAGATTATCGATGTCTGCGGCATGATGGACCCAATCACCAAGTACACACACCAGCTGGCCTCTGCCGACAATATCCCTTCGCGTATTCGTGAAGCGATCCGTCTGGCTGAAGAAGAAAAGCCCGGTTCGGTTCACCTGGAGCTTCCAGAAGACATCGCGGCTGAGCAGACTGAAAGCACCCCGATTCCACCCAGCCTGACCCGCCGACCCATCGCTGAATACAAGTCCATCCAGGCGGCCATATCCAAGCTGGAAGGCGCACGCAGCCCAGTCCTGGTCATCGGTGCGGGGGCCAATCGCAAGATGACGGCGCGCGTGCTGCGTCAGTTAATTGAAAAGACGGGTATTCCGTTCATTACCACCCAGATGGGTAAAGGGGTGGTGGATGAGCGTCATCCCCGTTTCCTGGGTAACGCGGCGCTGTCGGCCGGTGACTTCGTGCACCGTGCGCTGGAGTCGGCTGATCTGATCGTCAACATTGGCCACGACGTCATCGAAAAGCCACCGTTCTTCATGGTGCGTGGAGGTACGGAGGTCATCCACATCAACTTCCGCTCGGCCGAAGTCGATCCGGTGTATTTCCCTCAGGTAGAAGTGGTAGGCGATATCGCCAATGCCATCTGGCAAATCAAGGAAGCCATTGAAGTTCAACCAACCTGGGACTTCGACCGCCTGTTGACCATTCGTGAAGCCAACGAGGCTCATGTCTCCGAAGGCTCCACAGATGACCGCTTCCCGATGTACCCGCAGCGTATGGTTGCAGACCTGCGCAAGGTGCTGCCGTCGGATGGTATCGTGGCGCTGGATAACGGTATCTACAAGATCTGGTTTGCCCGTAACTACAAGGCCTACATGCCTAACACGGTGTTGCTGGACAACGCATTGGCTACCATGGGTGCTGGTCTGCCTTCTGCCATGGCGGCACGCCTGGTTCATCCACAGACGCCTATCGTTGCTGTCTGCGGCGACGGCGGTTTCATGATGAACAGCCAAGAGCTGGAAACTGCAGTACGTCTGAAGATGAACCTTGTGGTCATCATTCTGCGTGATGACGGATACGGCATGATTCGCTGGAAGCAGGCGCAGATGGGCTTTGAGGACTACGGTCTGGATTATGGCAACCCGGATTTTGTCCGTTATGCCGAAAGCTATGGCGCTCAGGGCCATCGGGTGGAAAGCGCTGCGGAATTCGCCTCATTGGTTGAGCGCTGCGTGAACACACCAGGCGTACATGTAATCGATTGCCCGGTCGATTACTCCGAAAACGACCGCATTCTGCACCAGGAAATCAAGGAGCGCAGCGCTCAGGTCTAAACAGCACTGTACCCGATGAAACCAAACGCCCCCGTACTAACGGGGGCGTTTGGTTTGAGAGTCTGGAGGAATGGGTATAGCCCCACCTTTTCACCCTATCGCGTCGGCGCCTCATGAATCAAAGCGATCCGGTTACTGCTGGGCACTGCTCGAGCCCTAACTGATCAAAAAATGATCAACTCTGTCCAGCCCTTGCCGTGTATGGGCTAGGCATAATTATCCACAAGCATATTCACTTTATAAGTGGAAAACCTTTCAGGCTGAAACGCTGGAAATCCACAGTCCGACCTGCTACCCCACTCTAACGTCAACTCGGTATTGATTCGGATCAACGTCCTGCACGGCAAAATGCTGAACTTCTGGTCACAAGCGGGTTACTAAATCGTAACCGAAGGACAATGTTATCGATCCCTCTAGAAAGGAGTGCTGATTTGAGCCAGTTAGAGAATGTCCCAAAGCGTAAACGCATTACGGCTACGTATGTCATAACGCTTGCGATCCTGGGAATCCTGTTTGCCATCGTGGTCAACAAGTTCATTCTGCCCAAGTCCGAGACCTTTGATGGCGATGCCGTCAAACCCAGACCTTCAGTCAGCGAATACATTACCCAGGCCCAGCCGGACGTCTGTAAAGATGAGGCAGCAGATGCGCCAAGTCCGAAATGTGTATCAGACCTTGCCCTTAAGGCCAAAGAGCAGGGCTATGACTTTAATGAAGTGGATACTTACCTGAAGCAGCGCTTCCCTAACGTTCAGCGTTAACGAAGCAGCCAGGAAGCGCCAGTCCTTCTCAGGAACGCTTCCCCAGAACACCAGAGCGCCTGCAGACATCTACCGCAGGCGCTCTGGTTTTAAAACATGAAACAGGACGTAATTGATCAACGATTACGGACGGCACCCAGCCGGATCAGCCGGTTACTGCGGTCAGATGCTCATATAGAATGACCGAGCCGATACCGATTAGCACTACCCCACCAATGATCTCGGCCCGCTTGCCGATGACAGCCCCCATCACGCGCCCCAACATGACGCCGATAGTCACCATGATCATGGTCGCCAAGCCGATGGCCAGCGCCGCGCCAATGATATTGACGTTGATGAAAGCAAGCCCCACGCCGACCGCCAGGGCATCGATACTGGTGGCTACCGCCGTAATGGCGAGCAACCAGAACGAGTGCTGAGTGGGCTTTTCCACGACCTCTTCTGCTTCTCTCACGCCAGACCAGATCATGCGCAGACCCAGACCTAACAGAAGCGTAAAGGCAATCCAGTGATCCCACTCTTGTACAAACTGAGCAGCTGCAAGGCCGGCAGCCCAGCCAATGACGGGGGTAATGGCCTCAATGGTGCCAAAGATCGCACCGGTGCGCAGCGCTTCTCGCAGACAAGGCTTATGCAGGCTGGCACCTTTGCCCACCGCAGCGGCGAACGCATCCGTGGACATGGCTAAGGCAAGTAAGACGAGAGCAGCTGGATTCACGATTTCCGTACCGATCGGGCTAACGTCCAATGACATATCCACGCGCCCGATCCTGAACGCAGATATATCAATGGTCTCGCCAACCGGGTGGTCGTTTATGCCACGGCATGCATGCCGAGAATGTTGACATAAACACTTTCGAAGCATTCGAAAGCAGGCTACTCCCCAAAGAAGCCGCCACAATACACAAAGAAATTTATCAAGTCTATCAGATAGATAGAGCTAATCTTTTTAGCCATGGCTATGTTTTGTCGTCACCTCATAGGCTCGAAAGGGCCTCACGCACCTTGAGCCTGTATAACCTCAGCGTATACCTCTCCCTCTGGCACAGGCGTCAACGTACCGCCAGCCGCGCGGCTCGGTGCCATATGCCTGACACACTTGCGCCGTATTGTGCTCAGTACCACTGGAGCAGCTGCCATGGGCTTGCGACCGGTGCACTCACTTCCTGGACGGAGAAGATAACAATGAAAAAAGTACGGCCTCTCTGGGTCGCGCTGGCGGCTGTGCTGTCTACCCATGCGCTGGCGTCTCCCAATAACACGCTGGTAGGCTGGGCTGTCATGCCACCTGATACGTTTTCCGATGGGCCTACTTCTGGCCAGTTCATCAGTCCAAATTCGTATGGCACCTTTCTACCGCCTTATCAGGGCCTCCAGCCCGTACAGGGGTTTTCCGCGGTGTTGCCAGGCGCTGATGAAAACAGTTTTCTGTTCCTGACAGACAATGGCTTCGGTACTCAGGCCAACTCTGCCGATGCCCTGCTGCGTCTGTATAGCGCACGGGTTGATTTCAAGACCCGCCGCGGCGGTACTGGTACGATTACCGCAAGCAACGCTCTGACCGGCATGCCTCTGGCTCGCTTTACCGAGCCGTCGCGAATCACGCTCAACGATGTCAACCGTAAACTGACCATGCCTATCCAGGCGGATTACGCTCACTACTACAACAAAAGCACCAATCCCGAAGTGGATCCCGCCATTCAGTTCTCTCGCCTGATCACTGGTGCTGATCTGGACGTCGAGTCCGTGCGCCGAGACAAGAACTGTGCATTGTGGTTTGGCGATGAGTTCGGACCTTATCTGGTCAAGACAGACGGCTCAGGAACCGTATTGCGGAGCGAAATCCCACTCCCAGGCGTTTACGCGCCGGAAAACAAGGACGTTGTGGCAGGAAAGGCCACGGCCAACCTGGGCGGCTCGGGTGGGTTTGAGGGTATGGCTATCAACCCCCGTGGTGACAAATTGTATGCCCTACTGGAAAAACCGGTGACAGGTGATCCGGCTAACCAGCTGCGTATCAACGAATTCGATATCGATCATGAGCGCTTCACTGGCGTTACCTATTTTTATCGTACCCAAGCTGCTGGCAATGCTATTGGGGACATGACAGCCATCGACGATAATCGCTTTCTGGTCATCGAGCGTAACGGCGGCACAGCTACCAATGGCGTCCCGTTCAAGCGGATCTACCTGATCGACACCCGTGCCGTGCCTAATGGCGGCGTGGTACGCAAGACCGAGCTGGTCGATCTGATGCGCCTGGACGACCCAGACGACCTGAACGGCGATGGCTCAAATGTATTCACGTTCCCCTATGTCACCATCGAAGACGTGCTGCCGCTGGACGAGCGCACCCTGCTGGTGGTCAACGACAACAACTTTCCGGGCGGTGGTGGTCGCGAGCGGGCAGCAGACGCGACCGAGTTTCTTAAAATCCGTCTGGCCCAGCCTATTCCAGGCATGTGGCCGCCACACCTGTTACAACGCACCAGTAATGCACGGTGCGGTCTGCCTTTGAAAATGGCCAGAAACGGCCAGTAAACCAGAAGCGCTCCGAAGCATTCCTCGGAGCGCCTCTACCAGACTTACAGCTCCGTTTTTCCAGACGAACTACGGGGCCGTTCACGGCAGCTGAAACTTGCCGCCGATTCGATATCGCCCGTGCCGTTGTACAAAGCAATACGCGGATAAGGACACAGTGGACGTGTCCGTGCAGGTGACCAGTCCGCCGGAACGTCAGCGTTCACTCCGCCTGCATTACCTACGCCGCGTGCGGTGGCAATGATCTCTTCTGGCGCCCTGCCCTTTTCAACCCAGTTGACCAGAGGCGTCAGCATGTCGAATTGATCGGTGGACGGTCCGCCCTGGCAATGTCCCATGCCCGGTACGGTATACAAGCGGGCAAAGCGCTCTGCCTGTCCTCGGTTGGCCTTCTGAAGGCCCTCATACCAGGCTACAGTATCGTCAACCGAGAAAATGGGATCGCTGACACCGTGATACACCATGACCTTGGCTCCCCGCTGCCTGAGTAAACCAAGACGGGTAGGATCCGGGGGTGTCATGAATCGCATGGCGGATTCGGTGTAGATCGCATTGGAACGTGTGATTCGTGCGAGCAGATCATCAATGGAGCTGTTGAGGGCCAGCGACTTGCCATCGAACGTCGCCGGGCTTACCGGCGGTACGCCAAATACAATACCCACAGCCAATGAGTCACGGCTGATAGGCGACTCGAACTCCCAGGAGGCTACATCCTTGGTCGCAAGACCGCTGTCATAGGGGAAACTCGAATAGAATCGCTTGCCCACCCGCGTTGTAGCTCCCTTGAAAATAGGGTCTATGGCACGCTTCTGCGCAATGCTCAGGCACTGACCGTTGCGCTCACCCCGACAGGTGGGAACATCTCGCCACAGGCTGAACGTACGCTGGCAGCGCGGGTAATCCTGCACAAGCCCATCGGTAGCACCATCCAAGGCATCGCAACGTGCCAGGACGCGTTTTGCAACCAAGGCACGCTCCTGGGCAGTGAATGCAGTAGACAGGTCATTGGGATCCGTGGCGACCTTGGCATACTGCTGCGCCCCAAAGATACTGGCTACCGCTGCCAGGGGAAGCCGATAGCCCGGTGCGCCGGCCAGGAAGCCATCGTAGTCGTTCGCCAGCCGATTCATGGCTACAAAGGTATGCCGACCGCCATTGGAGCATCCACCGAAGTAGGAGTGTTCAGGCCGCCTGCCATAGGCTATCTGTAACGCCTGCTTGGCCATGGGCGTCAGTCTCAAGGCCGCCTGATAGCCATAGTCGAGACGGGCCTGCGGGTCGATGCCAAATGTCATGTTCTGTTGCGCCGTATGACCGGCATCGGAGCTCAGAACGGCAAAGCCTTTATCGAGGGCATTAGTGACCGGCCCTCCGCCCAGCCCGCCTGTAGCGGTAACTACACTGCCATCCAGCCCGCCATTGGCCTGATAGAAGAACCGTCCGTTCCAGGCCAGGGGCAAGCGCATCTCAAAGCCAACGGCATAATGGGCGCCATCGATACCAGTTCGAGGATTCATGCGCCCCTGAATCAGGCAGTGGGCCGCAATATCATGCCCGCCGACCTTGAGCTCACCGGCATCAATCCGCGTGGCTGTGTCAAACAGAGTGTTATCAAGCCTGGCAAGCTTGCGTGCCAGCGAGGTGCAACTACCTTGCAACGAGAGGGTGGAGTCAGCGCTGGCGAGGGGAATAACAAAAGCTAAAGCACTCACGCAGCCGGCAACGGCCAGCGTCTTGTGGGTAATGGTTCGCTTCATGGTGCGTCCTTCTTGTGTTTATTGTCGGAGCAGTCAAAGAGCAATCACAGAGGCGACACCGGATGACAGCAGCGGTTACCTCTGTCTAATAGTTAATATAATTAACTATTAGACGCAAGCGAATCCGCGTAGACAAATGCATTCAGCCATTGACGATCAACCTGATCACCCGCAGAACATCTTCACGGGTCGTCGGCTCTTGCTCAACGGAGCGATGTATGGTCAGCCCTTCGATCAGAGCATCTAGCGTTCTGGCAGTACGTGCATCGAAATGCTGCGCCAGTGCCCGCTGACTGCGAAACATCCAGTCCTGCATGATCGACTTCATTGCGGGGTTGCGACTCGCGTAGGCGTAGAGTTCATAGGAAAGCGTCATCACGCGGCCATTGTCTTCCTGCCAGAAATCGCCACAGATCACATTAGCCACGGCGTCGAGGGCTTGCTCGGGTGTCTTGGCTGCGCCCAGGAGAGCATCGAAGCGGGCAGAAATGGACCAGGCAAAACGGGTGAACGCTTCCTTGAGCAAGTGCTCGATGCCGTCAAAGTGATAAGTCATCGAGCCCAGTGGCACATCAGCCACGGCTGCAATGCGGCGGTGGGTAGCGCCTGACACGCCATCACGCGCGATGACCTCCAGAGTGGCATCAATGATGCGACTCCTTCGCTCAGGATCCAGACGTCGTTCAGAGGGCATGCCGTGTCAGTCTCCGAAAACAATGCAACGTAACCGTATAGGTCGGGTGGACGGATGGAACGAACAGGCTACCATGTGTACGAACGTACACATAAGCCCTGATTTTGTTTTATCTAGGATGGAGTAAATCCGTGACTCCCGCGATTCGGCGCAGACGTACCGCTCTGTTTGTACTGTTTTTGATCCCCGGACTCCTATTGGCGTCATGGGTAACCCGGACACCCGATATCCGGGACCTGCTGAGTGCCTCTACCAGTGAAATGGGCATGATCCTGTTCGGCCTAGGCCTGGGCCTTTCGGACATTGCCATCAATATCGAGGGCGCCGAACTTGAAACCACCACACGCAAACCGCTTCTGCCCGCGCTTCATGGCTGTTTCAGCCTTGGCACATTGGCAGGCTCGCTGATCAGCCTGGGACTGACTCATCTTTCGCTGCCGGTCTTCTGGCACCTTATTCTCATGGGCGCGGCGACCCTGCTTCCCTGCGTCTGGGCGTGCCTCGCCATCCCCCCGGGTACCGGACAGACACATACCGCAAGCAAGGCAGAGCAGCCGCCGGCCATGCCTTTCAGACCCTGGAAAGACAAGACGCTGATCATGATTGGTCTGATTGTACTGGCGCTTGCCCTGGCGGAAGGCTCCGCCACTGACTGGCTGCCGCTGTTGATGGTCGATGGACACGGTTTCGATCCGGCGTCCAGCGCACTCGTGTATGCCGGCTTTACCACGGCCATGACGATAGGGCGCTTTTCAGGAACCTATATCCTCCAGCGATTCAGCCGAGAGGCCGTCATACGGGCCAGTGCCCTGTCCGGTGCGTTGGGTATTGCCCTCGTGTCGTTCTCTGACAACCCCATCTTGGCGGCGGCCTCTGTACTCTTCTGGGGGCTTGGCGCATCGCTGGGTTTTCCGGTGGGGATCTCTGCTGCCGGCGACTCTGGCGAACAGTCGGCCAAGCGGGTAGCAGCCGTGGCAACCGTGGGCTATCTCGCCTTTCTGATCGGCCCGCCCTCGCTGGGCTTCATTGGACAAGCCTACGGGTTACGCATGGCCATGGTGGTTGTGCTGGTATTGGTGGCTGCAACGGTTCTGCTGGCACCTGCTGTACGAGACAGTCGATTGCATTCGGAACGTCGAATCAAGGAAGCCTGCCATGAATGAACGCGAAAAAGCGGCCGCCGGCCTGCTCTATGACGCCAACAATGATGCTGAACTTATCCAGCAGCGCCTGGAGGCCAAGGTTCAGGTTCATGCTTATAACCACCTTGATCCTCGGGACCTTGAGGGCAAAAAGCGTATTTTGAAAACGCTGTTGGGCAAGACAGGGGAGCATGTGCTCATCGAGGCGCCCTTTCATTGCGATTACGGCTATAACATCGAGCTGGGAGAAAATTTCTATTCCAATGTCAATCTGGTGATTCTGGACTGCGCCAAGGTCAGCATTGGCTGCAACGTATTCATAGCGCCCAACGTAGGACTGTACACGGCTGGCCATCCGCTGGATGCAGAACGACGAAACCAGGGTCTGGAATATGCGCATCCCATTACCATCGGCGACAACGTCTGGATTGGTGGGGGCGTTACAGTGTTGCCAGGTGTGACGATTGGCGAAGGCGCTGTCATCGGCGCAGGTAGCGTCGTAACGAAAGATATCCCGGCTCATGTGGTGGCGGTAGGTAATCCCTGCCGGGTGCTGAGAACAATAGACAACGCCGATCGTACCAGCCCTCCTTCGCACTGACCCCTGGAGCCCGGATCATGTGGAATCACTGCAAATGGTTGAACGAGCCCAGCCGCTGGGCACTTGAGAATGATCACCTGCGCGTGATAACGGATGCGCGTACCGACTTCTGGCGCGAGACCTACTATGGCTTTATTCGAGACACCGGGCACTGGTTTCATGTCGCCGCGGGAGCTGACTTTACGGCAATGGTGAAGATAGAGGGTCGGTTCAGCGAACTCTATGATCAGGCAGGACTCATGATCCGTCTGAACAACACCACATGGTGTAAAGCGGGCATAGAGGTCAGTGATGGCCAACGCCTCATCGGTAGTGTGTTGACGCTGGGCCATTCGGACTGGGCTGTAGGTGCACTGCCGGGCGAGCCTGATACCTTCTGGCTCAGGGCGACTCTCAAGGACAACGCCTTGAGAATTCAGTATTCGCTGGATGGGCAAGAGTGGCCATTGCTAAGGCTGGCCTATTTTCCAGGCTCCAGCGCCGTTGAAGTCGGACCGTTCTGCTGCACGCCCGAACGCGCTGGCCTGGAAATCGTATTCTCGGACTTTACCGTTGGGCCTGCACTGGACAAGCCGTTGCATGATTTGAGTTGAACGCCCTTATAAAAGGTCAGCCGTGCTTGGCTTCCACGAAGCGGCGAAAGATGTCCAACGTTTCGCTGCTGACATGGTGTTCGATACCTTCCGCGTCACGTCGGGCAACGCTTGGATCCACTCCCAGGGCCAGGAGGAAGGACTCGACAATGTAGTGCCGTTCACGGCTGGCTTGGGCGAGCGCTTCCCCTTCCGGCGTCAGGAAGATGCCCCGGTACGGCTTTTGGACGACATAGCCACAGGTAGCAAGACGCTTAAGCATTTTCGCGACCGTAGGCTGGGCGACGCCAATCCGGGTGGCGATATCAATCTGGCGCGCCTCGCCATGGGCATGGATCAGGTCTGAAATCAGTTCGACGTAATCCTCAATGAGTTCCTGCCGATGCGCTTCACGCACCTGCTGAAAGCCTTCCATGTGTACGGAAGCCTCTACCAGGGGTTTCATCGATACCGCTTCTCCTCGAACTTTGCTCACCACACATTCTCCAGAATGAATCAAGCGCCCGATACACACGGATAGCGCCGCCCTATTCTGACCGATCCCCTCTGCAACGCCAAAATGTTTAACCGTCAATCCTTGAAATAGATAAGTTTTATTGCCCGTGCTTGGAAACTTAGCCTAGGCTAAGTTTCATATGTATTACGTTGTACAATCCTTGCGAGCGTTCATTACATGAAAGAGTCGGCCACTTATGCAGCACTTTCCTGGGGTGACAGGGAAGAACCGCGCCCCAGCCTGGGACGAATGAACGCCAGCGTGCCTGTTCCTGCAACCGGGCACTGGCTGCGTCGTCTGATGGCTTTTATCGGCCCTGGCTACATGGTAGCCGTGGGCTATATGGATCCGGGCAACTGGGCAACCGACCTCGCGGGCGGTTCCAAGTTTGGCTATATGCTGCTGTCAGTGATCCTGCTGTCCAACCTGATGGCTATTCTGCTCCAGTCGCTGGCAGCGCGGCTGGGTATCGCATCGGGGTTGGATCTTGCGCAGGCCTGTCGACATCAATACTCCAGGCCAGTCAATTTCCTTCTCTGGATCGCCTGCGAGGTAGCAATCATTGCCTGCGATCTGGCCGAGGTAATTGGCACCGCCATTGCCTTGAATCTACTGTTTGGTATTCCTTTGGTCTGGGGAGCCATCATTACCGCCGCCGACGTCTTCATCATTCTGCTTTTGATGCGCCGTGGTTTCCGCTGGCTGGAAGCCTTTGTCATCGCCCTTTTGACCATTATCTTCGCCTGCTTTGGCGTTCAGATGATGCTCGCACAACCCGCCGTGGGCGAGATTCTCCAAGGCTTTTTGCCCCAGGCAGAAGTGGTGATGAATCCAGAAGCCCTTTACCTGGCCATCGGTATCATCGGTGCGACCGTGATGCCGCACAATCTGTATCTGCACTCCTCCATCGTGCAGACGCGGGCCTACCCCCGTACGGAAGAAGGTCGCCGTCAGGGTATTCGCTGGGCGGTAACGGACAGTACCATTGCCCTTATGCTGGCCCTGTTCGTCAATGCGGCCATTCTGATTACAGCAGCGGCTGTCTTTCATCAGGCAGGTCGTACAGACGTCGAAGAAATCGATCAGGCGTACCACCTGTTATCACCGATGCTGGGCGTAGGTATCGCCTCGATACTGTTTGCGGTAGCGCTATTGGCTTCAGGGATCAACTCCACTGTGACGGCCACTCTGGCGGGTCAGATTGTCATGGAAGGCTTTCTCAACCTGCGTCTGCCAGACTGGGCACGTCGCCTGATCACTCGCGGGCTGGCCATCATTCCAGTCGTGGCGGTTACCATCCTGTACGGGGAAAGCGGCACGGCAAAACTGCTGGTCCTGAGTCAAGTCGTTTTGTCCATGCAGTTGCCATTTGCAGTGATACCGCTGGTACGGTTCGTATCAAATCGCACACTAATGGGCAGTTTTGCCATTAGTCGTAGCGTGGCGGCGCTGGCATGGTTTATCGCCCTGCTGATCGTTGCGTTGAACATCAAGCTGCTCTTCGATGTACTTACCGGCCAGGGAGGCGGCATCTTCTAGCTTTACGGCGAGCAGCGGCCGGGTAATACGCCAGGCTGCATACAAAAAAGCCAGGACCGTCTCCGATCCTGGCTTTTTTGTATCAGATGTTTTTATTGAGCGTCCTTCAGCGTCCCTGAACGACAGCGGCAGGTACCCGGTTGGCTGCCGCATGGCGCTTGCCCACCAGATTACCGATGGCGACCACGATCAGGGCCAGCAGGCCGGTTGCCATGATTTCCATACGGTGCGCCTCGCTGAACAGCATGACGGTCAATGCGCCAACGATGAAAACAATAACTGCCCAGGTCAGGTAGGGGAACAGCCACATGCGAAACTCGATCGCCTCGCCATGGGCTTCCAACTTGTGACGCAGACGCAGCTGGGAAATGGCGATGACCAGATAAACCAGCAAGGCAACAGCGCCGGAGGTTGCCAGCAGGAAGCCAAAGACGGCTTCAGGCATAGTGTAGTTTGCAATGGTACTCATAAACCCTATGGCCGTGCTGGCCAATACAGCCGAGCGGGGGACGCCGTTTGCCGAGACACGCCCTGTCATTGCAGGTGCATCGCCACGACGGCTCAGCGAGAACAGCATGCGTGAGGCGGTATACAGGGCCGAGTTCAGACAACTGGCTACTGCCACCAGCACCACAACATCCACGATCAGCTTGGCGTGCGGGATGGACATCACCTCAAGCGCACGCTGATACGAACCCACGATAGGCAGTTGGGGGTCATTCCACGGAACCATGGAAACAACCAGGAAAATCGACACCAGATAGAACAGTGCAATACGCCAGATAACCGAGTTAGTCGCCTTGCTGATTTGTTTGGAAGGATTCTTGGACTCAGCCGCAGCAATGGTCACGATCTCGGTGCCCATGAAGCTGAACATTGTCGTAAGCAAGGCACCCAGCACTGCGCCAAAGCCATGGGGCATAAACCCACCGGTCATTTCCATCAGGCGCCCTAGGCCGCTGACTTCCCGTCCTGGCAGCCCACCGGCCAAGGCAAATGCACCCAGCGCAATGAACGCAACAATAGCCATAACCTTGAGCAGCGCGAACCAGAACTCGAACTCACCGTATTTGGCAACACTAAACAGATTGGTAACGGTAAGAAGCGCAGTGATAGCCAGTGCAAATTGCCACGTAGCCACTACAGGGAACCAGGAGTTCAGAATGGACGCTGCCGCAACGGCTTCAAGGGGGATAACCAATACCCAGAACCACCAGTACAACCAACCGATTGTGAACCCTGCCCAACGTCCAATGCCGCGTTGCGCGTAAGAAGAAAAAGAACCCGTGTCCGGCGAAGCTACTGCCATCTCGCCCAACATACGCATAACCAGTACGACAAGGGTGCCTGCCAGTGCATAGGCCAGCAGAACAGCGGGACCTGCAGCGGCAATGGCGTGGCCGGATCCTACAAATAAACCGGCACCGATTACCCCAGCGATTGAAAGCATAGTGACATGGCGGGGTTTTAGAGCGGGTGAAAGGCTTTTTTCATTATGTACTTGGCTCATAGGTGCTACCTAAAGCGGAAAAACCTTTCAGCAGCAATATATGAGCCAGCTACCAAACACCTTTGCTAAACGCCATAAATTGGAGCGAACTTCCACCAATGTGCACGATTTTTAAGCTTATTCCTTGCTATAGGCTTGCTGAATGGTTTCACCCATATGAATAGCTCGCACTTTAATTGTGCTTATAACGGTAACAATGTGTGCAACCCGCATCAAAAAGGTGCATAAATTGGTAGCAACCTGGTTGCACCTTTGCAAGACAACTAAAGAAAGCCTCGCCTTAATGGCGAGGCTTTTCCTAAGTCAGATTCTGAAACTTGAAACGAGCTGATCGAGGCGATTGGCCTGTTGTTCCAGGGCATGGCAAGCGCCCAGGGTTGCGTTCAGGTTTTCCACGCCCTGCTGGTTGAGCGAGTTGATCTCGGTAATGTCGACATTAAGCGACTCCACTACCGCGCTTTGCTCTTCCGTAGCGGCCGCCACCGACTGGGTCATGCCATCGATATCGGTAATGCGCTCGGCTACCGAGCCCAACCGCTCGTTGGCCTTTTGCGCGATGGTCATGCTGTCCTCGCTGAAGCGCTGACTTTCGGTCATGGTGGAAACCGCTTCGCTCGCCCCGGTTTGCAGCTCCTGAATCATGCTCTGGATCTCTCGGGCCGAACTCTGGGTACGATGTGCCAGACCACGCACCTCGTCCGCTACCACAGCAAAACCACGCCCGGCATCGCCTGCCCGTGCAGCTTCGATCGCAGCGTTGAGCGCCAGCAGGTTGGTCTGCTCGGAAATGCCTTGGATCACTTCCAGGATATGTCCGATGCGGGTGGTCTTCTGGTTCAGCTCATCGATACGGCCGCAGGAGGCGCTGATGTTGGCGGACAGGGTTTCCATCGCCGTCAGGGTCTGGCCCAGTACGCGGCGACCCTCCTCGGCCTGCTGCCGGGCACTGGTAGCCTGTACGGACGCATCGGCAGCGTTGCGGGCGATTTCCTGTGTGGCGGCCCCCAGCTGGTTGATGGCTGCCGCCACGCTTCCGGTACGTCCGGCCTGATTGTCCGAGTTGTGCAGCGAGGAGTTGGAGGCTGCCAGCACCTGACGGGAGACCTCGTTGAGCTGGCGGGTACTGGCCGATACTTCGCTGATCGAGCCATGGATACGCTCGACAAAGCGGTTGAAGGCAGCGGCCAGCACACCAAACTCGTCCTGGCTATTGATGGCCAGACGCCGGGTCAGGTCGCCCTCTCCTTGTGCGATGTCCTGCATCGCCTGGCTCATGGTCGTGAGCGGACGCATTAGCACACGGATCAGCACACCCAGGAGCAGCATGATCAGCACAACGCCAATCACCATGGCCAGCACGGCCGAGGTTCTGAACTCCTTGAGCGGGGCGTAAGCTTTCTCTTCATCAACCATCAGGCCCAGGTACCAGTTGACCGATGGCAGACCGGTGACCGGCTTGAAGACCATAAGCTGAGGCTTGCCGTCCAGCTCGACCTGCTTGAGCGCGCCATCCAGTGCAGGCGCACCGGCGGGAAACAGCTCAGCGAGGCTTTTCATCACCTCCTCTTTTCTGGGGCTGACCAGTACCTTGCCTTCGCTATTCACCAGAATCGCATGACCGATACCGCCCAGGTCGAGCGAATTGACGATACCCACCATCGTCTGCAGACTCAGATCGCCTCCCAGAACACCTGCCAGTTGCCCCTCGTGCATGACGGGTGTGGCAAGGCTCATGATCAATCCGCCCGAAGCAGCATCTACATAAGGCTCGGTCAGAATCGAACCGGCTTTGGTTTGGGCGCCCTGATACCAGGGGCGTGTTCTCGGGTCATAGCCGGCAGGCATACTGATAGAGGGTCGAACCGTAAACGTACCGTCCGCCTGCCCCAGATAGGTCAGGTCAAAGCTTGAGGTATATGCTTTCTGCTCCAGCACTGCAGTGAATGCCTGAGGGGCAAGATCACGCTGTACCGCCTGCGCCTCTCCTTCAAGCAGCGTGATACGCCCACTTACCCAGTTGGCAATATTGCTGGAGGCACTGGTGCCCAGTTCATTGAGGCGAACGGTCAGGTCCCGGGTGATTGCCGTACGTTGCAGATAATCGTTGTACGTCATGAACAACGAGAAGGCAGCAATCAGCACTACCGAGGCCGTTGCCAGGATCTTGTGGCTGAACTTTATTCTACTGAGCATACGACTCGGCCCTACTGAAGGTGGGGATATATAAGGTCTGGCTAACAGATTTCTGTTTGGCTATAGAGGCTATCGGCCAGTCACGTGCGGTCTTCAGCGGCGCTACAATATTTTTCTACAGAGCGACGAGGATTGTCCTACTGTTTTCTTAAAGCCTATGACAATTCGGCCGATGTAGCCTAAGCAGTGGGATGGCCGGTACGGTCGCGGCAGAACCTTGGGCGCTCCGTCCGGTCAGTCATCTAGGATTGACAGAGGCGAGGTTCTCATGACGTATGCAGCAGCGCGAGCGCTCAAGGTCGCGGTCTACGGCGCGCAGAGCCCGCTGGGCCAGGCGTTGATCAACGAGTTGCTTAATCGCGAACATGAGGCCGTGCCGCTACAGGCGGATCTCAAGGCATTACCGCCCCGCCCCTATCCCCAATCGACCTCTGGCCATATGTTCAGCGCCTATAAAGTCAGCCAGGGGGTGGCGGGAATGAAGGCAGTCGTCGCGGTACTGGAACCACCTCGCGTAGTAATTGAGGTCGAAGATCCCAACTACCTGATCGATGCTGTGGCTGCACTCATCAGCGGCCTACGCAAAGGCAAGGTATCCCAGCTCATGCTAGTAGGTGATTTCGCTGCGCTGGAAGATGAGGATGTCGACCCTCGCTGGCGACGTGTCTGCCAGAAGATTCACGAGCGGCTCGATACCAGCCCGCTTCACTGGACGCTGGTCAACTGTCCCATTCTGGATGAACGGGAAGCCAACGACTCGACCAGTCTCGAAGAAGATTATGAGCTTCTTCATCTCGCCGCCGAGGTCGCCGATGTACTTGAAAAACCCGGGCATAGCGGTCGCCAGCTGAACCTTGATCCCTGACCGGCTCGTTCGCTGGCCTGAGGCAGCATGGCCGCCTCTATCAAACAGAAAGCTGGACACTTCTTATACGCACCGCTTCACAAATCCATCAGTTGTGATATACCACGCGCCCCGTTACCCATGAGCAGGAAGCAGGAGTCACCATGGACGCGTACTGGAAGCGTTATATCCGCTGCATCAAAAACCCGGACAGCTTGGGAGAGATTCGCTGGAACAAGAAGGCGGCTGAATCCTATGCCTGGCAACTGCTGCTGGAAAACCTGATCACGGAGGATCAGTACGCGGCATTTCTGGAACAGGAAAAAGCTGGCCGGTATATCGATGAGGATGTCGTTGAGCCTCAGCAGGGCTCACAAGCGAGCTAAGCCTCGCTCTTAAAAAATTGCTCTTATCAGGCAAATAAGACTATTTAGTCTTGATTTTAGCTATTATTTAGCTATTAAATAGCCACCATCATCGAAATCTTGGGAGATTTAATTTTCCTGAACTTTGCACACGTTCGCCGTTTCGCTTGTTCCAAATAGCAGTACGTGACTCCCCGCACAGTCACTCCTTAAAAATACCGCCTCCTCCTCGCACAATGCGCCCCCGCAAACGCACCAGGATGCCGTTTGCAGCCCAAACCTGTTGTTTAACCCTCACAAATATATGGAGGATAGGGTCTTGTTCACCCGTTCCCTGAAGCTTGCCACACTCTTTGCTGGATGCATCGCCAGCGCACATTACGCCGCTGCTGCTCAGAGTTCTGAGGCTTCTTCGTGCACCATTCGCATGTTGTTCGTTGGTAACAGCTACACCTATGCGAACAGTTTGACGACCACCCTGATGGGAATGGCGTCACGCGCCCACGACAGCGCATCATCGTCTTGCACCATCGAGGCGGACTCGATTGCCAAACCCTCATATACCCTTGAGCAGCACTGGAACAGTGGAGCGGTACAAAGCAAGCTGGCAAGCAACACCTATGACTATGTAGTCCTGCAGGAGCACGCCGCTCGGCCATTGCTTCAGCCAGAACGGCTGGAAGAATATGCACTGAAATTCAACGATCTGATCCGTGCCCATCATGCTAAGCCGATTCTGTTCGAAACCTGGGCCAACGAGAATCAACAGGGTAAGCAACCACAGATCTATAAGGAGTACGTGAGCCTGGCGCGCAAGATGGGCGCCCAACTCTCCCCTTGCGGTGAGTCTTGGAAGGGTACGTTTGCAAGCGATTCAGTGGCCAAGCTGTACATAGCTGACGGGCGCCATGCCTCTTTCTCAGGCGGGTATGCCTGCGCCGCCTCCTTCTACACCTTGCTATTCCGTCAGAAGCCTCTTCAGCCCAGCGCAGAAGAGGCCAATATCCTCGCGTCGGATAAGACATCCGCACCGGAGCTGCACCAGGCGGCTCACCAGGCCGTCGGTAAGCTGGCTCCCGATGTACGCGGCTGGTAAGCGCTTGGTCATCTACTGATCGCGCATACCGCAGGCCAGTCTCTTGCAGGCTGGCCTGTTGCAGGAGAGGTGTGCTGACTAATGGACAGTAATGGCAAAACAAGACTGGTTACGTCCTGCGGCCTTGGCCTGGTAAAGCGCTGTGTCAGCCGCTCTGGAATAGTCGACACGCGTATCGTCTGGTCGAGGAAAGCGGCATTCAACGCCAATACTTACTGTAAAACGCAGCGTTCCGCTGTCCGTTTTGATGCCGAGGGAGGCCATGTCGAGTCGAATACGTTCAACAAGCGTTGCCATTTCAGTCGGGGTGCGATTCATGAAGAGTAGAATGAATTCCTCTCCACCAAAACGCGCCGCATGATCGCCTGCCCCCTGGGTATGATTCAGCAATACCTGCCCAACCTTGACCAGACACTCGTCACCTGTCGAATGACCATAGGTATCGTTAATTTGCTTGAAGTGATCGATATCGATCATGACAACACTCAGCATTTGCCCAGTTGCCAGGGCCTGTGCAAGCGAGGCGGTAAAGTTTTCCTCAAAAGCACTTCGGTTCTGTAACTGGGTCAGGGCATCCAGTCGGCTCAGGCGTGACAGCTGAAGGTTTGCCTCCTCCAGGGCCAGGGTCCGCTCCTTCACTCGCCGCTCGAGTGCTTCGTTGGTTTCCTGCTGAAAAATCAATAGTTTCTCTTGTGCCTGCAAGGTTGCTAACCGCTCTCGTGCCAGATGCTCGCTGGTTCTTATGGCCTCCTGCTTTGCCTGTATTCGTGCTGCACGCTCACGGTTTATCCGCTCGGCCAAGGCCATCGACAGCAACAGGAACTCAAGCGCGAACCCAAGCATCTGGACATACAACGGATTGACCCACCCTTTGCTCAAGCCAGACATGACCAGCGTCATATATAAGGTGGCTAGATTGAGCACTATCCAGGCGATGGTGAAATAACGGGCCGATACATGGCCTCGCCACCACAAGGCAAGGCCAACCCATAGCCCCGTGAGGCAGCTGAGAAAGACCATGACATCGATACCGAGAAACGGAATGAACGCAGGGTCGATCGCGATAATCAGCGAGGCGCCAAGCCAATAGATCAGGAAGCTTTTACACAAGACTGAAAAGAAGCGGCTGTGGCTGGATAACTGAAGAAAGTGCTTGATGAACTGGGCGGCACCGGCCATGCAAAGCGAAATGGACAGAACGGTGGCACGCACTGCCAGTTCGGTCCATTCCGGCCACAGATACAACCGTCCAAAGCCGGTCGCACAGACCATATAGAAGATGGCACCAGCGAGATAACCGCTATACCAGAGATAGGCCCGGTCCCGTATGAAGACATAGAGTGATAGGTTGTAAGCCAGCATGATTACTGCTGCGCCCAGAAAGGCGCTCAGGCTCAGGGCTGTTTGCGTATAGATGCGTTCATACGCGGCAGGAGACATGATCTCCATCGGAATGGTCAGCGGCTGGCTCGCACGCATGCGACCGTACAGAACCATGGCCTGATTGGGCGGCAAGTCAAGCGTAGCGACCGGATAAGGGCCGCGGGTGGCTTGCCTACTCAAGGGTATGCGATTACCAAGCGATTCGACTGAAGACCACCGCTCCAGAACAGGATCGAACAGGCGCAGCTCAAGCTGATCGATCAGAGGGGTTTCGGCCACCAGTAACCATCGGCGAACCTCGGACGAGGGGTTTTCCAGCCTTAATCGGATCCAGCCACCGTCCTGCTGATACCCAAGACTGATTAATGCCTTTGCGTTCGGCTGCCACGCGCTATCAGGTACAGCGTAGCGAATAGCCTCGAATGTCTCGGCGAAGGGGTGCAACAGATAGTCCGTCTGGTAGCCTGCAGGATAGTTATCCTGGTTATCCAGAACCAATACGCGTCCTGGTGCAGCAGGTGCTTCTGCTGCCAACGTGGAGCAAGCGATCAGCACCACGGCGAGCGACGTAATACCTGCTGAACAGGACAGCCTTCGAAGGCAAGCGTGTAATACAAAAAGCAAAGCGCCCATCGAAGAACCTGTCATACATCATCAAGAATAAAGCAGATCGTCAGCCCTACGAGTGGCTTGTCACTATCTGGCTCCATAATGAGCCGGTTACCAGCCAGCTACTTAACGGCGGCTCATTCAACACCCAACCTTTCCAAACGGTGTGCCTGTACCCGAGAAACAAAACCGCCGATCAACATGGCGGATGTTCCACTGACAAGCCCGGCCCCTTCCAGCGCAATCATGAAACCGTCAATCTTGGCAGCGGCCAGCTCCAGCTCAGATACATTCCGGGCGGTACGCAAAGCGTCCAGAAAGAAGTAGAAGCTATCGATATTGGCGGCCGGCAGTCGGGCACCGCAAATATTGTCCAGCCGGTTTTGCAGTTGATAGCAATCGAATTCGGTCAAGATCATGGATGTCTGCCTCTACCCAGTCGAACTGCCAGCTGATGTCTAGATGACACTTCGACTACAAGGAACGAAAACGTTTCCACTCGATATAACTGAACACTGCCGCTCTGCTTGCACTACCTGATGTATCGCAACAAGTATAATGGCGCGCAGCCATCATCGTAATCAGCAGTGAGCGCTACTGGATAAATGGAGCAGCAGAGGTGACGGCATGACAACAATAGACTGAACGGCTAGTACCTTTAGCATGTACTGGTGTATCGGTTTATCTTTTTCATGCATTCATGCACGCATTGCCTGATATTTCCAGCTCGGGACACGCAGGCTGGTAGGTAAAAAACGGCCCTCCACGGGCCGTTTTAATGTCAGATGCGGTTCAGGCCAACTGATAAGGCTCCCGCTCGGGATGATTGGACAGCGATTCGTTGGGCATCTGGCTATGAAACGTTTTAAGTGCCTGGAAAACAAATAACAAGGCAGTCATACCCTCCTGATATTCGAAGATACCTTGCAAAGGCCAGATAGAAAGATGGGCCAGGAATACAGCCAAGGTAAAATCCAGACTGGGATTCAGCCGCTTGGCCACTTTGAAATACACCAGGAAGCTGACCGGAATGATCGCGATGGTTAGAAAACCAAAGCGGAACAGCGTACCGATCACACCTACATCCGAAAGGAAGAAGTAGTAACTGAAGTAGTGCTTGAAACCATCATTCCACATCAGGCTCAGACTACCGCTGGGTACCCAGTTGTACTCATGCAGATGATCCATAATCTGGGCGATGGTAGCCTCGCGCACATTATCCGTAGCGCCGTTCTGGGCAGATTGCATGTAGAAATCGATATTAACCCCGAAAAGCTCGAGCAGGTCAGGATCGATAACGAAGGGGGAAACGAGCAAGCCGCCAATCACCGCCAGCTTCACAGACTTAACCCGCAGGCACAGGAACGTAAAGATGATGCACAAGAGAATGACCTGCCGGGTCTGTGTGACGAACACCAGTGTCGCAAGGTAAACGAGCGCCAACAGTCCATAGCGAAGACTGGAGCGAGGGCTGCCGTCGATAGGTGATTTTCCTTTGCCCCAGAAGTAGATGCTCAGGCAGTAGCCAATGATCAGGGCAAATGCCCCGGTCGAGGCGCGGCCCGGTCGGCTGAGGTCCAGGTCCATCCCATCTCGCAGATCTGGCAATACCTCGAAATAGCACAGCCAGGACAGGACAACAGCCCCTAGCGCCACGATCAGAATGCAATTTTCAAACTGTGCCGCCGATACATGTTTGGCCAGGTACAACAAGGGAATGACACTAAAGCAGAGCAGCACCCTGCGTTCTTCGATTACCCCATAGACTAGCGGCTGACCATAAAAGAGCTCGGCAAACAACGCCGGTAGGAAGGTAAAGGTAAAAGCCGAAAATAGACAGAACAGGAACGCAACACTGTAATCTTTTCGTTCAGCTCCAACGGTTCCTACTAGAAACATGGCGCTGAAACCCAAACAGGCGGCCAGATAAAGCTCTGTCAGGTATTTGATACCAATAGGGTTCTGGGGATTCTGCTCAAGCAGCCCGAAATGCAGCACAAACGCCAACCCCAATAAACCACAGTACAACGTATTTGTACTTACTTTCTTCATTGACTACCCGTCCTATTACCTGGACATGACGTGCCGCCTGATGCGGCTACACAACCAATACGCAATCCTTGATTGCACCACTCTGAAACACCAATAACCTGCCGCGCTCACGCCGTGTGGACACACTTGCTACTGAAGTCACTGCTCAAAAGAGCGAACGCAACCGATCAACTTACAGCATCAAATGGTTACATTTGTACATACAAAAAACTTAAATTTACTTGACAGGTTTTTACGCCAACAGTCGGACTCCAGGATCTAAAAGAGTTCAATAGGGCGCAATGAAAGCCATCAAGGCGATGCATAAAGGGAGAAGTCGCTAACACTTAGGGCTGAGAGGAAGCGAGAAGATACTGCGCCCAGCAGATACAGGGCGCTACGGAAGAGCCCTATACGTAATAGAGCAGAACATCGCGCCTGTAATGCCAGGCGGCGAGTTCATTCAACAGTAATGGAGGTGACACAAGTTAGCCCTGAATGACAGCGTTGAGCTTTTCCTCCGTGTCGACATCCTCGGCCATGACCAGCTTGCTCTGGGCATGACATGGCGAAACGATGGATGCGAGGCTGTTCAAATAAGGGACATTGCCAGCCGCTTGACGATAGGCATGTCGAGCCTGATGGTGTCGGTAGGAAATTGGCGGACATTAGCCAAAGAACACTACAGCGCTTGCAAGAACAAAGGCAAACAGTCCGATATAGGCCAGAGGCCGATCAAGGCGAACAGTACGTGTCGCCTTATAGCTGCGCCCCATGTGCCCTAGCACAAGCGCTACGATCAACATCCCTGCTGCAATGAACATTCCTGTTAAACCTGTACTCAAACCGCTGCGCTGTTCTATTTCAGCGCTTGCCATTGACAAACGTCCCGAATAACGGACTCAGATCGCTGTTATCCGACGATTGGGCCGCATTTATCTAGCAATTTTGACTCAGACGTCTATCTGAATGCCAGTACGGAATTGCGCCTAGGCGAAGGAGACCAAGGTCGCCATGTTTGTGGATTTTCTTTCTAATGCTGCTCTACTTCTGGCGCTCTGCTGGCTACGGGACTACCTCTGGCGTACCTGGCCACACAAGGTACTGTCATCGGAACTGATTGTTGGATGTGCAACGGGCTTGATCTGTATTGCCGTCATGATACATCCCGTACCGATTGGCCTCGGGATCTTTGTAGATGCGCGGCTGGCCATACTGTCGGTGACCGCCCTGATGGCAGGCCCCCTGGTTGCCAGTATTGCAGCAGCAATGACGGCACTGTATCGGTTCTGGCTAGGCGGCGTAGGGGCCTATCCCGGCGTATTGAATGCCTTCATGGCCGTGGCGTTAGGTCTCGCTTATCGCATGGCCTACCACCGAGGCTGGATCAGACAAGGCCCTCTTCAGGTACTGTTGCTGGGCGGTGCGGTACATGCCCTCGCCCTGCTCACGCTTACCCTCGTATATTGCCCTTTCGGCCAAGCGGCTCAACGTACCATGCTGGCCATGATGCTGACGATGCCCCCTACAGGCCTGCTCGTCTGGCTTCTGTTTCGTGACCAGGAGAAACGTAACCAGGCTGAACAGGCTCTGGCGCGAAGCGAAGCCCGGCTGAGCGCCATTACCCAGGCGATTCCTGACATCCTGCTGGTTATCGATCAGGACGGTCGCTTTCAGGAGGTCGTCTCGTCCTCCCATGATGCCAAGAAGATCAATGAGCACTTGGCGAAGGTGGGCCAGCGATTGCAGGATGTGCTGCCTTATACCCAGGCGAACTACCTGACCACCTGGGTCAGAAAGGTCCTGAAAAGCCCGACACCTCTCACCGTGGAATACCAGCTTAGCTCTCCTGCGGGGGAGCGCTATTTCGAGGGCAAGGCCCAGGCGATCGCTTCGGATGCAGAACGTAAGCAGGCGATCGTCATGGTAACTCGTGATGTCACGGCCAGGCATGAGTACGAAGAGCAAATCCGTCGGCTGGCGTTTTACGACACCCTGACCGAACTTCCCAATCGGCGCTTTTTCCTGGAGCGGCTCAAAACGGCCCAACTTGCCTGCCAGCGACACGGACATAGCGGCGCCCTGCTATTCATCGATCTGGATAACTTCAAAAACATCAATGATCTGTATGGCCACGATGCCGGCGATACCGTCCTCAAGGAAGCAGCACACCGTCTGAAACAGATCGTGCGGGCAACCGATACCGTGGCTCGTCTGGGAGGAGACGAATTTGTCATCCTGCTGGAAGGCTTGTCGGAAGACGAACAAGCTGCCGCGCACCAGGCAAGTCACATCGGCCAGCAGGTGCTGGCGGCCCTAGAGCGTCCTTTCGAATTCGAACAAGGTAATCAGACCATTAGCGGTAGCGTAGGCATTGTGTTGTTTGACAGCAGAAGTGCAAGCCACGACTTGCTTCAGCAGGCCGACATCTCCATGTATTCAGCCAAGAGCCACGGCAAGAATGCCATTCGCTTTTATGATCCGAGCATGCAAAGCAGCATTGCTGCCCGCCTGCAACTGGAGCAACAGATCCGGCAAGGGCTGCTCGACAATGAATTCCGCGTTTACTATCAGCTTCAGTGGAGCGATCAGAAAGGGCTTATCGGCCTTGAAGCGCTTCTGCGCTGGCAGCATCCGGATTGGGGCCTGGTAGGCCCTGCCGCCTTTCTGGAAGTCGCAAGCAACACAGGATTACTTACCGAACTGGACCGTTGGCTGCTCGATGAGGTGTGCTCGCAGTTGCTTGCCTGGTCAAAAGAGCCTTCTCTCGCCCACCTACCGGTTTCGGTCAATGTCTGCGCGTCCCATCTACGGCAATCCAGTTTTGCCACTGAGGTCATGGACGTCTTGAAACACAAGCATATCGACCCTGCCCTGATCAAAATCGAGCTGACTGAGGCAACTCTGATACTGGACCTCGACCAGGCCTGTTCGCATATCGAAACACTCAGAGGACAAGGTGTTCGCTTCGCCCTGGATGACTTCGGTACCGGGTACTCATCACTCAACTATCTGCAGAAGCTGCCCATCGATCAGGTCAAGATCGACCAGAGCTTTGTGCAACGGCTGCCAGGGTCGGAGAGTGTTGCCATCATCCAGGCCATTTCCGGTCTGGCTACGACCTTTGGCCTCGATATCGTAGCAGAGGGTGTGGAAAGTGAAGCACAGCGCCAGCTGCTGGCCGAAAATGGTTGCACCACCTATCAGGGCTATCTGTTCGCTAAACCCTTGCCGGCTCGAGACGTAGTCCGTGCGGCGGAGCTGGCCAGCACCTGAAGGGAGTGATTGCCAGGTGTGGCAGACCAGCAGTCAAATCCTGCCGCTGGTCTGCCATAAATATTTAATGATCGTCTGCCTTTCATTAAATCCTGTGGGCGCCGATAAATGAACTAAGCCTCCACTTCTGGCCACTCATCCAAGGATCAATCATGTTCTTCAAACGCCTCAAACAGGAACTGGCCGCCCTGCGGGAAAGCCTCTCGGTTGTACAACAGGTTAAACAAAGCCTCGACACATCGATGATCGGCTTCACCCTGAATTCACGAGGCGTGATTGAACAGGTCAACGATCAATTCATGCTTGAAATGCTCTACAAGAGCCATGAGATCGTCGGCCGCAATATTGATGAGCTGGTTCCGGTGCATATCAAGCAAACCGATATCTATCGCCGGATGAAGGTTGCGCTACAGAAAGGTGAGCATTTCAGTGGCGTTGTTCGTCTGCTCAGGGCAGACGGTAAGGAGGCCTGGCTACGCTGCCTATGGCAACCGATACGCAACGCCTCGGGTCAGGTTGATCACTTTTACATCTATGCCAACAACCTGACCCGTACGATCGAGACCTCCCGCGAGCATGAAAGCCTGATAAAAGCACTGTTACGCTCTACCGCCGTCATCGAGTTCAACCTGAACGGCGAAGTGATTACCGCCAACGACCGCTTCCTCAGTGCCATGGGTTATACGCTGGATCAGGTCAAGGGCAAGCATCACCGCCTGTTCTGCGAGCCTGCCGAATACAATTCGTCTGAGTATCAGGATTTCTGGGCCAAGCTCAATCGCAGCGAGTTCGTCAACGGTCGCTTCAAGCGCGTGGACCGATATGGTCATGTCGTCTGGCTTGAGGCCTCCTACAACCCCATCCTCAATGCCGAAGACAAGTTGTGCAAGATCGTGAAGTTCGCAACGGTCGTCACAGATCAGGTCAATCGTGAAAACGCTGTCATCGAGGCAGCCGGTATCGCCTACGGTACGTCGCAAAAAACCGATGCTGCAGCCAAGAAGGGCGCAGGCGTAGTCAACCAGACCATCGGTATCATGCAGCAGCTGTCCAGGCAGATGGAACATGCTGCTGAAGGCATTGAGGCATTGGATAAGCAGTCGCTCGTAATCGGCTCAATCGTCAAGACCATCAGTGGCATTGCCGAGCAGACCAACCTGCTGGCACTCAACGCGGCTATTGAAGCCGCCCGCGCAGGTGAGCAGGGCCGTGGATTCGCGGTAGTGGCCGATGAAGTGCGTCAGCTGGCAGCCCGAACGAGCAAAGCAACCGAAGAAATCGTTGGCGTTGTCCAAGAGAACCAGGCCCTTGCTCAGGAAGCCGTCTCCCGCATGTCTGAAGGCAAGAACCAGGCAGAACAGGGTCTGGCGCTGGCCTCTGAAGCCGGTGTGGTCATCGTTGATATCCAGGACGGTGCCCAGCGTGTAGTTGATGCAGTGGGCCAGTTCAACCAGCTGACAACATAAGCCACACAGCGCCTTCTCGCA
This sequence comes from Pseudomonas sp. UBA3149, assembly GCF_002364655.1. Lineage (NCBI taxonomy): Bacteria > Pseudomonadati > Pseudomonadota > Gammaproteobacteria > Pseudomonadales > Pseudomonadaceae > Pseudomonas > Pseudomonas sp. UBA3149. The sequence continues at coordinate 65,715 of NZ_DEYV01000037.1, forward strand.
TAAAAGGGCTCTGAGAGTGACTGTTTGCAGACCGCGTGCTGGCCAGACCAGGCTCTATGGAGCTTGGTCTGGCGCTGAATGTATACAGTTCGTCCAATAACGTAAAAAGCAACCCAAAAAAATTAAATTTTTTTTGGGTTAGCTAAGTCCGTGCCAGCAAAAGATTTTTTTACACGTCAATGCAATATTACGGAAATATTTGCGTGCCATTGGGCAGAACCCCCTAGAGGGAACGAGCGGTCATCATTAGAATGCGCGCCCCTAACCCATGGAACTCGAACCGGTAGCGGCTAAAGGTCGTTATCAGGCAGTCCATGTGCGCACGGCGGCCGGCAGTCCACACGATATGCCTTGGCCCTGTGAAGTCGAATTACTCATTGAAATTGACAGACCTCCTGTGAGAACGCCTCGCGCGTACTAACAGGAGGTAATACGCCATATCGATCTGATTATCCCACGAGGACATGATGGACGTTACCCAATTTGATACGCTTATCCAGCTGCTTGAAACGCTTCCCCTGCATAATCTGACCGAAGCCCAACTGGACCGTCTGCATGCTGCAGCCGATGTCTGTTTCTGTGAAGTTGAAGAAGAGTGGGACAAGCGGGAAAGCACGACGGTAGTCGCCTGATACGCCTTGCTTGACTACAGGGAACGCCTCCCCTGTCTGAAGAGCCCGCCGGTTGTTTTTATCTCCATCTCATGACAAGACGCTCAGTCTGAAAACACAGCGGCTCGATGATCAAACAAAGCCGCCCCTGACCCAGGGGCGGCTTTGTCGTTTCTGGGTATAACGGTCAACTCTGCCTATCCACTTTCACAAATAACTGCTTCATACATTGGGCTTTACCGAGTCGACTAAGACGTTTGATCCCCAAAAGGTGTACGGAGACATACCGAACCCGACAATTCTGTAATCCCGCCGACGCAGTGCGGCGCGCCTTGGCGTACCGCACTGTTGCGTTCAAGGCTTCGCAGGCACCGGGCACAACCGCAAGCGGCCGGAACTGTAGCCAATCGCCAGGAACTGATCGTCCTCGCTCCAGGCCATGGAGCTTACACCCGCCTCGTCCAGCAAGCCTGCCAAAGGTTCACCACGGGCCAGATCAAAAATAACCGTGAGACCATCGTCTCCACCGGAGGCTAGGCGGCTGTCTGCATGGCTGAACACAATAGAGCTAATGGGTTTGGTATGTACGGGCAGTACTACCGGCTTGCTGCTTTGTGGCCCTTTACCTGAACAATCCCAGATAATCAGAGAAGCTGCACCGCCTGTTGCGAAGTAGCGGCTGTCAGCACTCCAATCAAAATGCCTGACCTTGGATGGGTACCCACTCATGCGAAAATCTTCGCCGCTTTTCAGATACCACAGGTGAATAGCATTGTCCTGGCATCCGGCGGCAATAAACCGCTGATCTGGACTGACCGAGAGACTCAGCAGAGAGTCTTTCCAGGGGAAGTGCCGCAGGGGCTGCTCACGCTCCGCAGACCATTGGTTGACCAGCCCATAGCAGCTGCTGAGCAGGGTAGCATCAGCCAGCCATAACAACCCTGTGACCGTACTGGCGGTCTGTCCAAAGCTTTGCTTCAGCTTGCCTTCGGCGGTCCAGAGCTGGATCTGCCGGCCGGCTGCTGAAGCCAATCCGCCCTCGGCTGACCAGCATAAGAATTCAACCCAACTACGTCCGCTATCCAGCTGATGTACTTTACTGCCCGTAGCGGGCTCCCACAGGATAATACCGCCCCGCTGCCCACCACTGGCCAAAAGGTTACCGTCAGGTGACCACGCTAATGCACTGGTCGCCAGCCCATGCACCGCATGACGCCATACTTCGCGACCATTAGCCGTGTCATACACCGCAACCGAACCGTCCGCATAGGCCGTCGCCAGCCGGGTATTGTCTGGCGACCAGAGCAGCGTGTTGATGTGCTCGCCACCCTCCACTTGCCAGAGACTCTGCAGGCGTTGTACCGCTGTGGAGTCGCTCATGCCAGGCAACCTTTCAGTCCTGCTATCAGCTCTTCGCGGTCCAGATTACGGCCAATGAATACGATTTCGCTCTGGCGTTTCTCATTGGGCTGCCACAACCGATCCGGGCCGCCATCAAGCAACATATGAACGGCTTGGAAGACGAATCGGCGATTCTCCTGTGCAATGTTTAGAATGCCTTTGGTTCGCAGGATGTCCTGCCCCTTCCGAGCCAGTAGCGGACCTAGCCATTGATTGACCTTTGCCTCCGACAGCGCCCCTTCCAAGGTAATGCCAACAGAGCTGATTTCTTCATCATGGCTATGGGACGCGGCAAACTCGCGTTGACTGCTCGGCTCAAGGCGAACGCCTGACTGCTCCAGTCGCAGCCCAAACTCTTCGGGCCCATGCTCAGTTACCAGAGCATAGTATCCCGCCGCCGGAATCAGCAGATTAACCGTCTGCTCTGCATCGTCTTCCGGCACTTTCAAATTGACGGCCTGACGACCAGGCATCAGCTTGGTACCTGCACGGATCTTTTTAGCCTCTCGATCAAAGGCTCCTTCGGCGATAACAACAGCCCTGTCCAGATCACCCTCACTTTCGCCATTGACAGGCATCAGCAGCGCGCCAATAAACGGATCGGGGCCTGCCCCATAACGGAGCTCGGTAATGCCTGCCGGCAAATGCCAGATTCCAGCCCACTCAAACGGATATTCCTTCTGTAGAAAGTCTGGCCGTTGGTCCAACACCCGTTCCAGATCAAAGCCGCCCACGTTCATGACAGTAGGAATGTCGACTTCGGCATTAACGGTCCGATGGATACGAGCCAACGAATTCATCTTGCGGATTCGTGTTTCCAGTTCGTCCAGCCTGGCGGGCTCGACCAGATCCGTCTTGTTCAGCAGGATGACATCGGCAAAGGCAATCTGCTCTCGTACCTCACTGCTGTCCTCCAGATGCAGCCCGACATGGTGAGCGTCGACGACGGTAATGATGCCGTCCAGTTGGAGCTGCGCTCGGATTTCGTCATCAACAAAGAACGTTTGTGCCACCGGGCCAGGATCGGCCATGCCCGTGGTCTCCACCAGAATATGATCGAACTTGTCACGCCGGTTCATCAGGTTGCCCAGGATCCGGATAAGGTCACCCCGTACCGTGCAGCAGATACAACCGTTATTCATCTCAAAGACTTCCTCGTCGGCATTAACCACCAAGGCGTCATCAATGCCGATCTCGCCAAACTCATTTTCAATCACAGCAATACGCATACCATGCTGCTTGCTAAGGATGTGATTGAGCAACGTCGTTTTGCCTGAACCCAGAAAGCCGGTCAGCACCGTGACAGGGACGCGTAGATCTGACATAAAACACTCAACCGATAATGTTATGAGATAACGTAACTTATCAAATAGCTAGCGTCTATATGCGCTTGATAGAGTAATTAGCTAATCCGGTGTCCCTAGTCGGGAAAAACGTCCTGTTTCATCGAGTAACATGTAGGTGTCATGTACTCCCTTTCGAGCAAAGGCTTCATGTTTTCTGGATTCATCGTTTCTGCCTCAATATAAGAAAGAACCGCCGCCCAGAACAGCCGTTGCGATACCAATAGGAAGATCGTCGGATGTGAATAAGGTATGCGCGGCCATGTCAATCCATAGCGGAAACAGCCCGCCTAGTAGTGCTGCCACTAGTAAAGGTTGCCGTTGTTTGGCCACGATAAACCGCCTCGCCAGATGTGGGAGCATCAGTCTGACAAATACAATGGCGCTGCTAACCACCACCATGACGCCTGAAAGCAAAGAGGCACAGATATAGGCTAGCAAGGGAACCCTGGTTTGCTCAGGTATTACTGGCTTACTGAGTAAGGTTGAGCTGATAACTGAACTGCTCTTTCATCTATCCTTCGCCATCAAAGGCCATCTGCCACAGGTCATAGCTGCCGTAGCCCAAACGTAGATGATTTTGGATCAGCTTTTGCAGGGACTGTTTTGACAGGACGTTGTCCACTACACCAGCCGCGACTATTGCCATGAAATAGAGAGGCGACTCCCCATAGCAGCTCAATCAGCCCAGCTGATTACAGGTCCGTTGGAAACGTAGCCGTCCCGTAATCGATATAAAGGCTCGCTCCGTCATGGAGCTGAATGACCAAATGTTACTCTGTAAAACCACGACGTTCATGCAGTGCCGTACCGCCCCATATGACTAATAAAGGGCGGCCGTGAAATAGCCTCTTAACAGATAGATTTACATCTGATGAGCCTCTTCCCCGTCTATCACCGACTGGGCTGGCAGGCCTCTCCGGAGGCTTAAGACTACTCAAGGAGCTGTTACATTTTCGGTTTTAAGCCTATCACCGGGTTGCACTCCAAACCAGACGCCTACCGTCGCGTCTGGTAATGCTGGCGGTGTCTCGGCAGCCATAACTGAAAAATGAAGATAACGTTGCCAGGCCATTCAGCACGCTTCCTGGGATACGTCCACGGTATAAATTGAGAGGATTAGCAATCCAATAAGTCAACTGAATCGGTTACGTTATGACGTATTATTAATGAAGGAGTGTAGTCCTGATCTAAAATTCAAAAGCCTGCTGCCAGCTACTGCTGCCAGTTCCTAGGCAGAGTGTTGTCTCAGCGAGACGCAATCCTTTCGGCTTTGATGATAGTGCAAAACGATAGGTGTGCTAAGAATTGCCTCGTCTTCTGCATTCCCGAGCCGCCTTATCCGTCCAGATAGAATCATTTGCTTGTAAGCCCCTCTTGGACAGCGCTACCTTAGACGGCTATATCCCGGATGTACGACTCATAACAACAACGCACTGATTAACCTATGCCCAGAACAGGTTCCCGTACCACTGGCCGCCCTACGCTGGCCGAAGTAGCCAGACTGGCCGCTGTTTCGCCCATTACTGCATCACGAGCCCTGCGAGGGGTTGCCACGGTTGCGCCCGAGCTGGTCGAAAAAGTCCGCGAGGCCGCCCGTGCCCTGGGTTACGTTGCCAACCCTGCCGCCCGCACCCTGGCCTCCGCACAAAGTCAATCCGTTGTGGTGCTGATCCCTTCGCTGTCAAACCAGCTATTCATTGAGAGTCTGGAAGCTATCCATCAGGTTTTAAGACCTCACGGGCTGGAGGTACTGATTGGCAATTATCACTACTCGCCTGAAGAAGAAGAAAACCTGATTCGCAATTATCTGGCGTATCAGCCCAGGGGAATTCTGCTGACAGGCTTTGACAGAACGGAGCATGCCCGTCAGCTATTGGCTGGCAGTCGTGTTCCTTGCGTATATATGATGGAACTGGATGCGGATACGGCTACGTGCAGCGCTGGTTTCTCTCAATATGCTGCGGGGGCAGCGGCGGCCCGGCACCTGATTGAGCGTGGCCGCCAACGCATTGCCTATATTGCGGCCCAGCTCGATCCACGCGCGCTAAGGCGTGGCGATGGATTCCGGGAAACCCTACAGCAAGCCGGCATGTATGATCCTGGTTTGGAGATACTTGATGTCCGGCCCTCCTCGATCGAATTGGGAGCTACCTTGTTCACCGATCTCATGCACCGGCATCCTGACGTGGATGGGATCTTCTTTTGTAACGATGACCTGGCACACGGAGCGATCTTTCAGGCCCAGCGCCAGGGTATTTCCATTCCCCATCAGGTCGCCCTGGTCGGCTTCAATGATCTGCCGGCCTCGGCCCACATGGTGCCACGCCTTACGTCCATCCGGACACCCCGGGAAGCCGTAGGTCATCAAGCCGCCACATTACTCCTGGACCTGATGGCAGAACGTACCGGACCAACCCAGATCGACCTGGGATTTGAATTGGTCGTGCGGGAAAGTAGCTAGACTGGGTGATATAGGGCCATCTGTTGGAATGCATGCTCATACGCAGCGGTCAGTAGGGCTTGTCAGATCCCGCCCCTTGTACGATCGCCACACCAGAGCTAGTACCAAGGCGGGTAGCACCCGCCTCAATCATGGCAACGGCGGTGGCGTAATCCCGAACACCGCCCGAAGCCTTGACTCCTATATCAGGCCCGACGACCCGGCGCATCAGGCGAACATCTTCAAGGGTTGCGCCCTGATGACTGAAGCCGGTAGACGTCTTTACAAACGCAACGCCCAGCTCCCGACAGATCACACAAGCCTGCTCCTTCTGCAGATCATCCAGCAGGCAGGTTTCCAGAATGACCTTGAGCGGAACGGAACCGCAGGCAGCAAGTACCTGTGCAATGTCGCTGCGGACCTCTTCCAGCAAACCATCCTTAAACCAACCGATATTCAGCACCATATCGATCTCCTGAGCACCGTTTGCAATGGCACGTTCGGCCTCGAATGCCTTGGTTTCGCTTAACCCTGCTCCAAGCGGAAACCCCACTACAGCGCACACACGCGACGGAGTCTCTTTCAGGCATTGAGCCACATAGGGCACATGCGCCGAATTTACGCATACGGAATAAAACCCATACTGCTGCGCCTCTTGGCACAGCTGCCGAAGCTGTTCGCGCGAGGCATTGGCAGCCAGTAACGTGTGGTCGATGTAGTGAGCAAGGCTAGCCGGTTCGATAGTCATGGCGTTACGTCCGTAGCGGTCGCATTAAAGACGCGTACGTTAAATAAAAAACGGCCTGCAAGGCAAACGCCTGCTGGCTGCTCTTTTTCCCCTCACTCTCAAGATGACCGGGCAGTCATATAATCCTTGTCTATAGTTGCCTAGGACTGGCGCTGCGCTTGTTCGACATCCTAGCAGGGGCGTCGCTCTATAGCCGCAGCGTGCTCCCCTACCTCATAAGAAAAGCAAGAAGGTCCTATGCGCATCATGTTGCTTCGAAACAGCCTGCTTACCCTGTGCGTAAGCCTTTCCACCGCCGTCGCTGCCGATTCGGCTGTCGCACCCGGGGTACCGGGTGAATCGCCCTTTTGGTCGTATTCAGGCAAGACCGGCATCGGAACGTCCTATGAGCAATACCATAACGGGGCTTATTCCAGCGATGCCGCGACAGGACAGGTGTCCAGGGTGTGGTTTTCCCTGGCCAACGGCATCGTGACAGAAACCATGTTCGGCCTGATTCATGAGGCACAGCTGCGTGCAATGCAGGTAGTGGTAAAAGGGCCTGACTTTGTCAATCTTGAAGAAACCGATACGACCAGCGAAACGCACTATCTCTCTACCGACAGCGAGGGCAGACCTACGTCCCTGGCCTACCGGCTGATCAATCGCGCCAAAAACGGCCAGTATGAAATCGAAAAGCATGTATTTACCGATCCAGACTCCGACGCATTGATCATGCGAGTCATCTTTCGCAGTGCCAACCCTGCACTCGAGGCTTATCTCCATATTGACCCTGCCATAAATAACAGCGGAAGCGGTGATCATGCCTTTACAGAGCGAAACGCACTGTATGCCCAGGAACAGGAAACCACTCTGGTGGTCAAGGCTAGTCGTGATCTGGAGCTACCAACCGTGGGCTTTGCCGGAGTCTCGGATGGGCTTGAGGAGTTGCGCAAGAAAGGATCGCTCGAGTCACGCTATACCACTACCGGCAATACACCCGGCAATGTAGCCATGATGGCCCGGATACCCCGTACGGGGGACTTAACCACCATCGATGTCGTAGTCGGATTCGGTCGTACTCGACAGGCTGCAGACCAGGCAGCCGATAGCACCTTGCAGCGTGGCTACGAACATGTGCTTGCGCACTATAACGGTGAGGGAGATGCTATAGGTTGGCAGGACTATCTGGCCTCGCTGACCAGTCTGCCAACGATGCGGCAACAGACGACAGATAACGGCAAGCTGCTCAATGTCAGTGCGATGGTGCTGAAAGCCCAGGAAGACAAGACTCATGCAGGCGCTCTAATCGCCTCGCTGTCCAACCCCTGGGGTGAAACGGTACCCGCTACCAAAGGCACTACCGGCTACAAGGCCGTCTGGCCACGGGACTTTTACCAATGTGCCATGGCTCTGCTGGCTCTGGGCGATACACAGACCTCCAGGGTAGCGTTTGAATACCTGAAAAAGGTCCAGGTCACAAAAGACACACCTCCCCTGCAGGCAGATGGCTCTGCCTATATCCATGAGCAAAAGCAAGAGAGTGCCCAGAAAAGCGCTGAGTCTGGAGCAACCGGCTGGTTTCTTCAGAAGACCCATGTCGACGGCACGATTGAATGGGTAGGTGTTCAGCTCGATCAAACCGCCATGCCGATCATGCTGGGCTACAAGCTCTGGAAAAATGGCGTGCTTTCTGACAACTACATCACCCGGTGGTATCGGGAGATGCTCAAACCGGCCGCGGACTTCCTGGCTCAAGGTGGGCAGGTCAGGCTGGGCTGGAATGACTGGACCGTAAAACCTCCACAAACACAGCAGGATCGCTGGGAGGAACAATGGGGCTACTCCCCCTCTACCACCGCGGCCGTCATTGCAGGTCTTGTAGCCGCATCGGAACTGGCCACCCAGGCAGGTGACCAGGAAGGAGCCAAATCCTACCTGGATACTGCCAGGCGCTACTCCAGTCGTATCGAATCCAGCATGTTTACACAAAAAGGTGTTTTTGGAGACAAGCGCTATTACCTGCGGATCACACAAAACGATAACCCTGACGACGGCGGGATGCTGCTGGACAACAACAGCCGGCCAGGCCTTCCAGAAAACCAGATACTGGACGCGGGCTTTCTGGAGCTTGTCCGTTACGGTGTTCGTCCTGCCACAGACACCCACATCGTCAATAGCCTGAATGTACTGGACAATCAAGCCATTCCGGAAAACCTCAGGGTCAAGTACACCTTTACCTACCCGGGCGTTTCAGGAGAATTTCCCGGCTGGAGACGCTACGGAAATGATGGCTACGGTGAAAGTGAGACCACGGGTATCAATTATCCCGCGACTGAAGAGCCGGTCATGAACTCAGGGTTGCGTGGCCGTGTCTGGCCTATTTTCACAGGCGAGCGCGGCCATTACGCTCTGGCACTTGCAAAAGCGCAGCAGCCGGGTGGAGAAAAGATCTTATCCGAGGATCAGTTAAAGGGAATCCGTGATACCTACGTCAAGGCCATGGAGCTTTTTGCCAACCAGGGGTTCATGCTTCCCGAACAGGTATGGGACGGCGTGGGTAATAATGAACGTCATCAATATACCAAGGGCAAGGGGACTGACAGCGCAACGCCCCTGGCATGGTCCCATGCCGAGTATGTCAAATTGGTTCGTTCGCTCAGTGATCAGCGTGTGTGGGACCGTTACCCCGTTGTCTCAGAGAAACTCCAGCCATAAGGCCGGAATACGGTATGCTGAGCGGGATACACTTCATCCTGACAGTTCCATTGAACAGAATGGAAAGGAGTTCACGCTGTTGGATGAGAAAAAGACCTTATTGGGCATCAGGTTGTCTGTTGAAGAGCCTTATCTCTTTGGCAGGCTTCCTATACCATCCGGGATGAGAGATAACGCATAATGGAAAGCAAGGCCGCGATTCCATCAAGACAACTGACTACTCTGGAGTATTTGCATGAATAAAGGGGAATTGATCGATCAAGTGGCTGCAGCAGCAGGCCTAACCAAGGCTCAAGCTCAAGCAACTGTGACCGCCATCACCGACACTATCAGCCAGGAATTGGCCAAGGGTAACGATGTTGCTCTGGTTGGTTTTGGTACCTTTACCGTCAAAGAGCGCGCCGCCCGTGAAGGCCGCAATCCTCAGACTGGCAAGACCATTAAAATCGCAGCTGCCAAAGTGCCTGGCTTCAAGCCTGGCAAAGGCCTGAAAGACGCTGTGAACTGACAGACGTCCGACGCGGTAACAAAAGGCCTGCTTGAAGCAGGCCTTTTTCATTTCTCAGGGCTTATACCCTGTCCGGGCCCGGTAGGTGCTTTCAACGAATAATGGACTGACCTCCAGGCCAGGACGCGACCTCCCCCACAATTCGTCCTCATCCATATACAGACCGTATTCGGGAAGTACAGGAATTCGCTGGCTGCTCTTGTTGCTGCGCCGTAGTGCAATGCGGTTTTCGATATTGAAATTCTTTAACCCCACCACCTCTGTAGGCTGCTCACCCGCCAAAAAGAACAGGGGTAGGTTGGCGTGCAACATGGCGTCGTAGCGAGAGCGATGACTGAAAAACACATTGACTCTTGGGTGAGGCGCTACCTTCTCGACCTTTACCAGCCGGGCATGATCGGCCAGATTGAAGATCACCCTCAAGGCCGCGCCTGCTGGTGTCCCTTCAATATCGCTCCCCTCACGCTGTGCCTGTAGCTGAGCCAGCTTCTCCAGCCGACGTCTCACCTCCCCCACGGGTACTCGCTTGGTCTTGCCGGTATGGCCTGCCCAGGTAAAGCTCAACAGCCGCGGTGTCGCATCAAAGGCCTGTATATGACGTGTTAGTTGTTTAAGGCTGATACTCGCTCCCAGGGCCTCTCTTACCAAACGGGTACGCGCCGTCTCAGCCAGTCCCTGCTTCAGCCTTACACGCTCAATAGCAGCCTCTACAGCCCCTTTCATTTGATTGACCTGTCGTATCGGCTCCAGCATTGATTCGCTCAGCAGAAACCAGCCTGGCAAACGCCTGACTGTTCCCGGAGCCTGATCGGCTTCCCGTTCGAACTGCTGAAGTACTGCTTGGCTGAGTTCAATGGCCTGCCTACCTCGCACGGACACGGGAGTAATCGCTTTCGGTGCAGCTTGCTCAGTGAGTGTCGGCAATGACCACACCTCACCTGAAACCACACAGGTAGACCATCGCGAATTCAAATCGGCGACAGCCTGCTTAAGGTGCATATAAGCAGTTTCGATACTTTCAGGCATTTCTTTTAATACCACTCCCCATATATACCTCATATTAACATCTGTTTATCGTGGTTACTTTACCTATACCCTGGAATTAGAGCTTTTAAAGTCAATATGAGGTATCTGCAAGCTTAATCGTATAAATTCCTGTATGGAGTGGTATTATTACGAGTATAATAGGTGCAAGTGATTCCCTTCCTGATAGACAAACGTGCTGAAGTCATGGCTCTTTCAAACAGTATGGATTGTCTCGACTGTGCAGGCCGAAGCATGGGCCTGTGTAATCAATAATCCCAGGACCGTTTATTAATATTGTCAGCTTGAGGTAGAACGCGACTTCTATAGGAGGTTCTACCCTCTCATTTCACCCACGTTCTGTCTTCTGTACAGACTCATGAGCTTCGCTCAGCACTGTAAACAAATCGCTTTACCCATAAAAATACACTTTAATGGGTTAAAAGACGGTTATTTAAGGTTAAAGAACGGTTAAGGGCTGTGGATATAACTGCTAACTTATTGATATATAAGGGTTTTATTGGGTATGCGGAAACGTCAACATGACGTTTATATACGTCAACATGAGGTATGTGCCTGTCAACATGACGTATAGATGCGTCATGTTGACGTATATCGTACCCTAAAGTCCTTCTTAACAACGTAACCCATTGATTTTTAAACACTTTTTTAATATTCAATACCTAAGTCATTATGAGGTATAGATACGTCATAATGACGTATCATATGTCATTATGAGGTATGGTTTTCCATAAGTTACTGATATTTAAGTACTTTATTCCGTTGCCCAATCGGTCTGACAGACTATTTTGAGGCCATCAAACAAGGGTGATCCCTCCTTTTTTGGTGATAACTCCCTAATTTTTAAGCGGTTTTTAACTTTTCCCTAGGCTTGCAGTACCTTCGCTCCATTTACTTAGCCAATACAAAGCCAATGTCAAAATGAGGTATTTTTGCATAAGCCATTGATTTTTAAGGACTTTTTATAGAATTGACGTAGAGTAAGTAGTCATTTGCTTAAAATGTCGCCATTATCTCCAGCGCATACTTGTCAAGCCATGCCCTTTCGCTGCTTAAAAGCTACCTCATCCTGACATGCAGTTTGGAAAACCTCCGGTTTCAGCAGAAAAACTACCTCATCCTGACATTTTCGCCGTCTTTTACTCTTACAAGATCCTAAAATGGGTTCTCGACCGCTATAAAACCCCTGAATTAGATGATTTAGCGGCATGAATCGGTGTTAATAGGCATACAGAATAAAACACTTAATAAAAAAACGGAGCCACTAGGCTCCGTTTTTCGAGAGTTTTACGTTATTCGCTCTTTAGTAAGGGCCTGTTGTTTCGGACTACCCTTACAATATTGTCTTTGCCTATATCCCATTCCTTGAGAAAATCGATGTTCTTTAACTCATCGAGTGCGTCCCGCAACATCTGTTTGAACTTTGCCTCTGTCTTGGCTTTGGATCCACATGATTCCCGGATGGTTTCTACCTTAATGCCATAGGGCTCGCGATGGGTACCATAGAAGCCATGTAACCACTTAGCCAGCGGACGTAGTTCCAGGCGTGACTGCCAATCGAGACGTGTTGTATACACATCGGCTGCAAAGAGAATAGCCATTTCTGGCTCAATTTCGACATGCCACGTGTCGCTCAAATCACCTTCTTCTGTTGTGTACTCAAAACGCCGCAATAGAGAGACGCCCACCCCTTTACCCAGGCGGGTCGATTCGATACGAACAGACGTCGCTTTGAGGCGCTCCAATACATTCAGGAGCTTTTGGGTGTAGTCTTTCCCTCTCGGCCAGCGCAATTCCTTCTTCATTTCCGAAGGGCGGAAACTCACTCGGTTGCCAAGCTTCTCTGTACGAGCCATATGGACAACCTGCAGCCAGACATCCATATCGTCTTCCTGACGAAGTTCCTGGCCGGTGTAGTAGATTCTTGCGTTACCGTAACAGTGCAATTCACGCCCATTGATGAACTCGCGGGCTTGGTTTCGGTTACCAACCGTAAACAGCGCACTACGCAGCATTTCATTGGGCGCACTGCGTAAATCATCTGCCCATAATGGCAGTTGATTGACCTTTTCCTCGATTACCTTTTCAGCGCGCTGTTGTATGCGAGTAAGTGCTGTTTCTCGGGGGGGCCTGCCTTTACGCTCCGTTTTTTCAGGAGCGGCTGGCTCTTTCTCATCACTCACGAGGTTCTGCTCCCTGTTCAGCCAGATTACTGATCAGAGCTCTTAGCTCTTTGAGTTGGTCATCACTAAATGTTTTGCGGTCCAGCTCAAATATCACCCTGTCCTTCTTGGTGGAAACGCGTGCGACCTTTCGCTCACCAATAACGATATCTTCACTGGGCGTCGAAGCCTTGGGTGCAGAGACTGATTTGGTCAGCAAGTCTTCACGAATACGTTTGGCCAGCCCAGCTTGTGCCAGTTTTCCGTTGGCCAGATCTCTAAGGGCCTTGTTCAAGGCAGACTCATAATCAAGACCTGCTGCCTGAACTTCCTTAATAACAGGTTTCAACGCATCTACTGCGTTCGCGCCCAGCATTTTGGGGTTGGCCTTGAGCATATTAAGGCTCGACTCTGGCAGAGCGCCAAAAGCCATGATGCGGTAGAGCTGAGATTTGCTGATATCCAGTTTGCGCTGCAAATCATTGACTTGAGTGAACGAGGTGCGCATTCGGGTAATAGCATGGTACTTCTCAAAGTCCGAGAGGTCCTTGCGGTGTATATTTTCGAACAGACTGCGCAGTGCGCTTTCGAAATCATCGACGACTTCTACCAGGGCATCGATATATTTCTTGCCAAGCTTTTTGTGAGCACGTAGTCGGCACTCTCCGGCAATTAGCTCATAGCGCTCACCAGCGATTCGAACGTTGATTGGACTTAACAGCCCTTCCTCTTCAATCGATAATGCCAGCTCTTCAATATATTCCTCGTCAAAAACCAGGCGAGGTTGATAGGGGTTAGCGTCAACCAGATCGACAGGAATCGAGCGCGGTACTCGATGGGACTTTAAATTCTCTACCTGTTGAACCGCCGAATGACGAGATATCTGGCTGACCAAGCCCTGAGCGAGAATGGAGCCCAACTTTTGCTTGGGTGCGTTTTGTGAGGAGGTCGATTTCTTTTCCATAATATGCTCTTACGCTGCGGTCTCTTTGTCGATGTACTTGGCCAATTCCTTGTACTGCTTAGCCACCTTGTTCGTTGAGTCGAACATCCGCAGGGAGGTTTGAACGGTTGATGACTGGTTGATCTTCGTTGTTGTTCCTATCTTTACTGGAACAAGCTTTCCAAATAGGCCCATCGCTTTTTGCTCGATGTTCTGACAGACCAGCTGACGATCATCATGACGAATCAGCAGTGCGCCTAAGTTGATCAATGTCGGGTTGATCCGCGTGATCTGCTGAACTCGTTTGGTCAGATCAGCGAGGCCGTACAAGCCATAAGGCGATCCTGACTCTACGGGAATCAATAAATGGGTCGCCGCGGCCAATGCATTGGAAGTCAGAAGCCTAAGGCTAGGCGGGCAATCAATGATGATGTAATCCGCTTTACCCAGTAGAGGCTGAAGCCGGTCCCGTAATACTTCATTAGGGCGAGGCTCCATGCGTAGTGCATCGTCTGCATTATCCAGAGCCATGCTTCCATAGATAAGTGCAACACCATCGATCCTGGTTTCGTCATGAACAAAGTAGGTGAGTGGTAGCTCAGGATTCGTCAGTAATTCGGCTGTTGTATAATTTATCTCAGCAGGGTGAGACATCCCGATATGTTGACTTGCGTTAGCCTGGGGATCCATGTCTACGACACAAACCAATTTTCCCATTTGTGCTAAGTTATCTGCCAAATTGATACAGGTTGTCGTCTTGCCAACTCCGCCTTTGTGGTTGGCGATAGCGATTACAACTGTTTTCTTCTCTTCTTTCTGCACAGCCGATCCACTCCGGGCCATTTTCCATCCTCTTCGTTGAGGCCATGTGTTGGAGTAATCGTAACAGACAAACATACTGCTTTTAACGGTTATTTGGCTTTGGTCAGGATGTTTTAGGCCTATATCTCATTAAGAGTCCCTAGTAGGGAAAATACTGAGGTCAGGTAAGACTGGATGTCTAGAAAAGTCCCTAGTAGGGATTTAATGTCATAGGAAGCTACGACCTGCTATTTGCGTTTTATTAATTCTTTTAAAGTCTATTTATACGATAGAGCGATATGCCTAATTATTAAGTCCCTACTAGGGAATCTACTGAGCGTGACTCAGCGGATATGGATAGCTGTTCTATCGAAAGGGTAACCAAATAACTTTCCAAAGGAATGCTTTTTCTTGCTTAATCTTATTGAAACTCGCAAGCGGCATGCCTTTTTGGACACGAGCAGGTAAGCTAGGGTAGACGTAGTAACCTAGGATAAATAAGGATGCGCTGAAAGACGTGGCGTAGCCGCTGTGTTAAAGCAGATATGGCTTAGGGAGGTAAAACTATAAAAAAACGCCCTGCAGGCGTTCTTTTATAAGAGGATATGAGGTAACTACACACCTCATACTGACATAGCATTAGCGAGTCCGACTGTTACGTCTGGAGTTCAGTCGCTCAGACCAGTTTCCCAGGTCTTGTAGGGAAACATTGTCATTCCAAGCGTTTAGGGAGAATCCCTTATTGGTAAGCTCTCTTCTTACTTTACATAAG
This sequence comes from Pseudomonas sp. UBA3149, assembly GCF_002364655.1. Lineage (NCBI taxonomy): Bacteria > Pseudomonadati > Pseudomonadota > Gammaproteobacteria > Pseudomonadales > Pseudomonadaceae > Pseudomonas > Pseudomonas sp. UBA3149. Next base: position 81,188 of record NZ_DEYV01000037.1, read on the forward strand.
TAAAGACGCAGCGCACGCCGATTGGCGTAAAACAAGGGCACCAGTCGTTCTGACCTGTATACGATGCGACCCGATTCGTCGGATGCAGTAAAGGTCATGAAACCGAGAGTTGTTTTGGGTGTGAAATGACAGACAAGGGGCGCTAACCCTGCGCAAATCATTTCCTGAGCCTGCTCATGATGAGGCACTACCATATCGCTTACCGTCCTTGTGATATGTGAGAACCACTAGACACTTTCGATGGGGTTAAGTTCCTGCTTCTTATAAACCATAGACCAGGATCATCAGTATTGACAGGCAGAGCAGGTCGCGGGGGATTAAAGGTCGGAGCATGACGTCATTGCTTGGGGCTGTCATACGGTCTTACCCAAAAGAAATCGAGCTTTCAGCCGATAAATGATTCAACAAACCTAACTGCATAAGTGTGTAGATCCAAGATGACTCTGACAGAACTGCGCTATATCGTAACGCTTGCCCAAGAACAGCATTTTGGCCGTGCCGCTGAGCGCTGCCACGTCAGCCAGCCAACGCTGTCAGTAGGCGTCAAGAAGCTTGAAGACGAGCTTGGTATTCTGATTTTTGAACGCAGCAAAACCAATGTTCGCCTTACACCTACCGGCGAAAGCATTATTGTTCAGGCGCAAAAAGTCCTGGAGCAGGCGCAAGGTATTCGTGATCTTGCCAAGGCCGGTAAAAATCAACTGAGTGCACCACTTAAAGTGGGTGCTATTTATACGGTAGGCCCGTATCTCTACCCTCATTTGATTCCGCAGCTGAATCGTGTTGCGCCAGAAATGCCCCTCTATATAGAGGAAAACTTTACACCGGTTTTGCGTGACAAGCTGAGAACAGGCGAGCTGGATGCAATCATCGTTGCGTTGCCTTTTAGCGAAGCGGATGTACTGACCAAGCCGCTTTACGATGAGCCGTTCTATGTGATGATGCCGGCGAAGCACCCCTGGACAGAGCTCAAAACCATCGAAAATGCAAAACTGGACGAAATGAGCCTCCTGCTGTTAGGGGAGGGGCATTGTTTCCGAGAACAGGTGTTGGAAGCGTGCCCAACGATCAAGAAACCAGGTGTGGAGTCCAAGCATACCCAGGTCGAGTCCTCATCTCTGGAGACGATTCGTCATATGGTTGCCTCGGGCTTAGGCGTGTCGGTGCTTCCCCTCTCTGCCTTGGAAAGCCACCATTACGCACCGGGAATGATCGAGATTCGACCATTCAGCGCTCCCGTGCCTTTTAGAACAATTGCAATTGCATGGCGTGCAAGTTTTCCACGTCCCCAGGCCATTGATGTGCTTGCCGATTCTATCCGGCTATGCTCGGTCAATAGGGACTAACAACGACGCTCGCGTAGCCTGTTTCTCCCACAGGCTACCGCTATTTCAGCCTGCGGGAGCCTGGGGTCTTGCGCCTAAACGCTACCTGCTAATTCTTATAGACAGACCTTTTACTTTTGTCTGATCAAGCGGTGGGGTCGTAAATTCTACTAATCTAGGTGGCTGAGCTAGGTCTTGCCCAAGCGAACCGTGCAGCCAATAAAAAGATTGAGGCGGCTTGTATCAAGTAGTGAAATTAACCTGAAGTATTAGGCCCTCCGTGGTGCTGCCTAAAGGGGAGAGTTATCCGTGATACTTAACGGTATGGCGGATAGGGTATAGCCATGATGTAGCAGCGGACATCAAGCGGGGCACTAAGTGGAATGGCCCATGTTCCACCACAGGACTGTTCTTACCTTTAAGACGCCGCGATTAAATACGACCGGAAACAAACAGGCCGATCTCTTTACCGGCTAGCTATTCGCTTGGTAGCCCCATCGTTGTTGACATCGCATGCTTAGGTCAGAATGACGTATCAGCCTTCTCTTATAGGTTTGGATAAATAACCACTTTAGAGAAGCAGGTTAAAGGACATGCGACTCTTATGCTGTAGATGGACCAAATCCGTTCATATTCAAAAAGATAACGATGTTCTGACCCTCAAAAGCGGAAGGTAAAGTGGTTTGTCTGGATATGTTTCACTTTTCTAGGTGTCAGGATGAGGTATCGCCCGAATGAAAAAGCCCATGCTCGGGCTGTTTTAAAAAAATTACTGCATTTTCAATTTCTTCACTCAAGGCAGTAAAGACGTGGGCTCTGGTCAGCGTATGGCCAAACCGGACGTGTTGTACATTACAGAAATGAGCCTGTGATACCACCTGAATGACCAATGTCAGGATGAGGTATAAAGGATAACGCTAGATGGAGTGCAGTTATCTAGCCCTTTCTAGTTGGATCTAGATAACCTAGACGTTGACCCTCAGCTCATCTGACTTAATCTGTACTCTTGGCTCAGGGCACGGTACATAGTGATTTCCTGGCGTATGCGTTCTGTGATCTGCTCAGGTGACAGCGAGACAGGAGACATCAGCATTTGGCTTTGAAACGTACTGAGCTTATGAGTACTTTGCAGAAGTGCCATGCTTTAAATGGCGGGACGGATAGGGCGGAGGAGGGCCTTGCGCGGCTCATGCTTAAGGAGCAGCTCAGGAGCAATTCATGACTGATATCTTTACGCTGGAAGCCTGTGCCTTTAATGCCTGGCCTGCACAAAAGACGGTTTTTCACGAGGGGTGGGTGCTGCGTCTGGCAGGCGGCTATACCAAGCGCGCTAATTCCGCCAATGCCTGGCAGCCAACGGCCTCGTTCGATAGCGTACGCTCCTATATCGAGTTGCTGTACCGCCGGCAGGGTTTGCCTGTCATCTTTCGATTGACGCCTCTGGCAGGTGATGCGCCGGGCAGGCAGCTCGAAGCGGCGGGTTATGAGCGGGTCGACCCTACCGAGGTGATGACGCTGGGCTTAGGTAATCTAAAAGAGAGCCAGGGTACGGTCACGCTTGAATCCTTGCGTACACAGGCCTGGGGTAACGGCTTTGCCTTGCTCAGCGGCCTGGATGCGCCCCGTCGCCAACACCATGATACCTTGCTGGACGCTATCGTCTGGCCTGTGGCCTACGCGACGGTTTACAGAGAAGGGCAGCCTGTTGGCTATGGCTTGGCAGTGGCGGAAGGTGACTGGGTGGGCCTGTTTGATCTGGTGGTAGCGCCAGCCTGGCGTGGGCGTGGTCTCGGGCGTCAGTTGGTTAGCGCACTGTTAGCGTGGGGAAAGCGCCAAGGTGCCCGACAGGCATACCTGCAGGTAACAGACTCAAACACCTCTGCAATAGGCCTTTACCACTCGCTCGGCTTTGAGCGTCGCTATGGCTACCACTACCGTGTTTTGATGTGAAATGGCAACGTTCCTGAACCTGTGTGGTCGTTTTTAACATGACATCACACAACAGGAAACCCTATGCGTTTACAACCTTCCCGACTTAAGAACGGCATTCTTCTCATGGCTGCGGTGGGCATGGGCGTGTCGCTGGCGGCCTGCAGCAACCGGTCGCCGGAAAAGAGGCCCTTGTCCGAACTGGCGATAAGCGGGGCTAAAAGCTCGGTACGTAATGATGCGGACATGCAAAAAGTACTGAATCAGTACGCCCGCTTCGATCCGAAAGCCATCGAGAAGATCACTCCGACTGAGGCGCGTCAGCAGCCAACCATTGCAGATGCGGTAAAGGCGGTGCTTGAAAAGGAAGGGCGCGACAGTGCGCCTGAAGCACTGGTACCCGGGGTCAAGAGCGTGGATACCAGCGTATCCGGCGCCGCAGGTACATTACCGGCTCGCGTGTATACTCCTGAAGGCAAGGGGCCTTTTCCAGTCATCCTGTACTTCCACGGTGGCGGCTGGGTGTATGCGGATCGCAATGTTTATGACGCAGGTGCACGTGGGCTCGCGAAGCAGGCCAATGCTATCGTGGTTTCGGTCGACTACCATCTTGCGCCCGAGCATAAATTCCCGGCTGCCCATGATGATGCCATCGCAGCCTACCGTTGGGTGATCCAGAATGCCGGCTCGCTGGGTGGTGATCCCAAGCGCCTGGCACTGGCGGGCGAAAGCGCCGGTGGTAATTTGGCTGTTGCAACGGCCATTGCCGCAAAGAAGGCCGGCCTGACGGCGCCCAAGCATATTCTGTCGGTTTACCCGGTGGCCCAGACCAACACCCACACCGAATCCTATGACAAGTACGCCGATGCGATGCCGCTCAATCGACCCATGATGCTGTGGTTCGTGGCCCAGGCTACGAAGTCTCCGGTCGACCTGAACGACCCACGTATCGACTTGGTCCATGCCGACCTGAAAGGCTTGCCGCCAGTCACAATTATCAATGCCGAGGTGGATCCGTTGCGGGATGACGGCGCCCAGTTAGAGACTGCCCTGCGCAATGCGGACGTAGCGGTAGATCGTCAGTTATATTCAGGGGTTACGCACGAGTTCTTTGGTACGGCAGCGGTCGTTGAGAAGGCCAGACAGGCTCAGCAGTATGCAGGCGAGCAGTTGAAGGCGGACCTTACGCGTTAATTAAAATCCTACGGACAGGCGCCATGCTGCGCTTGTCCGTAGAATGCCTAGCGGGCCATGTTCAAAATAGCTGCCGGAATCTGGTCCAGAGGCAGTTCACGCTCCACGGCCCCCAACTTGAAAGCCTCCTTGGGCATTCCATAAACCACACAGCTCTGCTCATCCTGGCCCAATGTCTTGGCGCCTGCTTCACGCATTTCCCTAAGACCTCGTGCCCCGTCGTCTCCCATACCGGTCATGATGATACCTAGGGCATTCTTGCCGGCGCAGCGCGCCGTTGAACGGAACAGGACATCAACAGAAGGGCGGTGACGGCTTACTGGCGGGCCGTCGACGATCTCTACCTGATACTGCGCGCCATTGCGCTTGAGCAGCATGTGCCGTCCGCCGGGTGCGATCAAGGCGCGACCGGGAATGACGCGATCACCATGCTGGGCCTCGCGTACTTCGATCTGACAGAGTCCGTTCAGGCGCTCGGCGAAGGCGGCCGTAAAGCGCTCGGGCATATGCTGAACGATGACGATGCCTGGACACACCCGTGGCAGGGCGGTCAGAACCACTTCCAGCGCCTGAGTGCCGCCAGTAGAGGTGCCAATGCTGACCACTGTATCGGTCGTGCGGGTCATCGCCTGGCCCGGCGGCAGGATGACATCTGCGCTGAGTTTCGGCGGCGGGCTGGCCGGTGGCGCGGACGTTGCGATACGGCGAACGTTGGCGCGGGCCGCTGCCTTGACCGCGGAAATCAACTCCTGGCTACTTTCTACCAGAAACTGTCGGAGCCCAGCCTGTGGCTTGGTGACAAAGCTGACCGCGCCGGATGAGAGAGCCTGCATGGTGGTCGCGGCACCTTTTTCCGTCAGCGTCGAGCAGATCACAACCGGAGTAGGGCGCTCGGCCATGATCTTCTTGAGAAAGGTAATGCCGTCCATGCGGGGCATTTCCACATCAAGGACGATGACATCCGGCCATTGCTTATTCATCTTGTCCATGGCGAAAAGCGGATCAGCCGCCACGCCAATCACTTCGATGGCACTGTCGGCAGACAGCGTCGTGGATAACACCTGACGCACCACGGCGGAGTCGTCGACGATCAGTACTTTAATGCTAGTCATAGGCGATCTCTTTGCCGTGGTGGAGCCTGTACAGGAGGCGATTGCTCAAGCTTGACCTCCCCATCCCAAATGGAAAAGCTAAGGCGTCGATGACCGATCCCCTCCACATGGCTGGCGCTACAAACCAGTCCGTGTGCCTGTAGAAGGCGCTTAGCCGCCTTGACGTTCTGCAAGCCTATGTGGTCCTTTTCATTACGTGCGATTCCTGGAAACATGTTGCCGCCACCGAAGACACGCAAAGTAAACTCCGATGGTTGTGTACCTGACATCTGGATAGCCTGGAGCAGTAGCGCCAGCGCCTCGTCACCGTAGTGACCATCGAGTCGGTCCGATACCTTGTGCCCCTTGCTGCGAGTAGGCAGTAGGTAATGGCACATCCCGCCCAGCTGGCGCTGGGGATGCCAGAACACCAGCGCCACACAGGAGCCTAGCAACGTTCGGATGCGTGTATCAGCACCCCCGAAATGCAGCTCCCCAGGCTTAAGATAAACATCTTTAATCTTGGTTGGCTCAGGCATGAGGCTTCTGATAGATAGAGGGTCTAACCATCTTGAGCGCTTCAGTGATGCCATTGAGGCTTTCTGAATGGCTTACCATGAAATAACCTCCTGGACGTAAATGGTTTACAAGACGTTGGACCACTTGGCGCTTGGTGTCGTTGTCAAAGTAAATCATTACATTTCGCAAAAAGATCACTTCAAACTGACCAACATCAGGCAGGGTGGTATTGAGATTGATCTGTCGAAAGGTAATGCGTGCCGTCAGATTTGGATCAATCAGGAATGTCCCTTCATTTTGACCAATACCCTTGAAGCAGTGTTTGTGCAGTAATGCTTTTGGAATACCTTCGGCATCTTCCAAGGGGTATTGGCCCCGACGCGCTTTTTCCAGCACCCGGGTACTGATATCAGATGCAACGATTTCCCACGGGCGGGTGCCGAGCGTATCAGCCAGAGTTAACGCCAGGGTATAAGGTTCCTCACCGGTCGAGCACGCTCCACTCCAGATACGAACGGACGCGCGGTCACGTATCTCTGGTAGTACAACGGTACGGAGGAACTCAAAATGCTTGGGCTCACGGAAAAAATAGGTTTCATTAGTGGTGAGTAAGTCAACCGCTATTTGAAACTCGCTCCGATCGCGCATCAGGACGTCAAAGTAGGCTCCATAACTGGGAAGGCCCCGCTGACGAACCCGCTTGGCCAGCCGTCCGCTGACCAGGGGCTTTTTGGAGTCTGCCATGCTGATCCCGGCAGCATCGTAAATCATTCCACGAAACTTGCGGAAATCGCTGTCTGAAAGAGCAAGGTTATCCATCGTCATGGCATTTACCGTCAGTTCTGGCTGGCCAGGTAATCAATATCCTCAGCATTGAGGACTTGGTCGATATTGAGCAGGATTACAAAACCATTTTCGCGCTTGGCCATGCCGAGAATGAAGTCGGTACGGACATGGGTGCCAAAGCGCGGCGCTGGTTCAATGGCATCGGCACTGATTTCCAGTACTTCGTTAACGGCATCTACTACGATGCCAAAGATCTGATGTCGACCTTCGACACTTAGCTCCAGCATCACAATGCAACTGCGCCGGTTTACCTCGGTAGGCGCACCACCAAAGTGCACCCCAAGATCGAAAACAGGTACTGCTGCACCACGCAGATTAATTACGCCGCGAATGCTACGAGGCATCATGGGCATGGCTGTAATCGGGCCATACTCGATAATTTCACGTACACACGTCGTGCTGACCGCAAACATCTCTGCATTCAATGAGAAGGTCAGGTATTGCTGTGGCTGCTCGATAGCAGCCACGCGGTTAGCCTTTAGAACACTCATGGGCGTTAATCCTTGAAGCGTACAAAACCGGCCGGTACGCCAGCCAATTGACCGGCGGCAGGACTGTAGTCACGCGCTGGCGTTGCTGCCTTGCGAGTCGGTACAGCCGCTGGTGGCTGGCTGCGCGGAGCTTCACTGGGAGAGACACTCCCGTTGTGAGCCAGGGTAAAGAACTCCATCAGCTGTTGGAGTTGTTCGGCCTGACCACTCATTTCTTCGGAGGTCGCAGCCAGCTCTTCCGAGGCAGAAGCGTTCTGCTGAGTGATTTGGCTCAATTGGCTCATCGCCGTGTTGATCTGGCCTACACCTGAGGTTTGCTCTTCAGATGCGGCCGCAATCTCCTGTACCAGATCAGACGTCTTGCCGATCGAGGGTACGATTTCGTCCAGCAACGTACCGGCACGCTCGGCCAAGGCAACGCTTGTCTTGGCTACATTGCCAATTTCCTGGGCTGCAATCTGGCTACGCTCGGCCAGCTTGCGTACTTCAGCTGCCACTACCGCAAAGCCCTTGCCATGCTCACCGGCACGTGCCGCTTCGATCGCCGCGTTCAAGGCTAACAGGTTGGTCTGATAGGCGATGTCGTCCACGATGCCAATCTTGTCGGCAATAGTCTTCATGGCTGCGACTGTGTCTTTCACGGCCTTGCCACCTTCGGCTGCTTCCTGGGCGGCCTTGCTGGCCATGCCGTCGGTAACCTTGGCGTTCTCGGTATTCTGGCCGATAGAGGCAGACATCTGCTCCATGGACGCGCTGGTTTCCTCAACCGATGCGGCCTGTTCAGAAGACGCTTGACTCATGCTTTGTGCTGTAGCGGAAACCTGCTCTGAGGCACTGGACAGCGCATCGGCAGAGCCCCGCACTTCACTGATAATATAAGCCAGTTTGTCTGTCATGCCTTTGATAGCCGCAAGCATGCTGGTGGTATCACCAGGTTTGGTCACAACATTGACGCTCAGGTCACCTGCAGCAACGCGGCTAACGACTTCAGCAGCATAGGCCGGTTCGCCACCCAGTTGCTTGATAAGGCTGCGAGCGATGATGAAGCCTAGGATCATGGCAATGATAACGGCTGCAATGCCGATGCTGATCATGAGCAGGCGCGCCGACTCGAAAGACTCAGTCGCCTGGACTCCCGCCCTGCTCATTTCATCCTTCATGTACTGATTGAGTGCCGTGAGGGTGTCAACGAAGGCGTTATTGGTTGGAGTAAATTCGTCCAATAGGAAATGAACAGCTTGGTTCTGATCCGATTCAACTAACTTAAAAAATTGCGCATATTTACCTTGTAGTGCATCTCGAGCAGCAATAGCAGCCTTGATACGCTTGATGCCTTCTTCCGAGTAAACGCTCTTTTCGAGACGACTGATGACCTCCGCATTTGCGCTACGGTACTTATTAATCCGATCGACATACTCAGAACGCTTGCTTAAATCATCATTAAGCAAAATATTGCGGAGCAATCGGCCATTATTCAGTGTGTTCTGAATAAGCTCGTTGGTCATTTCCGTTTTTGGGAAACGATCCAAAGACATGGTATCTGCAGACTTCTTCATGGCCGCCATGTTAACGACGCCCACTAGAATCACGATGACAAGTAGAGCGACGACTGTGCCAAAGCCCAAGGCAAGCTTGGTAGTAACGCGCATGTTTCTAAACATGGCTATGACTCCGAAAGGTTACAACGAGCGCTGCGGAAGCGCTGCACGCGCGCTGCCGAAGGCCATAGCGGTTTCTGGGGTTTTGACGAGTCCTGCGATTTCGCTGATGGACAGCACTTGGCTGACGTTCAGCAGGACCACGAACTCGTCCTTGATCTTGGTAATGCCCTGAATGAAGTCAGTCCGGATGCGGCTGCCGAAAGCCGGAGTCGGACGGACATGTTCAAGAGGTATTTCAAGCACTTCACTTACAGCATCAACCACCACGCCAATGACCTGGGGTTGATCGTCATCTACAGTCTCGAGGATGACGACGCAGGTCCGCGATGTAACAGCCGTACGAGTGCCTCCGAACCGTGCTTCCAGATCAATGACTGGCACGACGGCGCCGCGCAGGTTGATTACTCCGCAGATAAATGCTGGCATCAGCGGAACGACAGTAAGCTGGCCGTATTCAATAATCTCCCGTACGCACAGCGTATCCACGGCAAAGGTCTCACCGTTTACTACAAAGGTCAGGTGTTGACGCTCGGCTTCACCGTTTGAAGAGAGCAACGCAGTAGTCACATCGGTACTCATGTCTTATTCCTCGAACCGGACGAATCCTTCCGGTGACGAGCCTGTACGAAGTGGACGTTGCGCCATGACCCGCTCCCTGCTATGGCTCGGCTTGCTAGAAACCGGCCTTACATGATCAATGGCGCGCTGCAGATCGGCCGCGGCACGATGGGCTGAGAAGAAGTTCATCAGTTGCTGCAGTTTTTCTGCTTGGCTACTCATTTCTTCGGCCGTTGCCGCCAATTCTTCAGAGGCTGAAGCATTTTGTTGCGTAATTTGATTGAGCTGACCCATTGCGGAGTTGATTTGGCCTACACCTGAGGTTTGCTCTTCGGATGCAGCAGCGATTTCCTGTACCAGGTCGGAAGTCTTGGTAATCGACGGAACGATCTGATCCAGCAGCGTGCCTGCCCGCTCGGCCAAGGCAACGCTGCCCTTGGCCACGTTGCCGATTTCCTGAGCGGCAACCTGACTACGCTCGGCCAGCTTGCGCACCTCAGCAGCGACTACCGCAAAGCCCTTGCCATGCTCACCGGCACGTGCAGCTTCAATCGCCGCGTTCAAGGCCAGCAGGTTGGTCTGGTAGGCAATGTCGTCCACAATGCCGATCTTCTCGGCAATGCTTTGCATAGCAGAAGTGGTTTCACGAACCGCCTGACCACCCTCAACGGCTTCTTTAGCAGCCTTGCTGGCCATGCCGTCAGTCACCTTGGCGTTCTCGGTGTTCTGGGCAATGGAAGCAGACATCTGCTCCATGGACGCGCTGGTCTCTTCAACCGATGCCGCTTGCTCAGAGGACGCCTGGCTCATGCTTTGCGCCGTAGCTGAAATTTCTTCTGACGCACTGGCCAATGCATCGGCCGAATCACGCACATCCATGATGATCTGGGACAGCTTGCTGACGGTGCTGTTGACCGATTGCTTGAGTTCCAAGAGCTGACCTTGGTAATCGCCTTGAATCGTACGGCCTAGGTCGCCGTTTGACAGCGCTCCCATAACGTCCATGGCTTCGCTTAGTGGTGCAACGATGGCGTCCAATGTGCCATTGACGCCTTCGATGATCCGGCGGAAGTCACCCTGGTGCTGGGAAGCGTCGGCTCGCTCATCGAGCTGACCGGCTATTGCCGCCTGACTGAGTTGCTGGGTATCGGTAATCAGTGCCTTGATGTTGGCACGTACCTGCTCGATGTTATCGTTAATGAATGCTTTCTTGCCCGGCAGGCGGGCCAGAGGCGCGTCCAGGTTGCCTTCACCAAAGCCTTTTACGCAGGCCATTGCACTACGCTGGTCATCGATATGGCCCTTGACCATATCGTTCACGCCTTGCGCCATTGTGCGGTAGCTACCCTCGAAGCGATCAGCCGGAATGAAGGTATCGGTCTCGCCCTTGTCGTGCTCAGTGGACATGCGATTCATTTCATTGAGTAGGCCGCGTAAGGTTTCCACCATACGGCTCATGGCTGCCATGAGGCTGGTAGAGTCGCCTTTCTTTAGCGCAATCTCGCTAGGCAGGTCACCGGCCGCAACACGATTGGCCATGGCTGCAACGTCGGCGGGTTCGCCACCCAACTGCCGAAGCAGGCTGCGGGTAATGACAAAGCCGATCAGGCCTACGGCTACCAATGTAGCCAGCGCAATCATGATAGAGATAAGCGTGGCAGTTCCTTTCAGGCTTACTGCGGTCGCGGCGCCTTCTTTACCGAGTTGCTCATTGAACCGGACGTGAGCATCAAATGCCTGGCTAACTTTTTCAATGACTTGAAGATTTTCCAAGAGCGTTGATTTAGCTTCCTCAGTACGGTTTTCCCGTGACAAGGGCAGCACCTTGCTCTCTAGTTCTTTTAGGCCTTTCAACGCTTCCCGGTCGTTAGCCAGCAACTGGCGGTCCTGATCGTTTGACAGTAGGGTTTCATAGTGCTTCAAGCCCCGGTCAATATCTGCGCGAATAGACGCCAGTGTCTCATCGACTTGCGCCATTTGAGCCGCGTCAGTGCTTAAGATGTGCACGTAAAAATTCTTGATGGAGCTATCAACGCTTTGGCTAATCTCATTGATCGCCAATAGGCTAGGCACTGTATTGTCATTGCCATAGTTAGCCGCCTGGAATACGCGGCCGATCTGGTACTGACCTGTCCCTGCCAATAGCACAATGCCAAACAGGGCTGAGAACACCAGAAGAAGCATTTTCTTTGAAACAGTCATGATCAGCCTCACAGGTAAGCCTCTGGCCAACCTGGGTTAGATATCTAGATAGAAGGGACGCCTGCGGAAGATGCAGGCGCCCTGTATGATCATCAGCTCTGGAAGCGGATGAAGCCTTCCGGTAACGCTCCAGATGCCGTTGCAGCATGCGGATGAGCCTGAGCTTTAATGCGTACCTGCTCCGTGAATGGACGAGTATGGTCCAACGCACGTTGAAGGTCTGCTGTAGCCGTGTGGCCATTGCTGCTGAAAAAGCTCATCAGACGCTGCAGTTGTTCGGCCTGACTGCTCATTTCTTCGGCTGTAGCGGCCAATTCTTCAGAGGCTGAAGCATTTTGTTGCGTAATTTGGCTCAACTGGCCCATGGCTGCATTGATCTGGCTGACACCTGAACTCTGTTCCTCTGATGCGGCCGCAATCTCTTGAACCAGATCGGAGGTCTTGCCAATCGACGGCACAATTTCGTCCAGCAACGTACCGGCACGTTCGGCAAGGTCTACGCTGCCCTTGGCCACGTTGCCGATTTCCTGAGCTGCAATCTGACTACGCTCGGCCAGCTTGCGCACCTCAGCAGCGACTACCGCAAAGCCCTTGCCATGCTCACCGGCACGTGCCGCTTCGATCGCCGCGTTCAAGGCCAACAGGTTGGTCTGATAGGCGATGTCGTCCACGATGCCAATCTTGTCGGCAATAGTCTTCATGGCTGCGACCGTGTCCTTCACGGCCTTGCCACCTTCGGATGCTTCCTGGGCAGCCTTACTGGCCATACTGTCAGTGACCTTGGCGTTCTCGGTATTCTGGCCGATAGAAGCGGACATCTGCTCCATGGACGCGCTGGTTTCCTCAACCGATGCCGCTTGCTCTGTGGAGGCCTGGCTCATGCACTGGGCAGTTGCTGAAATCTCCTCTGACGCACTAGCCAGTGCATCGGCCGAATCGCGAACGTCCGTGATGATCTGGTTCAGCTTGCCAACGGTGCTGTTAATGGATTGCTTGAGTTCCAAGAGCTGACCTTGGTAATTACCTTGTACCGTGCGGCTGAGGTCACCCTGGGCAAGGCCGGCCATAACACTCATGGCCTCATTAACGGGGCTGACAATCGCATCGAGCGTCCCGTTGATGCCTTCGACGATACGGCGGAAATCACCCTTATGCTGACCAGCATCGGCGCGGGTCGCCAACTGGCCGGCCATGGCTGCACTGCTGAGCGCGCTGGCATCATCTACCAGCCGCTGGATATTGGCCCGTACCTGCTCGATATTGTCGTTGATTACTGCCTTTTTACCTGGGAAGCGTTCCAGCGGTGCAGAAAGATCACCTTCGCCAAAAGCCTGTACACACGCCATGGCCTTGCGTTGCACCTCAAGGTGGCCATCGACCATGGTGTTGATGCCTTCTGCCAGCGCCTGATAGGAGCCGCTAAAACGGGCTGCTTCGATGAAGACGTCGATGTCACCTTTGTCATGAGCACGGGACATGCGCTGCATTTCATTGACCAGCTGCATGATGTTTGCACGTACCTGCTCGATGTTATCGTTGATCACCGCCTTCTTGCCGGGGAAGCGCTCAAGAGAGGCGTCCAGATTGCCCTCGCCAAAGGCTTTTACGCATGCCATGGCTTTCTGCTGGACTTCGAGATGGCTGGACACCATGGTGTTTACGCCTTGCGCCATGGTGCGGTAGCTGCCCTCGAAGCGGTCAGCGGGAATGAAAACATCTATTTCCCCTTTGTCGTGCTCCTTGGACATGTGATTCATCTCGTTGAGCAGATTGCGCAACGTACCTACCATGCGACTCATGGCCGCCATGAGGCTAGTTGTATCGCTTGCCTTGACTACAATGTCATCCGGCAGATCGCCCTTAGCCACGCGATTGGCTACGGCTACGACTTTTTGCAGGCTGCGGATGATGACGAAACCAATAAAGCCGATAGCAAGCAGAGTCACCAGGGCGATAACAATGGATGTAATTGTTGCATTGGTCTTGATGCTGGCTGCCAGCTGAGCACTTTGTTCACCCAGGCGCTGATTGAACTCACGATGAGCACCCAAGGCTTCGGCCAGCTTGGTGAAAACCGGACGGTTAGCCATCAGTACTTCCCTGGCTTGATCCAGTTGTCCCTGCTGGGAGAGCAGAAGCAATTTATCCTGAAGGGTGAACAGGGCACCGATGGTTTCACGGTCCTGCTCCAGCAGACGACGATCCTCATCGTTGGCTAGGAAATTTTCATAGTCTTTCAGAGCGTTTTGGACCTTGTTCTGCAGGTCATGGACTTCTTGAGCCAGCTGCCCTTTCTCAAGGGCATCGTTGCTCTGTAAGTGAAGGAACATAGCTCTTACAGACTTATTGGTAGGATCATTGACCGCTGCGATAGCCAATAAGCTCGGCACTGCGTTCTCGTTGCCGAAGTTTGCTGCCTCGAATACCCGGCTGATCTGGTACTGCGCAGCGCCGGCCAGGACCAAGATGCCTAGTAATGCAGAGACTACCAGCAGCACCATTTTTTTCGTTTCGTTCATGATAGCTGTCTCAATCAGGAATTGATGGTCATGGCGGCGCTGGAAGCGGCCTGCCTTTGTGTAATTGTGCCGATCATTCCCGGCACACTGAGGATCAACGCCACGGCACCACTACCCAATATGGTGAAGCCGCCCAAGGCGCGGTTGTTATCGAAAATCTTGCCGAGTGGCTTGATAACGGTCTGAAACTCACCCATGAGCTGGTCTACAACCAAGCCGGCACGATTACCTGCGTAGTTCACGACAACCACGTTTTCACGGCGTGGCGGTTCATCTTCAACGGCAAACAATTCACGTAGTCGGATGAAGGGCAGGGCATCGCCCCGTAAATCGATGTAATCGCTCGTACTTTGTCTGGCCGCAGAGGACTGGTCGCTGGTCAGCTCAATGCATTCCTCAACCATGTCCAGTGGAACCACATAGGTGGCTTTGCCAACGCCAATCAGGAAGCCATCAATAATGGCCAGTGTCAGGGGCAAGCGGATACTAATCGTAGTGCCTATGCCTTCAACGCTGTCCAGATCCACTGTGCCACGTAGAGCCGTGATATTTTTCTTTACCACGTCCATCCCAACGCCACGACCGGACAGGTTGCTGACTTGCTCGGCGGTAGAAAAACCAGGCTCGAAAATCAGGTTGAAGATTTCCTTGTCGGTCAGGCTCTGGTTGTCGCTGACGAGTCCGCGCTCTATGGCTTTGCGTAGGATGCGATCTTTGTTAAGACCACCACCGTCGTCCGATACCTCGATGACAATGCTGCTGGACTCGTGATACGCATTCAGGCGCACCGTACCCTGGGCAGGCTTGCCACGCTCGAGGCGAACAGGGGCCGGCTCAATACCATGATCCATGGAGTTGCGAATAAGGTGGGTCAGCGGATCGCCGATCTTCTCGACTACGGTCTTGTCCAGTTCGGTTTCACCACCGCTGATTTCCAGAACGATGTCCTTACCCAGCTCTTTGGACACATCACGCACGACGCGCTGGAAGCGGTTAAATGTCGTGCCGATTTGTACCATTCGCAGGGTCAAGGCTGAATCACGTACCTCTTCCACCAAGCGCGACAGTACGCCAGTAGACTCTACCAGTTGGGCAACGCCACTTTGCTGAGCGGCTAGTTGGGTACCGGCCCCTGCAATAATCAGCTCACCGATCAGGTTAATAAGCTGATCAAGCTTGTTGGCATCCACTCGAATCAGGTTACCTTCAGCTGTCCGGTTGTCCTTGACCTGCTTTTGCTTCTGCAGCGCAGCGGTCACGACTTGTGGTTGGACATTCTTCTCATTGATCAGTACCTGACCAATAGGCGCTGCTTCTGCTTCTGGCTCTGACTGTTTTTGAAGTGCTTTTTCCAGCTCCGATTGTGTCAGCGCACCGCAACGTACCAGCATTTCACCCAGGCGCAGATCTTCTTCCGGTAGCTCGTTGATCAACTGGATATAATCGGCCGTCTTGCTGTTCGGTGGAAAGATACGAATTTGACTGTCTTCACGAACAAATTCGAAGGCACCTTCAATAGTTTCCTTATCGGCATCCGTTGCAAACGCCACTTCAAAACCCAGATAGCTGGTTTCCGGGTCCATTTCGTCAGCCGTAGGAACATGTTCAGTTAGCGTGACGATATGAGTGATCTGCCCGAAGGTATTGAGGTACCGTAAAAACGCTAAGGGATCCATGCCATTGCGTAACACATCGGGACCAAAGCGCAGTGACAGATGCCAATGCTCGCCAGGCTTGTCACTGATCTCACGGGCCACGGGCGCAGCCGCTTCCACAATCGAGGTCGGTATGGCATTGCCAGACAGATACTGGCTCAAGGTCTCGACCAGGGCTGTACCCTGCTTGTGCAATGCCGGCTCCAATTCATCCAGCGAGCCGCCAGTTTCTACATGCGTAATAAGGGCGTTGAGCTGATCGCATACCTGCAGGAATAGGGCGGCCAACGCATCGTTGAAGGCAAGCTCGCCACTGCGAATGCGATCCAGAACGCTTTCTGCCACATGGGTAAAACTGACGATACCGTCCAGCCCGAACAGGCCTGCTGAACCCTTGATTGTATGGGCAGCACGGAAAATCGCATTGATCAGGTCTGGATCATGCGGGTTCTGCTCGATCTGCAACAGAGCATCTTCCATCTGCTGGAGAAGCTCTTGGCTTTCGGCAATAAAAATCTTTAACACGTCATCGATATTCACGGCGTGGCCTCAAGCGAGATGCGGCTGAATAAGAAGAGGGTCGCCAAAAAAGCTGACTAGCCCGCTTAGCTCAAGCAACTCCACAACCGCAGGGCTGTGATTGCACAGGCTAAGCGAGCAGCCACGCCTGGCTGCTTCCTGTTTTGCAAGGATGAGCAGCTGCAGGCCAGCCGAATCGAATTCATCTACTCCTGCCAGATCAAATTCGACAAGTGCGCTGGCCTTGAGCGGATCGAGCACCTTGGCCTTGCTCTCAGCTGCTGTATAAATAGTCAACGGGCCATCCAGGGCCACACGGTGATGCAGTTCAATAGCGGCTTCGGTCATGGTGACGATCTCGTAGCAGGGTTACGGCAGAATCAGTTTGGAAACAGCCGCCAGCATCTGAGCGGGCTGGAAGGGCTTGACCATCCAGGCTTTGGCGCCTGCGGCCTGACCGGCTGATTTCTTGTCGGCACCCGACTCGGTGGTCAACATGATGACCGGCGTAAACTTGTAGGCCGGCAGCTTCTTGGCTGCTGTAACAAACGCAATGCCGTCCATATTGGGCATGTTCACGTCGCTGATAATCAGGTGGATCTTGCGGCCGTCTAACTTGCCCAATGCGTCCTTGCCATCACAGCCCTCGATCACGTCGTAGCCGGCGCCCTTGAGTGTCATGCCGACGACCTGGCGGATCGAAATGGAGTCATCAACGATAAGAACGGTTTTTTTCGTGCTCATAATGGTCTCGAACAGAAGTGTGGCTTAGAAGAAGGTGATATCGGATGAAGCGGCTGAGGCCGGCGTTTTGCCGTGATGGACAGCCAGCTGCTCCGCTGTGGTATAGGTCTTGGCCAGCTCATCAAGCCAGGCTTTGGTGTCGATCGGCTTCAACGCCTCGCCCTGCGCGGCCTGAGTACGCCGGTCAAGCAGGCGCTGTTCCAGCTTGTTCAAATCATTGCGGATATGGCTCAGCATCTGGCTGACGCGATCCTGGAATTGCAGGGCTACCAGGACGTCCGAGATTTCAGCGCCCACGGCTTCACTTTGCTCGCGCAAGGTGTTGCTCTGCTGCACCAGATGACTGGCGTTGGCATTGAACTGGGTGATGACGTTTTCAATGACATTGCCGGAATTTGCCAAAGTTTCAGCATCCTGGCGCGCATACTGCTCGGAGGCATCCAGCGTGCGGAGAATGGCCGCGTTAACGGTTTCCACCGTTTCGCTGATCTTTTGTCCGGTATTCCCCGACAGAGTCGACAACTTGCGAACCTCATCGGCAACCACCGCAAATCCACGGCCTGCCTCGCCTGCACGTGCAGCTTCGATAGCCGCGTTCAAGGCCAACAGGTTCGTCTGCTTGGCAACATCGGCAACATCCTTGGCCATGGCCTGAAGCTGGCCGGTAAATTCATGCAGTTGCGTGATTTCACGCTGGAGCACTGCCTTGCTTGACAAGGCTTCACGCAGGCCGGTAATGATGCCGTTGAGTTCGTTCTGGCTGGAGGACAGGAGCGCAACAAGCGCCTGAGCACTGCCGTCATGGGACCCTTCGACTGACATTTGAATACGGCCTGCCAGCTCAGCAAAGCGATGGGTCAGTTGGGTAACGGCTTCTTCCGTGTGACTACGCGCTGTTTCGATCTGCTGTGCCCACACCGGGAGCACTTCAATACAGATCCCGTCCACAGCACCTTCTTGGGCCTTTTTGCCGGTCATGCCGCGTGCCTCGCTTTGTGAGGCGGAAAGTGCTTTCAGCACCTGCTGCTGACGCGCCTGGCCCCAGACAGCCAAAAGCCCGGCTGCAATCAGTAGCGCAGCTGCCAGCACCCAGCTCAACAAGGAAGCGTTTCCTGCCCAGACAATTCCGGCTCCGCCAGCTACGCCACACAGCGCAAGCGGAATCCAGACGGTACCTGTCGTTGACGCGTGGTTGGAAGCTCCAGAAATGGAATGATCGAGAGAAACATCAGAGGAAGGCATCAAGCACCACCATTAAGTCGATTGCGCAGAGAACCGCATTGGAAGGGTTATCGTTTTCTACGCTTGAAACTTAATGGCGGGTATAGGATTTATTTACATGTCAATAATGAGGTGATGGTTTAGTGCCATTACTGAGGTCGGGTTTTTCTAACTGTGATTGGTTTCACGTTGTTTTAGGCCTGCTCAGTCTTTTCTTCGGCCTCTAGGTCCCGACGCTTGAGCGCACTGGCCTCTTTTCCTATTTCCTCATACTTCTTGCGCAGCGCTTTAAGTTCATTGGCGTCGAGATTTTCCAGGTAGAGCAGGCGATCCTGGGCGCCTTGGTAACGCGCAAGAGTTCGTCGAGCTTGATGTGCAGGGCATCGTTGTCACGGTTCTGTGTGTTCTGGATCAGAAACACCATGAGAAACGTAATGATGGTCGTGGAGGTGTTGATGATTAGCTGCCACGTATCGTTGTAATGAAAGATTGGGCCTGTGACAGCCCTAAGGATAATGCCTGCGACAGCCAGCTGAAACGGCGGGCCTGGCCTGCCCAGTTTGAGAGTTTTGCCGAGAGTTCATTGAATGTCATGGTGCACCCTCAAGGTATTACCTGCAGACGTAATGCTTAAGGGCTTGGTTCCTGGTCGCCGTATGCGGTGTGCTGCGATAGGGGGGATGAGGCGAGGCACGGCGTGTACGCGCAGAACTAATGAGTGTCCCGGCTTTCAACCGTAACAACAGGCCAGGGACGTAAATATGTCAATGCCAGACGATAAGAACGAGTTTTCCAGCCGTCAGTATCCGATCCAAGAAGACCTTTGCGTACAGAAACGGATCTGGATGATCGAGCGTATAGGCTGGTACATGCTATGCGTCATTGTCATCCTGACGTTGCTTGGTCTGTTCTCCAAGGGTCCACTAAGTCATACCGAAATCCAGAGCCCTGATGGCGAACTGATCATTGTCTACGAGCGCTTTGCACGTAATGGTGCATCCATGCCGGTCACCATCAAGGCCAAGGCTGGAGCAGATGGAAAAGCGACCATCCTGCTCGACGGCAGTTTGTTGGACTCATTCAGTGTCGACAGCCTGCAACCCGAGCCAGTCGAATCCCGCAGCTACGGCTCAGGGATGCGCCTTACCTACCTGGCTGATGATCGAGGCTGGGTCCAGACGCACCTGAGTCTTCGGGCACAGGGGGTTGGTCTGTCTCGCAGTGTCGTTTCAACGCTGACTTCAGGGCCCGCCCTGCAACTGACGCAATTCATTTATCCGTAAGGAGCAATCATGGACGCGGTATTACGCGCTGCGGCGGTTTATCTGGTGGTCTTTGTTATCTTCAAGATTGCCGGGCGGCGTACCCTGGCTGAAATCACAACGTTTGATTTTGTGCTACTTCTGATTATTGGCGAGGCGACCCAACAGGCGTTGCTGGGCGATGATTTTTCCGTAACCAACGCAGCGCTCATCATCGTGACCTTGGTAGTCATCGATATCGGGTTATCGCTGGTCAAGGAGCGGTCGCCCAAGCTTGCGCGGTTCATAGATGGGATGCCCATGATCATCGTGGAGAATGGACAGGTGCTCAAGGCGAGACTGAACAAGGTACGTCTGGCCGAGGAGGACATCCTGGAGGCGGCCCGTACCACGCATGGGCTTGAGCGAATGGATCAGATCAAATATGCGATTCTGGAGAAAAATGGTGCCATCTCCATTATTCCGAAGGAGAAGTAACACCAACAGGAATGAAGATGTTGGGTCTGGTCTCAAACTAATGGCATTTATTTCAAACTAATTCCTCGACACAGCGGTCGGAAGATAGGCAAGCCCTGCACAAGCAGGTCACCGTCTCGATTGATAGATGAGGAGTTTATATGAGCCTATTTGGCAATATCCTGTCCAAGCTTGGTATTGGTAAAGAAGCACACGCTGCCGAACCTACCGCGCAGCAGCCGGGCAGCACTGATGCAGCGGCAGGTACGCCCGCTGGAACGTCATCCTCGTCCACGGATACAGCTACCGGAGCCGCACCACAGGCCATCAGTCAGGTGGATGTGGCTGCCAAGCTCGACGGGTTGGCAGCCAACCATGCCGAAAAGCTCAACTGGAAAACGTCCATCGTCGATCTGCTCAAGCTGCTTGACCTGGACAGCAGCCTGTCTGCTCGTCAGGAGCTCGCCAAAGAACTGAACTGCCCAGCAGACAAACTGCAGGACTCCGCGCAGATGAACATGTGGCTGCACAAAGCTGTACTGCAAAAGCTGGCTGAGAACGGCGGCAACGTACCCGCAGATCTACTGGACTAAGCATCACTAGCGAAGCCTTACTGATGAGCGCAGGCAGGTAATGCTGTGATGCTGGGAGTAACCGAACCCAGAAGTATCTAGCCTGCGCTCACTACAGGTACGTAATTGCTCATGCCTGCCATTACATCCTCCCCGGCCTAAAGGACGGGGATTCCCACAGATGGACGCTCATGCCCGAGCGCAAGAATGTTTCTAGCCGCGTTAATATCGCGATCGTGAGCGACACCGCACTCACAGCAGGTTCATTCTTTTATACGCAACCCATTGACGCCCTGCGGTCCTACTAAGGAGCCGCAAGCTGAACAGACGCGGGTGGTGTACGCTTCTCGCCAGAAGGAATTTTCCGTAGTGTCAGCGCGGACTTTGAATCTGAACTCATTGAGCTCAATGGCGGGCCTGACCATGTGCATTTGCTATGCACTATCCGTCGAAGGTAGCGCTCTCGCGACTCGTGAATAGCCTCAAGGGCGTCTCCAGCAGGCGACTGCGGCTGATGTACCCGGAACTCGTGGTGGCTGCGTATTTAAATAACGCCCTATGGAGCCCAAGCTATTTCGCGGGCAACGTGGGCGCGGCGTCGATATCGAACATACGCCAGTACATCGAGCAGCAGAACAGGTCGATTAGGGCCGCTTCGCGTCCCGCGCTATGCTTCCCACACTAAAAGTACGGAGCATGTTGCGCTTTTTGGTCATTGTTTCACCATCGTTAGGCCAGTGTTCATGCAGGACGATGGTCATATCACGCAGTACTTGCCCGTTACTTATCAAAGCCAGCGAGAGGTCTAGGGCGTCACCTAAAGCCAGAGCCAGATACTCTGCTGCTTGTCTGTATAAGGTAACGACCCACCTTATTATTGACCTTCAAGAATCTGTATGACCGTCTGTCTGCCACTAGGCTTAAAGGCTGCCGCCAAGCTCAGGTTTTTGAAGGGTTGGTCGATGCTTATGACAATGAACAGACCTGTGATTATGGAGCGAGCTATTTTTATTTCCTTTAGGCCTGCTTTCATAGTTTCTTGGTGAGCGCCTACTCACAAGCTGGCGCTTACCAGAGCAGTACGTTTCTATGGCCCTCTCGTTCCTTTAGGTACGGCTGACTTTGGCTCCGCTCAACCGGATTTGGTAGCAAGGTTAATGTAATGGCGTTCAGAAAGGCTCGGCTCAAGCTTGCTGCCGGCAGCGCTTCAATCATCATGATCCTAACCGCAGCAGTTGCCCCCCTTAGCCTGTTTTGGGTCAACGATACGCGCCAAGAACGTAATGTTGTCCAGAAGCAGATAGAAAGTCTCCGTATTGTGCAGGAACTGGTGGTCGATGCAGAGACGGGCCAGCGTGGTTATGTCATTACCGGTAATGAGGTATTTTTACGGCCCTACTATGTTTCGCTATCCTCCCTGCCTAACGAACTCAAGAGGCTCAAGAGTGTTTACGCTGGCGACGTTCTGGATCAGACAGAAAAAGTAGATGTGCTTATTAAGCATGCTCAGCTGAAGCTCGAAGATCTGGCCAGAACCATCACCCTCAGGCATGAGCAGGGGTACGCTGCAGTAGAGGCCATTATTCGTACCGGTCACGGCAAGGATTTGATGGAAAACGTTCGTAACGTGGTAGGCGAACTCATATTTGGAGAGCAGCAGGAACTGGCAGCGCTTGATAATAAGCTTGGAGAGAAAAGTATAGCGGCAGTAGGCTTTTCTCTAGTCAGTACACTCCTGACCATGCTGCTTCTATCCTTTATGTTCAGGTCAATGCGTAACGCTATCCTTGCTCAAGAAAACTCAGCCAATGATGCTCAACTCATCAGCCGAAAGCTTGAGGAGAGCGTCAGAGAACTTAGCCAGCGTAACCTTGAAGTATCTCTCTTGGGAGAGATGTCTCGTACGCTTCAGACTGAGATGACGTTGCAAGAGGGACTGGCAATCAGCTCGCTATATTGCTCAAAACTGCTGCCAGATACAGTAGGTGCGATCTTTCTCTACCGTAATTCAGCAGACATGTTGGAACGAGGCGCCACATGGGGCAGCGAGGAGGTCGAGCCACGTATGATGGCTCCCCATGATTGCTGGGCTTTGCGCCGGGGACAAGTGCATTACTGCGAGGAAAGTCATTCTGCATTACGCTGTAATCACTATATGGCAGAGGACCCGCGCAATCATTACTGCCTACCCTTAACCGCTTACGGTGAAGTGCTGGGCCTTTTGTATATCAGCAAGCCCATTAAGGACGGCGCCTTGGTTGATCAAGCGATGAATCTGGCTGAAGCCATCAGCGAGCAGACAGCGCTGGCACTAACCAATGCGAAGCTGAGACAGGTAATGCGTGACCAGTCCGTCAAGGATGCTCTGACCGGCCTCTACAACCGACGCTTCATGGAGGAAAGTCTGGCTCGTGAACTGGCCCGCTCACAACGTAATGGATCACCTGTTAGCGTAATCATGCTTGATATCGACCATTTCAAGCAGATAAACGATCTCCATGGGCATGCCGGAGGGGATGCAGCCCTGCGCATGACAGCCCAATTATTGAAAAAGTCCTTGCGTGCCTCTGATCTAGCCTGCCGGTATGGCGGTGAAGAGCTGGTCATGATTTTGCCGGATTGTACAAAGGAAAACGCCGTGGCTCGCGCTCAGCAGGTATGTGAGGCGCTGCGCCAGCTCAATACTCTAGAAGGTGGCCACTCCATTTCCGTTACAGCCTCCTTTGGTGTAGCCACTGCGCCAGAAAACAGCACAGAGCCGGTAGAGCTAATCGGTATGGCTGATAGTGCGATGTATATGGCTAAAAGGGCTGGCCGTGACCGTGTAATAGCAGCTTAGTAGGAGCCTCGCCCTGCTCGCAATCCAGGCCTGTGCTGACTTATTCAAAGCCCAATTATGTTTTTGAAACAAAGTACTCCTGGTCAATATTCGATATCAGCCATTCTTCTATATCTTTCATGCCTCTGGCTTCACGAAAGAGACTATTCATAAGGCCTGCGGCTGCACTACTTCCTGCGTCTACTGCCGCAAATCTATAACCACTGACTATAAGGCGATAAAAGTAAATTCATATCGGCTTCAAGTAGACTCGCAGATTTTCAGCCGTACCGAATCGAGGGGGAGGAAAACGAGAAATTGCTCTAACGGCTGGGCAAGAGGGTGTTAGATAATATTGGGAATAGGATGGACTCTGTTTCGTCCCAGCTCCTTTGCTGTATACAGATTTATGTCAGCAAAGCCCAGCTCATAGGCCGGATTGTATTCAGAACTGTCTGGAATCACTACATGGTATCCGATACTGGCTGTGACGCGACCCAGAGGAGAGTCCATGTGCTCAATGTTTGCCGCCCTGATACCTTCCATGATTGCCGTCGCAATGCCGTAAGTACCCGCTTCATCGGTATTAGGCAGCAGGATGACAAGCTCTTCACCACCATAGCGTGCGGCTAAGTCACCTGCGCGGCGAACATTCTGTTTGATGACCTGCGCTACAGCTTGAAGGCACAGATCTCCCATCTGATGGCCATAGCGGTCATTAAATCGTTTGAAATAATCTACGTCGAGCATGATAAGCCCGATCGGGTGAGCCTGACGGCGTCCTCGGTTAAGCTCAACCGGCAGCATGACATCAAAATGGCGTCGGTTGGCTAAACCGGTCAGGCCATCTTCCATTGCCAGCCTTTCAACAGCGTCATAGGCGGCTTTGAGTTCAAGTTGATTTTCCCGGTCCAGTCGCATGTAGCGTAGCACTACCAGCGCCAGGGCAAATAAAACGGCGAGCATGACTACTAGCCCGCCGGTATAGATCACCACCTCGGTCAGCCAGGGGCCTAATACATCCTCTAAGGAAAATCCGACCTGAACCACCAGCGGATAGCGCTCAAGCGCCTGATATCCCTGGATACGCTCTACGCCGTCTACAACTGAAGTAATTCGAGTAACGCCAAAGCGTCCTTGGTGCAGGTACTTGCTGTATACCTCTCCCTTGGAGAGATTAAGCCGTATGTTATTTTCTGAGTTGGGCAACCGTGAGATCACTTCACCGCTACGCAAGGCCTGGACAATGATATCCCCGGCACCCAGTCGGAAGTCAGCATAGTAGGCGTTGAAATACTCGATATTGATGGTAACCAGCACAACGCCGGCAAAACTCTGGTCCGGGTTGTTGATTCGGCGCGAAACAGGGACTACAAGGTCGCCTGTAGATCGGCTGCGCAGGGGTGTACCAATATAAACCCCTCGATCCATGAAGGTCTTGTGGTAGATGAAATATTCGCGGTCACTGTTATTGATGCTGGCGGGATAGTCATCCTTATCCGTCACGATCCATTTGCCATCCTTGTCATAAACGAAAATGCCGTGCACCTGGTTCATCTGAGCCACTTGGCGTTTGAAAAAGTGCTTCAAACGCGCCACATTTTCATCCGATAGCCCTGCGCCAAAGTTATCCCACTCCAGCCTCTCGACTATGCCATAGCTGGTCAGATCCAGTTCCTCGTAAGTGTCCTGAGCGTGCTGCGCAATTGATTTCACCAGATTAGCCGCATTCACCTCAGCAGCATTTAAAGTAGCCTCATAGCTTCTAAAAAGCTGAAGTGACACAACGCTGGTAAGCCCTAGGGTAAAGCACAGGGCAAACACGATGAAGACGCGCCGAAGACGATTGGCCTGGTTCATGGAGATCATTTGTTGTGGGTACCAGTTACGCTTTTCCCTACGGCGCAGCTTAAGGGGTGGTTCTTGTGTATCGACTACATGGGATATTCATTGACGGCTGTATTTGGCGCATGTGTTGCAGCACATGAGCGTACCGGGATATGGACCTCGGACTGCGAGCGTAATTTCAGAAACGACGCAGTCGGCCGTTAAGCTTAGGATCTGAAACCGGGTAACTCTATGCTTACTGGTAGTTATGACCCACTCCTAGTCTTAATCTCCATCCTTGTGGCAGTTCTGACCTCCTACACGGCGCTCCAGCTGGCCTCTGCTGTGTTTAATACATCCGGCACTGCTGCGAGGAAATGGCTTGGTTGTGGCTCAGTGGCAATGGGGGTTGGAATCTGGGCAATGCATTTCATTGGCATGCTGGCTTTCAGCCTGCCTATCGAGCTTAGCTACCAAGCCTCGGCCACTGTGCTTTCGTTAGGGCTGGCTATTTTGGCAGCGGCTGTAGCGCTGGGAATCGTCTGCCGTCCAGCACTGGCGACTCGGCATTTTTTCTGGGGTGGTCTGGTCATGGGCGCCGGGATTGCAGCGATGCATTACACCGGCATGGCTGCAATCAATATGCATCCAGCCATCAGCTACGACCCCATATGGCTAGGCGCCTCCCTGGTAATCGCAGTACCTGCCTCAATCTCGGCGCTGTATGTAGCTTTTCATCTAAAACGGCCTTTGGCGCATGTCTGGATGCTGCGTTCCGCCGCATCCATTTTTCTCGGCTTTGGCATAGCGGCAATACATTACACCGGAATGGCAAGCGCATGTTTCCACATGGGAAGCTCTAGCGGGGATATAGATGGCAGTATCGATACCTACTGGCTAGGCGCACTCGTAACGCTGGCCAGCGTCTCGCTACTGGCTATGGCATTAGCTGCCGTAGTGCTCGAGCGGCATACGCGGCGCCAGAAGCTTGCAGACAGGCGGGCCGATATAAAACACTACCTTGCCACCCGGCAGGTTGCACAAGACCCCTTAGAAAGACTACCGCGTTGTCCTGAGCCAGAAGAGTTACAGCCCCGGGATTGATCACGCTCATGACTGTCGTTTGATTGTTACCGTGTCCACTCTAAGCATCAGGGGTATCCTAATGGCTCGCGAAGACAGGATTGGATAGGGTCGTACTTGATGTAATGGAGCGGTAGTAGTATTGCTATCAGCCATAGGGTAACGCCAAAAAAAAGCCGCCCCTACGGACGGCTTTTTGATTTATAGAGGCTGAAATCGTTTATTTAGTTAGGCACAACTACCAGTGTTTTAGGATACCCAACCACCGCGCCGTTAACCGCCGCGCCCTCAAGATACACCGCCATCTTTGCACCGACCTGTGCGGAGCTGATCTTTCTGACCTGGCCATCAGCCAAGCGTACCGACGCTCCTACTTTAAAGGCCGCCTTGTTAGCATCATTGGCCGGAATCGAAAAACCTGGCTTCTTGCGATACACGCCGTTTAGCCAGTCCACGTTAGTGATGTTATTAATCTCACTCACCGTGCCTGCTGAGGCCGGTGTAGAGGCCACAGGAGTAGTCGATGCTGCAGGTGTTGTAGCAACAGCTTTCTTCGGGCCTATTTCCGTACAGCTGCTGCTGTCCATGTACTTCTTGAGCGTCGGCCACTGCGGGCGCTCTACACCATTGATAGGCTCAACCGACATGAAATAATTGCCCCAGCCCGGACCTGCCGCCCAATAGGACGCCGGTACGCAATTCTCTTTC